>USGK01000006.1 GCA_900554175.1 uncultured Clostridium sp.
CAAATTCAATCATATTATTTGAACGAATTTGTTTCACATCATTGACTAACATACATAAAAAATATGTAAAATTAGAAAAATTACTTGAAAAAAAATAAACTTAATATTATAATAGAAAAGTAGATTAAAAAAAAACCAAATTTGTTGTTTGAATTTAATCTATTTTTTTATTTTATGAAAAAATTAAAATATTACTTAAAAAGTTTGGTTTAAGAAAGAGAGGAAAAGATGAACACAAAGTACATATTTGTAACTGGAGGAGTTGTATCAGGATTAGGAAAAGGAATAACAGCAGCATCATTAGGAAGACTACTAAAAAATCGAGGATATAAAGTAACAATTCAAAAGTTTGATCCATACTTAAATGTAGATCCAGGAACAATGAGCCCATATGAACATGGAGAAGTTTTCGTAACAGACGATGGAGCTGAAACAGATTTGGACTTAGGACATTATGAAAGATTTATAAATGAAAATTTGGAAAAAAATTCAAGTATTACGATGGGAAAAATTTATTCTGAAGTAATAGAAAAAGAAAGAAGAGGAGATTATTTAGGAAAAACAGTACAAGTTATACCACATGTTACAAATGAAATAAAAGAAAAAATATACAGTTTTGAAAACACAGACATTGACATTGTTATAACAGAAGTAGGCGGAACTGTAGGAGATATTGAAGGATTATCAATAATAGAAGCAATAAGACAAGTAGGATTAGAAAAAGATCCAGAAGATGTTTTATATATTCATGTGACCCTTCTACCATATATTTCAGGTTCAAATGAAATAAAATCAAAGCCAACTCAACACTCTGTTAAGGAACTTCAAAGTTTTGGAATTAAGCCTAATATTTTAGTATGTAGAACTGAACAAGAGATTCCTGAAAATATTAAAGAAAAATTAGCATTATTCTGCAATGTTAGAAAAACAAGTGTAATTCAAAATACAACAGCAGATTGTCTATATGCGGTTCCTTTGATGTTAGAAAAAGAAGGACTTGCAAGAGAAGTATGCAATCATTTAAGATTAGATAGCTATATCCCAGACAATTCAAAATGGCAAAAAATGATTGATGATATTAGAAAGATAGATAAAGACAATAAAGTTAAAATTGCAATAGTTGGAAAATATGTACAATTAGAAGATTCATATATATCTGTAATTGAAAGCATAAGACATGCAGGATTTAAAAATGAAGTAAATACAGAAATTGAGTTAATAGATGCAGAAGAAATTACAAAAGAAAATGTAAAAGAAAAATTATCAAATATAGATGGAGTAGTAGTTCCAGGAGGTTTCGGAACAAGAGGAATTGAAGGAAAAATAGAAACAATAAAATTTGTAAGAGAAAACAATATTCCATTTTTAGGAATATGTCTTGGAATGCAAATGGCTGTTGTAGAGTTTGCAAGAGATGTTTTAGGAATTAAAGATGCAAATTCTTCAGAATTTGATGATAGAACACCTAATCCAGTTATTCATATTATGGAAGACCAAAAGGATGTAGAAAAAAAAGGTGGAACAATGCGTTTAGGAAGTTATCCTTGTGTAATAAAAAAGGGAACTTTAGCTTATGAAGTATATGAAGAAGAGAATATAAATGAAAGACATAGGCATAGATTTGAATACAATAATGATTATAAAGAAAGACTTGAACAGGCAGGGCTTATTTGTTCAGGTAATTCACCAGATGGAAATTTAGTTGAAATTGTTGAAATAAAAGACCATCCTTATTTTATTGCTGGTCAATTTCATCCAGAATTAAAATCAAGGCCAAATAAACCAGCACCATTATTTGTAGGATTGGTAAAAGCTGCAAAAATTAAGAAAAATAGTTAAAAATATATATGAAAGGAAAGATATATGCAACTATCGATACAAATGTATTTTCTATTATTTATGATTTATTCTTGTCTAGGATGGTGCCTAGAAGTTACATGTAAATCAATAGAATTAAAAAGATTTATAAATAGGGGATTTTTAATAGGACCATATTGTCCTATATATGGAAGTGGAGCTGTCCTAATAACGTGGTTATTATACAGATATGAATATGATCCTTTGGTTTTATTTGTTATGACAACACTTACTTGTTGTATATTAGAATATTTAACTAGTTTTATTATGGAAAAATTATTTAAGGCTAGATGGTGGGATTATAGCAAAAGAAAATTTAATATTAATGGAAGAGTTTGCCTTGGAACTTCAGTTCCATTCGGTATTTTCGGATTAATTTTGACATATATTGCAAATCCATTTTTTATAGGGCAATTGAATAAATTAAATTCAAATACAATTAATATAATTGCAATTGTGTTAGCAACTATATATGTGTTAGATGCTATAATTTCAACAGTTGTAATATTTGGATTTAGAAAAACTTCTGTAAATGTAAGTAAAGAAGGAAGCAGTGACAATACTGAACAAATTACCGCAAAAGTAAGAGCAATTTTAACGAAAAAATCTTGGATTTACAGGAGACTTATTAAAGCATACCCAAATTTTGTGGCAATAAAATCAAAAATTAAAGAAATAAAGCAGAATATAAAAGAAGATGTGGAAGATGTTAAAAGTAACCTTACAGAAAAAACAGATGATTTAAAAAATAATATTGTCGAAAAAAGAAATGAGATTTCAAACTCTTTTAATGAGAAAAAAGAAGACATAAAAAAAGTTTTTAAGAAAAGTGATGAAAATAATGGAGAGTAGGTGATTATATGAATATTTTAGCAGTAGGAGATATTGTGGGACAAGTTGGAGTAAAAGAGCTTCAGAAAAAACTCCCAAAAATTAAAGAAAAATATAATATAGATTTTTGCATAGTAAATGGTGAAAATGCAGCAGATGGAATGGGACTCACAGAAAAGCTTTATCATGACATTTTGCGTGCGGGTGCTGATTGTATAACAATGGGAAATCATACTTGGGGAAAAAAAGAAATATTCAAATTTATTGATGACAAGGAAATATTAAGACCAATAAATTATCCGGAAGGTGTATGCGGTAAAGGGATAGAAATTTATACATGCAAAAACAAGAAAATAGCTGTAATAAATGCTATGGGGAGAGCTGAGATAAATATTTTAACAGAAAATCCATTTTTGGAGGTTGAAAAAGCTGTAAATATGGTTAAAAATGAGGTAGATATTATTGCCCTTGATTTTCATGCAGAAGCAACTGCAGAAAAAAAGGCTATGGGATATTTTTTAGATGGAAAAATTACTTTTATGTTTGGTACACACACTCATATTCAAACAGCAGATAATCAGATTCTTGAAAATGGAACAGGCTATATTACGGATATAGGTATGACTGGACCAAAAAATTCTGTTATTGGTATGGATCCGAAAGCGGCATTGAAGAGATTTTTAACTGCACTTCCGGAGAAATACAAAATAGCAGAAGGAGAAGCTATTTTTAATGCTTGTGTTTTTGAAATTGACAATAATAATAAAGTAAAAAATATTATTAGAATAAATTAAAGGAAATAAAAATTATATGATTCATATAAATATAATATGTATAGGAAAATTAAAAGAAAGATATTTAAAAGATGCAATAGATGAGTATTCTAAAAGACTTAACAAATATTGTAAATTAAATATAATTGAATTGCAAGATGAAAGTTTACCTACTAAAATAAATGAAAGTATAATAAATGAAATAAAAAGTAAAGAATGTAAAAAAATTCTTGAAAATGTCAAGCAAACTGCTTATGTTATTTCTTTAGATTTAAAAGGAAAACAATATTCATCAGAGGAATTTTCAGGTAAAATTCAAGAATTTTGTGTTAAAGGTTTTAGCGAAATTACATTTATTATAGGAGGTACACTGGGTTTAAACAAAGAAGTATTAGAAAGATCTAATGAATTAATCTGTTTTTCAAGAATGACATTTCCACATCAATTAATAAGGGTTTTTTTATTAGAACAATTATTTAGAGGATTTAAAATCTCAAATAACGAAACATATCATTGGTAAAAAGTTGATTTTATGTAAATATTGTGATAAAATAAAAATATAAGTTTCATTAAAAGAACCTTTTTAGTTCTAAATTTATAAGAAAGGAGAGTTTTGTTAATCTGTAGTACGTTTAAAAATAACAATTATGAAAGAAGGCTTAAGAATATGGATATACAATGTTTATTGAAAACTATAAAAAGATTGGCCGAAAGATATAGAATAGGTTGTAGGATTGACGCGTTCGAAAATAGAGTTATAAAATTGATATTGAGTAATGGAGAAGACAAGATAAATAATGCTGTATTATTTGAAGCAGTGGCTTGTATGTATGCAGCGAGATATTTTGGAGGAGAATTTTTGGTAAACTTTGAAGACTATGAGGAAGATGAATATCATGAATTAGAAGATTGTGAAGAAGATAAAGATTATGAATTAGATGAGGATTTAGAAGATTACGAAGAAGATGAATATTATGAATTGGATGACGAAGAGTCGGAAGATTATAATTATGATTCTTCTGAATACGAAGAGTTTGAAGAAGATAATTCTGAGAAGGTTTTTTTTATAGTTAAATTTAAAAATGATTCAGATCAATATGAATTTATGAATGGTGTGCTATGTGATTAGAAAAACTCAAAAAGCGAGAGATATTAATATCTCTCGCTTTATATAATTAAGTTAAATTTATAAGATTATTTGTTCTATTTTTTTTTGGTAATTCATATATTTAAAATAAAAGGAGTTGATAAAAATGTGGCATACCAAAACAGCAAATGAAGTTGCAAAACTTTTAAATTGCAATATTAAAATAGGACTTGCTGAGGAAGAAGCAAATAAAAGAAAAGAAAAAAATGGAAAAAACAAATTAAGTGAAAAGCCAAAAGAAAATATAATTATAAGGTTTTTTAAGCAATTTAATGATTTTATGATAATAACTTTAATTATAGCTTCAATAATTTCAGCAGTTGTCTCAAAAATGCAAGGAGAAAATGATTATTTAGATTCAATTATTATAATTGCAATCGTTATTTTTAATAGTATAATGGGACTAGTTCAAGAATCAAAGGCAGAAAAATCAATTGAGAGCTTAAAAAAATTGACCCCACAAGTAACAAAAGTTTTAAGAGATGGAGTATTAAAGGAAATAAATTCAGAAGAATTAGTTCAGGGAGATATTATAGAATTAGAATCAGGAAGTTTTGTTCCTGCAGATGCAAGAGTTATTGAGAGTTTTAATCTGAAGGTTGAAGAATCAAGTTTAACAGGTGAAACAGAACCAATTTTAAAAGAGTCGGAGAGCATATTTGAAAAAGATATACAAATTGGTGATATGAAAAATATGGTTTTTATGGGAAGTGTTGTTTCGGCAGGTCGTGGAAAAGCTATTGTTACAGAAATTGGAATGAATACAAAAATAGGAAAAATAGCAAACATGATAATAAAAGAAGAAGCTCCTGAAACTCCAATTCAAAGAAAATTGGGAGAAGTTGGAAAAACACTTGGAATAGTTTGCTTAGTAATATGTATAATTATATTTATAATTGGCATATTTAAAAAAATTGACCCTATAGAAATGTTTATGACATCAGTGGGGTTAGCTGTTGCTGCAATACCAGAAGGACTTCCTGCTATAGTAACAATAATGTTATCAATTGGTGTTACTAAAATGGCCAAAAAAAATGCCATTGTTAGAAAACTTCCTGCAGTAGAAACATTAGGAAGTAGTAGTGTTATCTGTTCAGATAAAACAGGAACATTAACGCAAAATAAAATGACAGTTGTAAAGTGTATGACAATGGCTTCTGAAGATGAGAGATTTTTATTAGAGTTAGGTTCGATGTGTACTGATAGTTCAATTGAAAAAAAGGATGGATTTATAAATGTTATAGGTGAACCAACAGAAGTGGCAATTGTAAACAAAGCATTAGATGAGAATATAAATAAAAATGATTTGTATAATAAAATGGAAAGAATAAATGAGATACCTTTTGATTCTAGTAGAAAAATGATGTCAACAATACATAAAGTTGGGGGAAGATATAGAACTATTACCAAAGGAGCAACAGATGTATTAATAAAAAAATGTGACAGAATTTACAATAATGGTAAAATAGAGAATTTGTCAAGTGCTAGAAAAGAAGAGATTTTAAACAAAAATATTGAAATGGCAAAAGATGCATTAAGAGTAATTGCTGTATGTTATAGAGATGATTCTGTTTTAAATAATAAAATAGAAAATCAAGAAAATAATCTAATATTTGTT
Source organism: uncultured Clostridium sp. (assembly GCA_900554175.1). Taxonomy (GTDB): domain Bacteria; phylum Bacillota; class Clostridia; order TANB77; family CAG-508; genus CAG-269. Next base: position 6,227 of record USGK01000006.1, read on the forward strand.
GGGCTAATTGGAATGATAGACCCTCCTCGTGAGGGTGTGAAGGAAGCAATACGAACATGTAGACAAGCAGGAATAAAAACAGTAATGATAACAGGGGATCATATTGTTACTGCTAAAGCAATAGCAAAAGAATTAAATATTTTAAGAATGGGAGATAAAGCCATAACTGGTAAAGAACTTGACGAAATGAGTGATGAGCAATTAGAAAAAAATATAGCATCATATTCAGTTTTTGCAAGAGTAAGTCCAGAGCATAAAGTAAGAATTGTAAAAGCTTGGCAGAAAAAACAGGTGGTTGTTGCAATGACAGGAGATGGTGTAAATGATAGTCCAGCTCTAAAAAATGCAGATATTGGTATTGCAATGGGAAAAGGAGGAACTGATGTTGCTAAAAATGCATCAGATATGATTTTAACAGATGATAATTTTGTAACAATAGTAGAAGCGGTGAAACAAGGTAGAAATATATATGATAATATAAAAAAAGCGATTCACTTTTTATTAGCAACTAATATTGGTGAAATTGTAACTATTTTTATGGGATTACTATTGGGGTATAAAAGTCCACTATTAGCAATTCAATTGCTTTGGGTTAATCTAGTAACAGATTCGTTTCCAGCAATAGCATTAGGATTAGAAAGACCTGAAGGAAATATTATGAAGAAAAAGCCGAGAAGTGCAAGAGAAAGCATCTTTGCAGGTGGATTATGGTATAAAATAATAATTGAAGGAATAATGATAGGAACATTTACATTATTTGCTTTTTCTTTAGGAAATAAATTATACGGAATAGAAGTAGGAAGAACAATGGCATTTGTTGCATTAGGACTTTTAGAATTAATACATAGTTTTAATGTAAAATCAGAAGAATCTATATTCAAGTCAGGATTGTTTGAAAATAAATATCTAATTTTTAGTTTTTTAGGAGGTGGATTTTTACAGATAATTGTTGTTATTATACCATTTTTTGCAAACATATTTAATTTAGTACCATTAAATAAAGTTCAATGGCTATTTACAATACTAATTTCAATTTTGCCTTTAGTAATAGTTGAAATTCAAAAAAATTACAATGAATATAGTAATGAAAAAAATATTCTTAATGAAAATGTTGATTAATTTTTCTTAAAAGTATATAATGTTTTTTGATTATTAAATAAAAAAAGGATGTTATTATGAGAAAAGTATTAATCTATATAATTATAGCTATTATATTATTAGTTACAATATTTCAAGTTTGGAAATATTGTAACATAAAAAAATATCAAATACCGGTGTTAGTATATCATAATATTGTATTAAGTGAGAGCGAAAAAGAAAAAGATGCAGATGCTTTAACTGTGGATGATTTTAAAAGACAAATGAACTATTTAAAAGAGAATGGATATGAAGCGATATCTATGGATGATTTTTATAATTGGAAAACGGGAAATAATAAAATACCAGAAAAAAGTGTTGTAATAACATTTGATGATGGATTTTATTCTTTTAAGTATTTAGTCGAACCAATTTTGAAACAATATGATTTTAATGCTACTTGTTTTGTTATTGGAAAAGTTACAATGCCCGAAACACCCAAATATGAAGCAGAGAGATATGGAACTATAGGATTAGATGAAATAAATTCGAAACTTGAAAATATAACTTATGGTTCTCATACATTTTATTTTCATGAACAGGGTGAAGATGGAAAACCAATTATAAAAAACAAGAATTATGAAGAAATAAAACAAGATACAGAAAAGTTCAATACAGAACTATTTGATGCAAAATATTTAGCATACCCATATTACACATATACGAAAGATTTTGTTAAGGTTTTAGAAGAAGAAAATTATAGATTAGCATTTGCAGGTGAAGAAGAGATGGCGTGTAAAGATGTAAATAATTATAAAATACCAAGAATATCAGGAGTTAGAAATTTTGAGGAATTTAAACAAATATTTGAAACTAATAATTATAAAAATAAATATGGAAATGGTATTTTAAGAAAGATTTTTGTAAAAATTAATAGAATAATGTTTAAATAAATGTTGACTTATAAAATGGATAAGTGATATACTATTTTTATATTTTTAGTAAAAAATAAAGATAAATAAAAGTTTAAAACAAGGGGAAAAATAATGATGAAAAAAATATTAAAAACTATAATATTATTAATAATTTTAAGTTTTATGTTAGTAATGATGAATTCTAATAGTTCAAATGCTGTAAATGAAGTAAAAAAGAATACTAGCACTAAAAGTGAAAGTTCATCTGATTTTAAAACTACAAATGAAGTTGTTTATACAAAGGGGACAACATATTTAAGAAAAAGTCCAGATGCAAATGAGGTTTCTAAGGTAAAACTAACAAAAGATGTAGAACTTACTAGGACAGGTTATAGTACTTCACAAATTGATGGATATTCATGGAGTAAAGTAACATATAAAGGTGATACTTATTATTGTTTAACTTATATGCTTACAACATCAAAAACAAATGTAGCTGTAAATTCAAATAATACGGAAACAACTAATACGAATAGCAACAACAATACTAATAGTTTAAATATAGCTAATACTAATGTTACAAATGAAAATACTGTTACTAATCAAATGAAAAATGAAGTTTCAAATGAAATTTTAAATAATTCATCAACTGAAAATGTAGCAGTGGTAAAAAATGAAGTAGAAGAAGATAAAGATATAGAACAAATTTCAGAAGATCCACAAAAAGCGGCAAAAGAAAAAGCTGAAAAGATACGAAAGCTTATTTTTGAAGTTGCAATAGCAATTGTAGTAATAGTAATGGTAGTTAGTAGTATTGTTGCTATAAAAAACAGAAGAGATTCAGATTATTATGAAGAATATGATGATGACGACGATAATTATGAAGAAGACGATGAAAAAGAATATCTAAAGAATTATAATAGTAATATGAAGGAAAGTTCAGAATATAAACAGTCTTTAGGTTATGATAAAATATTTGATGAAAATAAAGAAAAAAATACAAGAAATGAGAATTTTGATGAAAAATTAGAAAGAATCAGAAAGAGACAACAAGAAGAAGCTAACAAAAATAAAAAATCAATAAATAAAGGAAAACATTTTTAAATAAAATTCAAATTATTTGCATAAACTTTAAAACCTCTTAATATAGTTGTAATAACAACAAAATATTAGGAGGTTTAATTTTATGGACATAGAAGTAAGCAAAGAAAATATATGCATAAATAAACTTGTTTGTGAAAAAAAGGAATTAATTTTTATACAGAATGATTTTATTGTACCTGATTCAAAACCAGATGTTTTAAGTAGTATAAATCTATCAGGAGAGGTATGTGTTTATAAAAAAGAGGTACAAGATGAAAAAATAAAAATGGAAGGAAATATTAATACATATATAATGTATTTGCCAGATAGCAAAGAAGATAAATTAAGAGCATTAAACGCAAAGTTCGATTTTTCTGAATTCATAAATGTAGCTGGGGCAAAAGAAGGAATGCAATTAAGTCTAAAAGCAAGTATAAAAGATATGGAATGTAAAGTATTAAATGGAAGAAAATTAAGCGTAAAGACAGGTTTAGAAGTAACAATAAAACTTTATTCAAATGAAGAAGTAAGTATGATTAGTTCAATAAATAACGTTAGTGATGTACAATTACTTCAAAAACAATTTAGTCTAAATTCATTACTTGGTATGGGAAACACTAAAGTTTATGTTAAAGATACATTAAACATTGAAAAACAAGACGAAGTTGCTGAAATATTAAAAACAGAAATTAATTTAATTAATGTAGATAAGAAGATTAGTTATAACAAGATATTGGTAAAATCAGAAGCAGATGTAAAAGTAATGTATTTGACTGAAGATAATAGAATAAATAGTGTAAATGGAAAAATTCCTGTGGTTGGATTTATAGATTTACAAAATATTTCTGAAGAGAATATTTGTGATTTAGATTTTGAACCTACAAATATACAAATAAGGCCAAATCAACCAGAGGAACATTCTATTTATGTAGAACTTGAAGTGGAGGCAAATTGCAAAGCATATGAAAAAAAACAGATAAATTTAATTCAGGATTTATATAGCCCTTCTATGGAATTGAATTTTGAACAAAAAAGAATTTCTACAGCTACAAACAAAAATATTAAGATAAAAGATACTACAATAGAAAGTACTTTAAATATAGAAGGACTTTCAAGAGAAAAAGTTTTAGATGTAGAAGTTAGACAGACATTAAATAAAGAAACTATTACATCATCTAAGATAATATATGAAGGAGAATTAGAACTTAATTTTATAATAGAAGAAGGAAATAATATAAATACAAGAATAGAAAAGGTGCCTTTCGATGTCTCAATTGATAATGATTTGTCAGATGATAAAATAAATGTAAATAATAAAGTTATAGTGAATAATGTTGATTTAGATTTTGAAAGTAGCAGTGTTAGATCTAAGGTTGGGCTAACTTTTAATGTAGAAACAAGCATAAATACTTCAATAAATATAATTGATAATATACAAGAAACAAAAACAGGAAAAACAAATATTGAGGATTATGATAGCCTTATTTTGTACGTTGTTCAAAAGTCAGACACTTTATGGAAAATCGCAAAAAAATTCAGAAGCACAATTGATGATATTGCTTGTTCAAATGGTATTGAAGATAAAAATAAAATTGATGTTGGTCAAAAGTTATATATTCCTAAATTTAAGTATGTAAGAAAAGAAAATAATTAAAATGCAAGACAACAAATCTCAATATAAAATATATTCTCGAAGAAGATTCAGCATTTTTAATAAAAGAAAATCACTGGGTACAAGAAAAGCAAAAAAATGCGAAAAGTTTTTTCCAGTATTTGTGGTTTTTATGATTGCAATTTTGGTTTGTTATTTTTTGTGGGAATCCATAAAACCAGTATTTATGAAACTGTGTGAGGACGAAACAATAATTATTGCTAATAAAATAACAAACGAAGAATCTTCTAATGTAATGGAGAAATATGGTTACAATGATCTATTCAAGATTGAAAGAAATAAAAATGGAGATGTACAGTTAATTAGTGCCAATGTTTTTATGATAGATAAAATTACTTCAGAAATTGCTTGGAATATTCAAGAAAAGTTAGAAGAATATGATGATGCAAAGGTGAAGTTCCCAATAGGAGTATTGAGTGGAAATAATTTTTTTGTAGGATTTGGGCCTGATATTAAAATAAAATTCAAAACGACAGGTATTGTTATGGCAAATCTTAAAAGTGATTTTATTTCACAGGGGAATAATCAAACATTACACAAAGTTTATCTACAAGTTGATTGCAGTGTAAGTGTAATTACAACACATGATATTGAGTCAATTAATATCCAAAATGAAGTTTTACTTTTAGAAAATGTAATTGTGGGAGATATTGGATTAAATGGGTTGCCTCTTTTACAAAAAGATAATTAAAAAAAACCTAAAAATTTTAGAAATAAGATTTTTAGGTTTTTTTGTAGAAAAGTTTAGTTATAGAAGAATACTTTCTAAGGCTATTTTTATCATTTTGTCTAGTCCTTTTAATCTTTCTTCACTTGTTGCGTGAGCTTCTTTAAATGGAGTGTCAACTACCGTCATAAGGCAAGATGCCTTTTTATTTAGTAGTTTTGCATTATAAAATAGAGCAAATGATTCCATTTCGCTTCCGATAAATCTTATATTAGAAGGTATACGTTTAATATAAGATTTTTCATTTGTTATATAAGGATCAAAACAATCAGTACAAACGGTATTTCCCTTTATTAAATTAATATTCAACTTGTTGGCTGAATTAATGATTGTTGCGTTTAAAGAAGAATCTGAAGAGATTAAATGATTATTGTCATTATTTAAGGTTAAAGCATAATTGCTTTCTGTATAAACATTTTCAGAAATAATAATATCAAATAAATTCAAATCCTTTACTAATGCTCCACAAGACCCTATTCGTATAATCTTTTCGACATTGTAAAATTTAAAAAGTTCATATGAGTAAATTCCCATACTAGGTATTCCCATTCCAGAAGCCATTATTGTTATTTTGTGCTTTTTGTATAAACCTGTATAAGCATACATTCCTCTTACTGAATTTACCAATTTGTAATCATTTAAAAATTTTTCGGCTATATATTTAGCCCTTAATGGATCTCCTGGCATGATAACTATATTTGAAATATCTTCTAAATTTGCTTCGTTGTGTGGTGTTGACATTTTATATCATTCCTTTCTTAAGGCAAACTATATGGCACAAAGAAAGTAAAAAATTTTGAGCCATCATGCCTTTTTTGTTTTTTATAGTGTACTATAATGATTTAAAAAAATCAAGCTTGACTTGAATGTTAAAAGATGATATAATTTTAAACGTATAAAATGAGATTTTAACAATAAAAAGAGAGATTAAATAATAAGAAGAGATTTTGAAAAAAGAGTACACTAAATCGGGAAATGTATTCGAATTATTTCAAATGTCTTTTTACTATTGCAAAAATTGGCGATGTAGTTTTAAAGGGAAAATCATTATTGTTTTATATAACTATGCCAAAATAAGAAAGGAGTATTTTAAAATTATGGAAGAAATTAAAAATTCAGAAGATAATATAGGAAAAACAAGAAAGAAACCGACTAGAAGAAAAGAAGGGGAGATAGAAAAAAAAGAAAGAGTTGAGAAGGTAGAAAATTTTGATAAAAAAGCAGAACCTGAAGAAACAAAAAAAGTAAGAACGAGAAGAACAAGCAAAATTATAAGAGATGAAGAGAAAAATGGTAAAAAAGTAGAGAATTCTAAAAAAACAAAAAAAGTAAATTCTTTAAAAAGAGATGAAAAAGATATAAAAAAAATAAACGAAGTTGGAGAAGAAAAAAAATTAGAAAATGACGAACCAAAAAATTCTAAAAGAAAGCAACATTCAAAAAATGGATTAAATATAATCCAAGAAAATAGAAGTTTAGTTGTAAAAGGAGAGAATAGACTTAAAGAATTTGATTCTATTTTTAAATCTAAGAAGAGAACGAGTGCAGATTTTGGTTTCAAAAAACCAACACTTAAAATAATACCTTTAGGTGGACTTCATGAGATAGGAAAAAATATTACAGTATTTGAATATGGAAACGATATGATAGTTGTTGACTGTGGTTTATCTTTTCCAGAAGATGATATGTTAGGAGTAGATTTAGTTATACCAGATATAACATATATAGAAAAAAATAGAGAAAAACTAAGAGGAATGGTCATAACACACGGACATGAAGATCATATAGGAAGTGTTCCTTATTTTTTGAAAAAGGTTAATACACCAATTTATGGTACTAGACTAACATTAGGTTTAATAAAAAATAAATTGGAAGAACATCATTTAACGGCTTCAGCTGAGCTTAATGATGTAGAACCAGGAGAAACTATAAAACTTGGATGCTTTAAAATTGAATTTATTCAAAGTTCACATAGTATTCCAGACTCTGTTATGCTTGCAATTACTACACCTGCTGGAACAGTTCTTCATACTGGAGATTTCAAAATTGACTATACACCAATAGATGGAAAATTGATAAATTTAGGAAGAATTGCAGAACTTGGAAATAAAGGAATTCTAGCTTTGATGTCAGATAGTACTAATGCAGAAAGAAAAGGATTTACAATGTCAGAAAGTTCTGTTGGAGAAGTTTTTGATAAGCTATTTTTACATTGTACTAAGAGAATTGTAGTTGCAACATTTGCTTCAAATGTTCATAGAGTTCAACAAATAGTAAATTGTGCAATAAAATATGGAAGAAAAATTGCTGTTTGCGGTAGAAGTATGATAAATATGATAACAACAGCAAGGGAACTTGGATATATAGAATGTCCAGATAATTTATTTATAGATATAGACATGATAAATAATTATACAGATAATCAATTAGTTATAATAACAACAGGAAGTCAAGGAGAAACAATGTCTGCATTAACAAGAATGGCTGCAGGTACACATAAAAAAGTAAAAATTACACCAAATGATTTAGTAATAATTTCTGCAAATCCTATTCCAGGAAATGAAAGCAATGTTTCAAAAGTAATTGATGACTTGATGCAAATAGGAGCAGAGGTTGTTTATAGTGCGTTAGAAGATGTTCACGTTTCTGGACATGCTTGTCAAGAAGAACAAAAATTAATCTTTGCTTTAACAAAACCGAAATATTTTATACCAGTACATGGTGAGTATAGACATTTAATAGCACATAGTGAAACTGCTAAAATGATGGGTGTAGATAAAGACAACATTTTTATGCTTGAAAATGGTAAAGTTCTTGAATTAAATCAGGATCAAGCAGGATTTACAGAAACTGTACCAGCAGGAAGAATTTTAGTAGATGGATTAGGTGTTGGAGATGTTGGAAATGTTGTTTTAAGAGACAGACAACATCTATCGCAAGATGGTCTAATTGTAATAGTTCTTACAATGGATAGTTCAACTGGTGAAGTTGTTGCTGGACCTGATGTTATTTCAAGAGGATTCGTTTATGTTAAAGAGTCTGAAAATGTAATGGACGAAGTTAAAATGGTTGTAAGACATGAAGTTCATAAATGTGAAGAAAAAGGAATTCGAGATTGGTCAACAATAAAAAATTCTTTAAGAGAAAATTTACGTGAGTATATATTCTCTAAAACAAAACGTAACCCTATGATAATTCCTATCATAATGGAAATATAGTTTAATGGAATTTGAAAAATATAAAGTGTGGAAAATTTATTTATTGAATAGTAATCACATGCATAATGTAGCAAAGAAAGGATTGTTGAATTTATGGATTATAAAGAATTAGCAAATTTAATATTTCCAAATGCAAAGGAAATAAGTTATTATGAAGAAAAATACCCAAGAAGAAATTTGTCGGAGGGAGCAATGGTACTAAGAGTAGCTCCAAGTCCAACGGGTAATGTACATATAGGAACAATATATCAAGCCTTAATTGGAAAAAAAGTTGCAAATCAAAGTGGAGGAGTTTTCTATTTGAGAATTGAAGATACTGATCAAAAAAGAGAAGTTGAAGGTGGAATCAATCAAATAATAGAATCTTTAAGAAATTTTGATATTGAACCAGATGAGGGAATGATTTCAGAAACAGAATCTAAGGGAATTTATGGTCCATATAGACAATCTTTAAGAAAAGATATTTATCAAGCTTATGCAAAACATTTATTAGAACAAGGAAAGGCATATCCATGTTTCTGTTCATTACAAGAATTAGACGAAATAAGGAAAAAACAAGAAGCAGCGAAAGTAAGAACAGGATATTATGGAGTTTGGGCTAAATGTAGAAATTTATCTGTTGAAGAAATGGCAGAAAAAATTAAAGCAGGAGAACCATACATAATTAGATTTAAATCACCAGGAAGGGAAGACAAAAAAATTAAACATAAAGATGTTATAAAAGGAAATGTGGAATTTCCAGAAAATGATCAAGATGTAATTATAATAAAAGCAGATGGACTTCCAACATATCATTTTGCTCATGCAATCGATGATCATTTGATGGGAACAACTCATGTAACAAGAGGGGATGAATGGCTTTCTTCAGTTCCACTTCATTTACAACTTTTCCAAGAATTAGGATTCAAAGCACCAAAATATGCTCATACGCCAACCCTTTTAAAAAATGATAATGGAAATAAGCGTAAAATAAGTAAAAGAAAAGATCCTGAGGCAGCTGCATCATATTATGCAGAAGTTGGAATTCCAAGTTTAGCTGTAAAAGAATATTTAATGAATATTGCAAATTCAAGTTTTGAAAATTGGAGAAGACAAAACCCTGAAAAATCATTCGAAGAGTTCGATTTCCATTTAAACAAAATGAGTGTAAGTGGAGCACTTTTTGATATGATAAAATTATTAGATGTTTCAAAAACGGTTATATCAAGATTTGATGCAGAAAAAGTTTATAATTTATCATTAGAGTGGGCAAAAAGATATGACAAAGAATTAGCACAAATGTTAGAAAATAAAGAATATTCATTAAAAGTATTTGGAATAGAAAGAGGAAATAAAAAGCCTCGTAAAGATATTGCTAAATGGTCAGATGTAAAAGAAAATATTGAATATATGTATGACGAAAAATTCGAAAACAATACAGACGAATATCCATATCAAGTTATTAATAATAAAGAAGAAATTCAAAAAATATTAAATAATTACATCGAAAAATATTACTCAGAAGATGATGATAAACAAACATGGTTTGATAAAATTAAAGAATTGTCAACAGAACTTGGATATGCAGGTGAGGTTAAAGAATTTAAGGCAAATCCGGAAAAATATTCAGCTCATGTTGGTGATGTAAGTACTGTTTTAAGAGTAGCTTTAACCAAAAGAACAAATACACCAGATATGTATGAGATAATGAAAATTTTAGGAAAAGAAAGAATTGAAAATAGATTTAAAAAAGCTATAGAAAATTTAAAATAAAATTTTAATTAGAGGAGGACAATTACATGGAATATAATATTGGCGATATAGTAAGAACTAAAAAACAACATCCTTGTGGCTCAAAATTATGGGAAATTACAAGAGTTGGTGTTGATTTTAAATTAAAGTGTACAAAATGCGGTCATGTGGTTATTCTTCCAAGAGAGAAAGCTTTAAAGGCTATAACTAAAAAGATTGAAAATAAATAAGAAAAAAGAGCACAATTAGTTTAAAAGTTTAAAAACTTTTTCAACATTTAGGCTGTTTGTGCTCTAATATAATATTTTTAAGCAATTCCCTTTTTTATAGAGTCTATAACAATACCGCATATGATAAACTCGATACCAAAATATAAACTAGTTTTAAAAAGAGAAATACCTATGTAATATGTAAATAAACTTTTTGATGATGTAATATAACATACTAATATTAAAAGAGCAAACAACATAATTAAAAAACTAATTTTTAACCCTTTTTTTATAATTTTTAAATTAATTGAGTCAATATTTTTAAATAAATTTTTTATTTTTTCTATCATAATAAACCTCCGAAACAAATTAAATGTTTACATAAATATAATAACACATACAAAGAGATTTTTCAAAGGAAAATATTGTAATACAATTTATAGTTCATATATAATTTATTCTAATAATATATTATCAAATATGAAAAAGTTAAGGGATTTGTAATAAAATTATAATAACAATTTTAAAGTTATAAATTTTTTCTTGAAAATTAATATTTTATATGATAAAATGTTTGAAAATGGAGCTTTAGAGTGAAATTTGAGAAGCATCGTAAAAAGGAATGAGTTAGATATGAAGAAAATTAGAGAATTATATATAAAATATAAAGAAATAATTAATTATTTAATTGTGGGAGTTTTAACAACAGTTGTAACACTTGCAATTTATTATATAAGTGTAAACACTTTTTTAAATCCAGAAGATAGTATCCAATTACAAATAGCAAATATAATTTCATGGATAGCAGGAGTAATCTTTGCATATTTCACTAATAGAAAATATGTATTTGAAAGTAAAGAAGAAAATAAATTAAAAGAAGCTAGTAAATTTGTTGTATCAAGAATTGCAACACTTTTAATGGATATGATAATAATGTGGTTAGGAGTAACTATTTTACATAGAAATGATAAAATAATGAAATTAATATCTCAAGTAGTCGTAATAGTAGCCAATTATCTTTTTAGTAAGATTTTTGTGTTTAAAAAAAAACTAAAATAAAGTTACTTTTTGCTGCGAATTCGCTCGATGTTGGAGGAATAGAAAAAGCATTAGTTACGCTTGTTAATAAATTAGATGAAATGGGATATAATGTAACTGTAGCATTAGAAAAAAAACAGGGTATTTTTTTAGAAGAATTAAATGAAAATATCAATATTATAGAATATAAGCCAAGCAGTAATGAAAATATTTTTATAAGAAAAATAATAAATTTATTTAAAAGAATTATTTTTATAGTTAAATATAAAAATAAATATGATTTTTCAGCAAGCTTTGCAACATATTCTATTCCAGCATCATTTATGAGTAGAGTTGCATCGGAAAATTGTTGTTTATGGGGACATGCAGATTACTTGACTTTATTTGATAACGATGTTACAAAATTTAAAAAATTCTTTGAAGATATAAAATATGACGAATTCAAGCATTTTGTTTTTGTATCTAAAGAAGGAAGAGCAAGTTTTTTAAAAATCTTTCCTCAAAAGGAAAAAGAGACAATAACACTAAATAATCTAATTAATTATAAAAAAATTGAAGAATTGTCAAATTGTAAAATTGAAATGAAAAAGAACGAAAAAGTTATAACATTTTTAAATGTGGGAAGACATGATGAAAAACAGAAAAAGTTAACAAGAATAATAGAAGCATCAAAATTATTAGAAAAAGATAATTTAAATTTTCAAGTTTTGTTTGTAGGTGATGGACCTGATAATGAAATTTATAAAGATATAGTAAAAAAAGAAGGCTTAGAATCTAAAATTATTTTTTTAGGAGCTAAATCAAATCCATATCCTTATTTCAAAATATCTGATTGTGTAGTGCTTTCATCAGAATATGAAGGATATCCAGTTGTGTTTTTAGAAAGCTTTGTTATGAATAAGCCTATAATAACAACTAAGGTTTCGGATTATGAAGAAGTTGATGGAGTTTTTGGATATGCAGTAGAAAAAAATGCCCAAGATATTTATGAAAAAATGAAAGATTTTATTGAAAATGGTTATATAATAAAAGAAAAATTTGATGCAAAAAAATATAATGAACATATTTTAAAATCATTAAAAAGTATTTTTTAATTTAAGTATACTAAAATTATGTATATAAACTATTGACAAAAGAAAAGATTGCAATTACAATAAACATGGTAAAAAGTAATAAAAAAATAGAAGGATAGCTCAGTATGAATAAAATATCAATTGTAATACCAATGTACTGCGAAGAAGAAGTAGTACAAGAATGTTATAATAGAATAATCGAAGTGTTTAAAAGTATAGAAAATTACGAGTACGAATTAGTATGTGTTGATGATGGTAGTAAAGATAAAACACTAGAAATTTTAAATAGTATTGCTGAAAAAGATAAGAATGTAAAAATAATATCATTTTCAAGAAATTTCGGACATCAGTGTGCTGTAACTGCTGGGCTAAGATATGCTTCAGGAGATGCAGTAGTTATAATAGATGCAGATTTACAAGATCCTCCTGAGCTTATACCAAAGATGATAAAAATGTGGGAACAAGGCTCTGATGTAATATATGGCAAAAGAAAAACAAGAGAAGGAGAATCAAAATTTAAATTACTTACTGCAAAAATGTTTTATAAGACATTAAATGCATTGTCAGATGTAGATATTCCAAAAGATACAGGTGACTTTAGGCTTGTTGATAAAAAGATTGTCGATGTAATAAATTCTTTACCTGAACATAATAAATTTTTAAGAGGTTTATTTAGTTGGGTAGGTTTTGAACAAGAAGCTTTAGAATATGAAAGAAAAGAACGTTTTGCAGGTAAGACAAAATATCCTTTTAGAAAAATGATACGTTTAGCATCAGATGGAATTATAAGTTTTTCAACTAAACCATTAAAAAGTGTTGGTGGACTTGGAATATTTTCTATTATAATATCGTTTATAATATTAATTTATTCGATTTTATCTTTTATATTTAAATGGAATAGTTTAACACCAGGTTGGACATCTATAATGATAACAATTACATTCTTTAGTGGAATTATTTTGCTTTCATTATGGATGATTGGAGAATATATAGCAAGAATTTATGATGAAAGTAAAGGAAGACCTCAATATATTATAAGTAAAAAAATAAATATAAAATAATTATTAATTAAATTAAAAATGTTGTTGAACAACATATATAGAAAGGAATGTGATAAATATGTCAATTTTAGTAACAGGAGGAACAGGATTTATAGGAAGCCATACGGCAGTAGAATTATTAAATGCGGGAAAAGAAATTGTAATAATAGATGATTTTTCAAATAGTAAGCCACAAGTAATAGAAAACATAAAAAAAATAACTGGAAAAGATTTTAAATTTTATGAATTAAATTATTTAGACAGAAAAGCTTTAGAAAAGGTGTTTGAAGAAAACGAAATCGACTCTGTAATAAATTTCGCAGGATTTAAAGCAGTAGGAGAATCTGTAAGAGAACCATTGAAATATTATTATAACAATGTTTCAGGAGCTATTGTATTACTTCAAACAATGCAAAAGTATAATGTTAAAAAATTTGTTTTTAGTTCATCTGCTACAATATATGGTGATCCTGGAACCCCTAAATATGTTGAAGAAATGGGAAGAGGAAAAACTACTAATCCATATGGTACAACTAAATGTATGATAGAACAAATTTTAGAAGATATATATGCTGCAGATAATACTTGGAACATAGCAATTCTAAGATATTTTAACCCAGTTGGAGCTCATGAAAGTGGTTTAATTGGAGAAGAGCCTCAAGGAATTCCAAATAATTTAATGCCATTTATAATGAAGGTTGCGAATAAAGAGTTGGATCATTTAAATATATTCGGAAATGATTATAAAGGAACAAAAGATGGAACAGGTGCAAGAGACTATTTACATGTAGTAGACCTTGCTATAGGACATGTTAAAGCCTTAGAAAAATTAGATAAAGAGTCAAATGGAATATTTACATATAATTTGGGAACTGGAACAGCATATACAGTATTGGAAATGGTTGAAACATTTAAAAAAGTAAATAATATTGATGTACCATATCAGATAGCACCAAGGAGAGCTGGAGATTTAGCTATATTTTTTGCAGACCCTACTAAAGCAGAAAAAGAACTTGATTGGAAAGCAGAAAAAACATTAGAAGATATGTGTAAAGATTCTTGGAATTATATGATAAAAAGGAATGAAGAATAATATGAAGAAAATTAGTATTATAATACCAGTATACAATGAAGAAGAAGCATTACCATTGTTGTATAAAGAACTATGTAGAGTCATAGATAAAATGCCAAATTATGAATTTGAAATTTTATTTATAAATGATGGAAGTAAAGATAAATCGTTAGAATTAATAAAGAAGTTTAGAGAAGAAGACGAAAAAATAAACTACGTTGATTTTTCAAGAAATTTTGGACAAGAAGTAGCTATGGCTGCAGGACTTGATTATGCAACCGGAGATTGTGCTATATTTATGGATGCTGATCTTCAAGACCCACCAGATTTAGTACCTGAAATGGTAAAATACTGGGAAGAAGGATACGATGATGTTTACGCAAGAAGAAAAAAGAGAACTGGTGAAAGTTTTTTGAAGAAATTTACATCTAAGATGTATTATAAAGTATTGCAAAAAATGACAAAAGTTGAAATTCAAAAAGATACAGGTAATTATAGATTAATAGATAGAAGATGTATAAATGCTTTAAGAAAAATGAAAGAATCAGAAAGAAATCTAAAAAGTTTATTCAGTTGGATAGGTTATAATAAAAAAGAAGTACTTTTTGATAGACCTCCTAGAGTTGCAGGAAAGACAAAATGGAATTATCTTAAATTAATAGATTTGGCAATAAATGGAATAACATCATTTACAACATCTCCATTAAAATTTGCAACATATTTTGCAATACCAACATTTATAGTTCTTGTAATTTATTTTATATATGTAATTATAAAATGTTTTGTAACTCATACAATGATACAAGCTTTTCAAGCAATTATATTATTAATATTATTCTTCTCAGGAATACAAATTTTATTATTTGGAATTTTAGGAGAATATTTAGGAAGAATATTTAATGAGACAAAGAATAGACCACTATATTTGGTAAATGAATATAATGGAAATAAAGAAATGAATGAACAAGAAAAAAATAAATAAAATAATAAATCACTAATATTAATTTATGAAATAAAAATATGTGTTTTTTTATAAAAAAAAGAAGGAAAAAGTTTTTTTTTGAAGAATATAATATTAGTACATAAGGAAAAGAAAAAATGTACTAATATTAATAACTTTAGAAAGAGGTGCTTAAAATGCAAATTACAGACGTACGTTTAAGAAAGGTAAATTCAGAAAACAGAATGAAAGCTGTTGCTTCTGTAACATTTGATAATGAATTCGTAATTCATGACATCAAAGTTATTGAAAGCCAAAACGGATTATTCATCGCTATGCCAAGCAGAAAAACTCCAAACGGAGAATTTAAAGACATAGCTCATCCAATCAACCCTGAAACAAGGGAAAAAATTCAAAATGCTATACTAGAAGCTTACAACGCTCCTGAAGCAGAAGGATCAGCTGAATAATTAAAATAAATAATAAAAGAATTATTCTATTGTTTAAATACTAGAATAATTCTTTTTTATATGGAGGATTTAAAATTATGGAAGAAAAATGGTATAATAAAACAGTAGAGGAAACAGAAGAATATTTACAAACCAATATAAGAGAAGGTCTTTCAAGTTTGGAAGTAAAAAAAAGACAAGAGGAAAATGGGTACAACGAACTTAAGGCCGAAAAGAAGAAATCATTATTTGTAAAATTTTTAGAGCAATTTAGGGACTTTATGATAATTGTATTAATAATAGCAGCAATTGTTTCTGGAATAATAGGAGTTGCACAAGGTGAAGGCATTACAGATACTATAATAATTTTAATCGTTGTAATTGTTAATGCAATAATAGGTGTAGCACAAGAAGCAAAAGCAGAGAAATCATTAGAGGCACTTCAAAAACTTAGTGGACATGAAGCAAAAGTTTTAAGAGACGGAAATATCCAAACTATTCCTGCAAGAGAATTAGTAGAAGGTGATATTGTAGTTTTAGATACAGGTGACTATATCCCGGCAGACCTAAGAATCTTTGAAGCAATTAATTTAAAATCTCAAGAATCTTCATTGACAGGGGAATCCGTTCCCGTAGAAAAAGAAGCAAGCAAAATAGAAAATGAAAATGTTCCTATTGGGGATAGAATAAATATGCTATTTTCATCAAGTTTAGTAACATATGGTAGAGGTAAAGGAATTGTTGTAGAAACAGGGATGAAGACTGAAGTAGGTAAAATTGCTGAGATAATTTCAGGAACAGAAAAGCAAGAAACTCCTTTACAAAAAAAATTAAATAGTTTAGGAAAGACCCTTGGAATAGTTGCACTTGTTATTTGTGTTATTATATTTATAATTGGATTAATACAAGGTAAAGAAATTATTTCAATGTTTATGACAGCTGTAAGTTTAGCTGTTGCAGCAATTCCAGAAGGATTAGCAGCAGTTTCTACTATAGTATTAGCAATAGGCGTTCAAAAAATGGTAAACAAAAATGCTATAATAAAAAGATTACCAGCTGTTGAAACTTTAGGAAGTAGTTCAGTTATATGTTCAGATAAAACAGGTACTTTAACACAAAATAAAATGACAGTACAAAAAATATATGTAAATAGCACAGTTTATGATGTGTGCAATATTAACGAAGAAGATGAGTTTGTTAAATATAATAAAGATAATCAAGAGGTTAAACTTTTGGTATATAATGGAATGCTATGTAATGACACAAAAATTGCGGATGATGGAACTTTGACTGGAGATCCAACAGAAACAGCATTAGTAGATATTGCTTTAAAAATGGGATTTAGTAAGAATATTTATAATGAATTATCAAGAGTAGATGAAATTCCATTTGACTCAGAAAGAAAATTAATGACAACGGTCCATAAACAAGGAGATAAGTATTTAGTATTTACTAAAGGTGGTGTTGATGAACTATTAGAGAAGTGTGTTTCATATATAGATCATGGAGATATAAATCAAGATTTAAAAAGTTTTATACCAACAATTCAAAATGTTAACGAATTAATGGCAAAAGATGCTTTAAGAGTATTAGCATTTGGATATAAAGAATTAGACCATAAACCACAAAAAGAAGAAATGGAAAACAATTTAATTTATGTTGGTATGTATGGAATGATAGATCCTCCAAGAGAGGAAGCAAAAATAGCAGTAGAAAAATGTAAAGCTGCAGGAATAAAAACTGTAATGATAACAGGAGATCATAAAATTACAGCAACAGCGATTGCAAAGAAATTAGGAATATTGGAAAATGAAAACGAAGCTATAACAGGGACAGAATTAGACAAGATGTCTGATGAAGACTTAGAAAAAAATATAAAAAATTATTCAGTATATGCTAGAGTTGCACCTGAACACAAAGTAAGAATAGTAAAAGCATGGCAAAAAAATGGAGAAATTGTTGCTATGACAGGTGATGGTGTAAATGATAGTCCTGCACTTAAAACGGCTGATATTGGATGTGCAATGGGGATTGTAGGAACTGACGTTGCAAAAGAAGCTGCTGATGTAATTTTAACAGATGATAATTTCGCTACGGTTGTATCTGCTGTTGAAGAAGGACGTAGAATATATGATAATATTTTAAAAGTAATTCAATTTTTACTTTCAAGTAATATTGGTGAAATAGTAGTATTACTTTTAGCAACATTATTCTCAACAGTTATTGCAAAATTAACAGGTATTTCAGATGTAACAAGTTTAGAAATTTTACTTCCAATACACATTTTATGGATAAACTTGGTTACAGACTCGCTTCCTGCATTAGCATTAGCATTTGACCCAGCAAATTCTGATATAATGACAAGAAAACCTTTAAAACAGTCAAAGGGGATATTTACAAAAGGAATGACATTTAGAATAGTTTATCAAGGAATTATGATTGGTTTAATTACTTTAGCTGCATTTGTAATTGGATTAAAAACAACAACTACTCCAATAGATGGACTTACACTTGACCAAAGTAAAATAGAAGTAGGACAAACTATGGCATTTATAGTTTTAGCTTTATCTGAACTTGTTCATGTATTTAATATTAGAGATAATAAAAAATCAATATTTAAGACAAATGTATTTAATAATGGAATTCTTATAGGAGCAACTATAATTTCGGCTTGTCTAATGTTTGTAATACTATTTATTCCTACATTAAGAAATATATTTAGTATACCAGTTTTACCAGCAAATAATATTTTAGAAACAATATTACTTGTATTTTCTCCAATTATTATTGTTGAAATTTTTAAACTATTCAAAATAAATACAATTGATGAATAAAGATAGTTATGCAATAAATAAAAGTGATAATAAAAAGTAAAAAAATTTCGAATTATATTTTTATATAATTCGAAATTTTTTTTAAAACTACATTTGTTGATTTCCAGGTATAAAGTAATCAACGACACCATAAATTAAAGCACCTATTATTGCTGCCATCCATGAAATTGAATATCCTGCAACAAAAAATTGAGTAACATATAAAATTATTGCAGATAAAGCAAAGCCTACGAATCCTTTACCAAAAGGACTAGCATCTAAGCCAGTAAATTTTATAATTAAGTAGTCCATAACAGCTAAAACAACAGCCGCAATAATTAAAGACCAAATATTATTTATGCTAAATCCAGGTGTGAAAAATGCAGTTATAGCTAAAACGACGGCAGAAGCAATAAGTCTTCCAACTATTTGCCATGCAGTACTTGTGCCACTTCCTTGATTTGCATTGCTTTGTGCATTTGACATGATTAATCCTCCTATTTTAAAAAATTTCTAGTAAATATATTAGAATATAGAAATATTTTTTACAAAAAAAATTATTTTATTCACTTTTTCCTGTCTAAAGGAGTTTTACAAGAAAAAGCATTAAAAATAAAATTCGATCAGTTATGTTTTTAATAAGAAAAAACAATTAATTAGTTAGTAAAATGTTTTAGAATAATATATATTTTTTTTGGTAAAATAATAAAAAAATGGAGGAAATATAAAATGTTAATAATTTTTTTTAGGTCAATAATTTTATATATAGTTGTTCTTGTTGTTATGAGAATGATGGGAAAGCGTGAAATTGGACAACTTCAACCATTTGAACTTGCAATAGCAATAATGATAGCTGATTTAGCTTCAATTCCAATGTCTGACACTGGTATTCCAATATCAAATGGAATAATACCAATATTGGGGCTTTTACTTATGCATCTAGCTATTTCAATGATAAATATTAAAAGTATTAGAGCTAGAGGATTTATTTGTGGAAAGCCTAGAATTTTAATATATAGAGGTAGAATAGATGAAGAGGCTTTGAAAAAGGAGAGATTTACAATAGGAGAGCTACAAGAAAGATTAAGAAACCAAAATGTATCATGTCTTGGAGATGTTGAATATGCAATTTTAGAAACAAGTGGACAAGTAACTGTAATAGAAAAGCCAAATAAAAGAAAATTAATTCCAGAGGATTTAGGCATAATGCCGGATTATGAGGGTATTCCGTATGATTTAGTTGTAGATGGAAAAATTATGAGTAACAATCTAAAAGCAATAGGAAAAAATTATGCGTGGTTAAAAAAAGAAGTAAATAAATTTAAAATGAATCCAGAAGACGCTTTAATTGTTACATTTGATGGCAAAGGACAGATTTTTTGCCAAAAAAAGAACGAGAAAAAGAATAATTAAAAAAAGAAGATTTAATTAAGTAATTTTATTTAAGATAAATGAAAGGAGAGTATGATTATAAACATCATACAGAAATTTAATGTATAAAGAATTAATTATATGTATTATTATTGTTTTTAGTATTTTTGCTTTAGACTATATATCACAAAGTTATACAAAAAAAAGTGTTGAAACTATAATGATAAAAATTGAAGAGATAAAGGAAGAAAGTGAAAAAATAGATAAAGAAGATGAAAATAAAATAATAAGTAAAATGGATGACACTTTTAATATCTGGAATAAACACCAAAAAATATTAGCTATATATATTGAACATAATGAACTTGAAAAAGTTGAGGCAAATTTTGTTGAGTGTAAGAGTTTTATAGAACAAAAGGATTATGTAATGGCTATAAACTCAATTGATAAAACAATATTTTCACTTAATCATTTGACAGATAAATATTCATTAAATATTATTAATATTTTTTAGAGATCTTGTCTTATTTTAGAGTTATAAATTTTTATTTAGTTTAAAATTATATCTAGTTGTATTTAGTACAAAATTTAGTAAAAAATCTAAAATAATTGCACTTTTTTTAGATTATCTCTTTTAAATTTAATAATTATTTGATACAATGTGAAAGTAATTAAATAAGTAGGAGATAATTTAATGAATGAATTTAAATTTGAACTAGAACCAGGAAAAAAAATAAATAATAAAATGGAATATATTGAAAAAAATCCAATAATTTCAGTTATTGTACCATTTTATAATAGTAAGAAATATATAGAACAAACTATTAGATCAATTTTGAATCAAACATTTCCATATTATGAAGTGTTGATAATTGATGATGGATCAAAGGACAAGGAATCATTAGAGAAATTAGAAAGAGTAAAAAAATTAGATAAAAGAATAAAAGTGTTCCATAAAAATAATGAGGGATTAGCTGCAACAAGAGACTTTGGAGCAGCTAAATCTTCAGAAAGTTGTGAATATTTAATGTTTATAGATGATGACGACTTAATAGAACCGACTTTTTTAGAATGTGCGTATTGGACTTTAGAGACAAATAAAGATGCGGCATGGGCATATTCAGATTCTATAGGGTTTGAAGGTCAAGAGTATTTATGGAATAAATATTTTGACTCAGAAAAATTAAAAAAAGTAAATGAATTAATATCACAATCATTGGTTAGAAAAAGCGATTTCAAGCTTGTTAGAGGTTATGAACTAAGAGAAAAGGCAGTAAATGAAGACTGGAATTTTTGGCTAAAACTAATATCAAAGAATAAAAGACCTGTACATATGAGTTTTTATGGACAATGGTATAGAAGAAAATCAATCGGAGAACTTCAAAGATCTAAAGACAATAGAAAAAGATCTTTAGAAATAATAAATCAAACAGCAAGCAAAATAAAACAGAAAGTAGAAGCTATACAATATCCTAGATATAATTACAATTATGATATTATACAAGAAGAAGTAGAAGATATAATAATACCAAAGCAAATGGAGGAAAATAATAAAATAAATATATTATTTATAATTCCTTGGATGATAACTGGGGGGGCAGATTTATTTAACCTGAATTTAATAAAAGGACTGGATAAAAATAAATTTTCTGTAACGATAATTACCACCGAACCAAATAAGAATGTTTTAAGACAATATTTTGAAAAAAGCGAAGATAATCAAGAACTAGCCAAAGTATATGATTTAACGTCATTTTTGGATCAAAAGTATTGGGTAGCTTTTATAAATTATATTATACAAAAGGATAATATAAATATAATATTAAATTCGAATAGTAAGACAGGATATTCAATGTTACCATATTTAAAAAGTAAATATCCAAACATTCCAATTATAGACTATGTACATATGGAAGAATGGTATAACAGAAATGGTGGATATTCAAGATATTCTGCGATGTATGAATCTGTAATTGATAAAACTTTAGTATGTAATGAAAATAGTAGAAAAATATTAATAGATTATTTTAAGAAAAATAAAGATGAAGTAGAAACTGTTTATATAGGGGTTAATGAAAAAGAATTCAATCCTTCAAATTATGACAAAGAAAATTTAAAAAATAAATATTTAGGATTAGAAAAGGATAAAAAAGTATTAGCATATATTTGTAGAATATCAGAACAGAAAAGACCTATGTTATTTTTAGAAATAATAGCTAAGTTAAAAGAAAAAAGAAAAGATATTAAAGTTTTTGTTGTTGGCGACGGAAATCTTTTAAATAAAATGAAGGAAAGAGCAAAAAAATTACATATATATGATGATATTATTTTTACAGGAAATTTACAAAATACTGCTGAAATTTATAGCATAAGTGATGTAACTATAAATTGTTCAATAAAAGAAGGATTAGCATTAACATCATATGAATCATTAAGTATGGGTGTTCCTGTTATTTCAAGCGATGTTGGTGGACAAAAAGAGCTGATTAAAGAAAATGTTGGAAAAATAATAGAATCTAAACAAGATGAAAGAGATGTTTATTCTGAAAATTATAGTAAGAATGAAATAAATAACTATGTTGATTCAATAAATGAAGTATTAGATAATATTAATATATATAAAAATAATTGCAGAAAAATTATATTAGATTATTTTACAATTGAGAAAATGATAGAAAAGATGTCGTATATATTGAAAGAAGTATATGAGAAACCTAATCAACAAAAAATTAAAAATGGAAGAGACTTAAAAAATAATATAAATCTATGTAAAGAATTAATTACAGCAAATTTTAAAATGGATGAAATAGAATACAAATGGGAATGCTCAGAATATGAAAGAAAAATGTATGGACGAGCTTATTCAATTCAAGGAATGAATTACAAAAATGAATTGCTAAAAGAAAAGTTATGGAAAATTCCTGGGTGGAGAAAATTCATACAATTAGTACATAAATTAAGAAAATAAAATTTGTTGACAATAGATTTAATAGAGGTTATAATGTTTTAGAAATAAGTCTATGTGGGTGATGTAATGAAAAATATTTTATTGTGTAATAATGCTATGGGAATTGGTGGAGTAGAAACAGTAATATTAAATCAAGTTACTGCTTTTACTAAAAGAGGATATAATGTATATGTTGCAGCTGGAAATGGAAAATATTCTAATAAAGTTGAAGAGTTGGGAGGAAAATTTATAGAATTTGAATACCCAGAAGAAAATGAAATAAATGAAGAAAGAGTAAAGAATTTAGTTAAAATAATACAAGAAAGACAAATAACAGAAATTCATATACATAAATATCAATGTATTCCTTCAACTATGCTAGCAGCTTTTCTGACAAATATACCATATTTTGCTTATGAACATGGAATAAGAGACACAAAAAAATATTATACATGGAATTATCCTTTATATAAAATGTTGTTTCCTATTTATTTTTCTAATGCTTATAAAATAATTGCGATAACACCTAAAGTGGCAGAACTTACAGAAAATGAATATGGAATACCTAAAGAAAAATATAAAATTATCCATAATGGAATAGACTTTGAAGAATATAATAATTCTACACCAAATTATTCAGGAAGTATAAATAATATTTATATAATATCAAGACTTAGTGAGGAAAAGTTAAGTGCAATATTAGAAGGAATAGAAATATTTAAAAAAATATTAAAAAATAATCCAAATGCCAAGCTAAATATAATTGGAGGAGGAGAGCAGAAAGAAAAAATAATACAATATCTTAATCAAAGCCAATTACAATATAGTGAAAATAATGGAGAAATCAATAATGAATTTACAGTTAATTTATTAGGTGAACAAACAGATATAATTAAGTATCTTAAAAAAGCAGATTTATTATTAGGTGTAGATAGATGTATATTAGAAGCTATAGCAATGAAAGTTCCTGCTGTAATTACAGGATATAATGGAATTAAGGGGGTAGTTTCAAAAGATAATATTTATGTAGCATTAGAAGAAAATTTTTCAGGTGATAATATGAAAACTATTACTATTGAAGATTGTATTGATGAAATATATAAGTTAAAAGAAAATAAAGAAGAAATAGTAAATGAGAATTATAAAGTAGCCCAAGAAAAGCTAGATTGTTACAAAAATTACATTAACATTCCTGAAAATTCAAAAATTGATTTTGAATGGTTAAGTTTTTTCAATTTAATAAAGAAAAATTCAGATTTAATAGAGGAACAATATAAGGATATTAAAGGTAAATATGATTGGATTCAAAAGATAGAAAAGGAAAATAAGGATTTGTATGAAGAAAAAGGGGAATTAGAAAAAAAAATAGAAAAACATTTTCAAGAAGAACAACAACTTCAAGAAAAAAATGAAAAATTACAAGAAGAATTAAGAAATGTATATAACAGCAAAAGATGGAAATATACAGAAAAATTGAGTAATTTTTTTCATAATAAAAACTAAATTTAGAAATGAGGGAAAATAAATGTCTAATACTCAAATTAATAAAAAACTTTCAATAATAGTACCAGTGTATAATGCGGAAAAATACATGGAAAAATGTTTAAATAGATTATTGGAACAATCATATAAAAATATAGAAATAATAATAGTAAATGATTGCTCACAAGGAAATTGTGAAGAGATTGCTAATAAATATCAAAAATTAGATGATAGAGTAAAATATATAAAACACGAAAAAAATATGGGATTATTTCAAGCACGAATTACGGGGTCAAGCATTGCTAAAGGAGAGTATATTGCTTTTTTAGATAGTGATGACTATGTTTCAATAGATTATTATAGAACATTAATGAATAATATTCAGGAAAATAATTCAGATATAGCTATGGGAAATATGGTTCTTGAATATGACGATGGAAGAAAAGAATCATACAATTTATTTGATACAAAACATTTAAATTTAGTGGGAGAAGAGTGCATAGAGCAATATTTCGAACAAGAAGGGCTATCATTTGATTGGCATATAATATGGAATAAGATATATAAAATGGAAATATGGGAAAAAGCGCTAAAACATTATAAAAACATAACAACACATTTATTAATGACGGAAGACTTTGCTTTTTCTACAGTTTTATTTTATTATGCAAAAAAACTTACAAAAGTTCAAAATGATTGTGTTTTTTATTGTAAGCATGAAACGACTTCTACATCAATTAAAGATTTGACTTTTAAGAAGTTTAAAAAGAATATTTCGGATATAACGACATCTTTCAATTTTGTTGAAAACTTTTTAAAAGAAGAAAATATTTATGATAAGTATAAAAATAAATTCAATAAATGGAAATGCTTATATGCAAATCAACAAAAATCGTATATAAAAGTATCAGGTATGGCAAAAGAAGAAAAAGAAACAGCTATGAAAATGGCTGAAGAATTTTATCCAAATGCAGAAGATATAAAAAATTCCGAATATTTTTATACAATAACAACAAAATGGGATGATGGCTTAGAAAAAATTAAACTAGCTATTTGTGATAAAAACATTAAATATGTAAGTTTTGATATTTTTGATACTTTAATAAAAAGACCTTTTTTTGTACCAACAGACTTATTTATTTTGATGAATAAATATTTTAGATTATATACGAATGATGCATCAGGAATGGATTTTTCAAAGATAAGAGTATACTGTGAGCAATTAACACGTGAAAGAATAGAAAATGAAAAATGCCAAGAGATTACACTAGATGAAATTTATAACACAATAGAAACAGAATATGGTATAGATAAATGTATTCTTGAAAAAATGAAAAATAAAGAAATAGAATATGAAATTAGATTTTGTGAGAGAAGAAATATTGGATATGAATTGTATACATTGGCAATGGATATGGGAAAAAAAGTTGTATTTACATCAGATATGTATTTGTCTAAAGATACTATATATAAAATATTAGAAAAAAATGGATATAAAGATAATTATAAATTATACTTATCATCAGAAATAAAATTGTCTAAATCAAGAGGAGATTTATTTAAATATGTTTTAGAAGATTTAAATATAGAAAGTTTAAATATGCTACATATAGGAGATAATTATAGATCAGATGTTGAAATGCCTAGAAAATTAAAAATTAAATCTATGCATCTGCCAAAAGCAACAGATGTAGCACAAAATCAAGAAAAAGTAAACTTATTTGCAAAGATGCTTACTCAAAATATGCCATTTTGGAGAGATAATGCATCAGCAATGAACTTTATAGGTATTAGAACAATGTTTGCAATGTCTGCGAATAAATATTTTGATAATCCATTTATAGCTTTTAATCAATATTCAGATTTTAATGCAGATCCATATTTAATTGGATACTATATATTAGGAATGTATACATTTGGAATATCAAAATGGCTATTAGAAGAAACTCAAGGCAAAGGTTATACCAATATGGTGTTTATGGCAAGAGATGGATATTTGCCAATGGAAGCATATAAAATAATGAAAAAATTATATCAAAATGTACCAAAAGAAAAATATTTGTATGTATCAAGAAAAGCTCTAGTACCAATAACAATAATGAATAAATTAGACTTTTATAAATTACCAGAATGCATAAATGTAACCAAACATACTCCAAGAGAAATATTGAAGTATTTAAAAGATTGCATTAATGAGAATTGTAACACCGAAAAGATATTAAAGCAGTATGATATAGATATAGATGGAAAATTAAAGAATACGTTAGAATTTAACAAATTTATAAAAGTCGTTATAGATAATTTATATGATGAGCAAAAACATATGACTAATTTGTCAAAATTAAAAACGTATTTTGATAAGTTTTATGAAGAAAAATCAGCAACATTTGATATTGGATATAGTGCAAGACCTGAATTATTTTTATCAAATTTGTGTAAAAAACCGATAGATACATTTTTTCTAAATATAAATAAGGATGAGGCACTTAGACATTCAGATATGGCAAACTTTAAATTAAAGACATTTTTTAGTGGAAAACCTTCTGCAACAGGTTTCTCATATGAGACAATGTTATCAGCATTAGCACCATCTTGTATAGGCTATAATATAAGTGATGATAAAATAGAGCCAGTATTTGAGAATTACAATAAGACATATCAAGAGGAATTTATAATTAGTATTATGCAAAACTCAGCTATAGAATTTGTACAAGATATTACAAATATATTTGGTGAAGAAATAAAAGAATTATATTATGAAAAATATTATATTTCACTACCAGTAATGGCTTATATAAATTCAGCAAAAGAAATAGATAAATCTATATTCAATGCAATTTATTTTGAAGATGATGTTCGTTTAAATGAACCTGTTAAAATGACAACAGAATGGAATAGAGAATTAGGATTTAAAAATCAAAGACCAATGAGAGAATTAATTTATGGTGGATCTTATATAAGTAAAGAAGAAACATATGGATATTTGGATTATAATAGGTATCCAGATTTGGAGCATCATAGTAAACCAGTTAGATTGGTATACTATTTATTATATGATAGAGAAACATTTAAAAGAAGAATGAGAGAAATATTTAAAAAACATAATATTTTATTTTCAGTAGGTAAAGGAATGTATAATTTTGGAGGAAGATTTAAAAAAGCAGTATATAAAGGAATCCATAAAATCAAAGGAGGACAAAACTAGTGAAAGAAAATGAAGAAAAGTATGCAATAGAAGTTCAAGATGTGTACAAAACATTTAATGTATATTTAGATAAAGCAAATAGTTTAAAAGAAAAAATGCTATTTTGGAAAAGAAATAAAAAAGAAGTAAGACAAGTTTTAAAGGGTATTAATTTGAATATCAAAAGAGGACAAGCAGTTGCACTTATAGGAGTAAATGGAAGTGGGAAATCTACATTATTAAAATTGATGACTAAAATAATATATCCTAATAAAGGAAAGATTATTATAAATGGAAAATTAACATCATTATTAGAGCTTGGTGCTGGTTTTCACCCCGATTTTTCTGGAAGAGAAAATATATATTTTAATGCGTCAATATTTGGGTTAACAAAAAAACAAATCGATGATAGATTAGAACAGATTATAGAATTTTCAGAATTGGGTGATTATATAGATAACCCTGTTAGAACATATTCATCAGGAATGTTTATGAGACTTGCTTTTGCAGTAGCAATAAATGTAGATGCAGATATATTATTAGTTGACGAAATTTTATCTGTAGGAGATCAACATTTCCAAGAAAAATGTATAAATAAAATGAAACAATTAAAAAAAGAAGGAAAAACTATGGTCTTTGTAACACATAGCTTGGATTCAGCTAAAGAATTGTGCGATAGAGCAGTATGGCTTTGTGATGGTGTGTTAAAATTAGATGGAAAGACAAATGAAGTAATAGAAAAATATATAGAAGAAACTGCATAAGAAGGGAGAAATAAATGAAATTTTTTAAATCGTTATATGAATATAGAGAATTATTAAAAACTAGTATTAGTAAAGATGTAAGAGGAAAATATAAAAATTCAGTATTAGGAATATTATGGTCATTTTTAAATCCCCTTTTACAGATAGCAGTATATGCAATAGTATTCCCACTTATTATGAAAAACAATTTACCTAATTATACAGTTTTTCTATGTTGTGGATTAATACCTTGGAATTTCTTTTCAGCAGCAATTTCAAGAACTTCTTTTACTATGGTTGAAAATGGAAATATAATTAAAAAAGTATATTTTCCAAGAGAAATATTGCCATTATCTGTGGTAACAAGTGAAGCCGTAAATTTTATAATTTCAACAATTATAATTTTAGCTTTTGTTTTAGGATATGGCATGGGAATTAGCAAATTTATAATATTTTATCCACTAGTATTATTAGTGCAATATGTATTATTGATAGGAATTTCTTTTATAGTATCTAGTGTGACAGTTTATTTTAGAGATTTACAACATTTTATAGGAATAGCTTTACAATTGTTATTTTATGCAACGCCTATAGTATATGCACCAGGACAGATACCAGAAGGATTTCAATGGATATTACAATTCAATCCTATGACATATGTAATAAATGGTTATAGAGATATTTTTTATTACAAAAAAATGCCTGATTTATCTTCAATGGCAATGGTTTTAGGAATTGGTATAATTATATGTTTGATAGGATACTTCATATTTAGCAAATTACAAAGAAGATTTGCAGAAGAATTATAATTAGGAGATTAGATGAAAAAAAATATTAAGTTAAAAGAATTTATTGATATAAACAAAAATAATATTTATGTATTTATTGTAATGTTTTTATTTTCAATAATTATATGTACAAATTTTTTAAAAATACATTTTGCGCAAGACACATACTGTTTATATTCATATGGATATAATAATTATATATTACATTTTTTACGTTCTGCAAGATTTTTCAGTGCTTTAGAATTGTGGATATCACAATTACTAAATATAACTTTTTTTACAAATTTAAAGATTATGTCTATTATAGGCATTATTTTGATAACAGTAGCATGGTTTGTGTTATATAAATTTGTTTTAAAGTTAATAAATAATGAAAAATCAGTATATTGTAATATTCTAATAGCAAGTATTACTTTTTCAATTTTATATAATTTTTCAAGTTGTGAAATGTTTATATTTGCTGAATCTGGAATTATGTGTTTATCTATATTATTTTCTGTAATTGGAGCATGTATATTTAATTCTAATATAAAACATAAATACATATTGAGTTTTATATTTGTAGTTTTATCTTCAATTGCATATCAAGCTACTATCTCGTTATTTGTAGTAATAGCTTTAATAATTGAAATATATAGAAATAAAGGAAAAGCTAAGAAAATAATAGGTGAAGCATTCCTAATAGGAATTTTTTTTGGAGGAGCGCTTTCTTTAAATTTGGTCTTAGTTAAAATTATTGAACATATATTGGGAGATATAATTAGACCCACAGCATTTCCTACAATTGGAATTATTATAGAAACTATAAAGAATTATGGAAATATAATGGCATTTGATACATTTAAAGTATTGCCAAGATATTCTTATGTGGTAGTTTTAGCAATTATTACATTATGGTACATATTTAATAATTGTAGAAAAAAAGATTACTTTTCAATTTTAGAATATATAATATTAATTTTGGTTTCATTTATAATGCCTTTATTGCCAGTAATAGTGACGGCACAAGATCAACAATATTTGGAACCAAGAATGACTTTTAGTTATGCATCATTATTAGGCTGTTTAGTTTTATATATAGTTCTAAAATTTAATATAAAAGACGGAATTGTTAACAAGAAAATTGCAATCATTTTCGCAGTAGGGATAATGATTTTAAATGCAATGTATTTTGTAAGAAACTCGACAGAAAATATTGTATGTGGATATTTGGATAGGAATGTTGCAAAGTCAATTTTGGAAGAAATTTACGAATATCAAAATAAAAACAATATAAAAATAGAAAATATAGGAATCTCATATGACCAAAAATCTACAACATATTATGACGGTCAACCATCCTTAGAAACTACAAATGTTAGGAGTATGGTAACAAATTGGGCTGCTGTTCAGGTTTTAGAGCTATATAGCGGGGAGAAATATAAAGTAGTGGATACGCCAGATGATGTAAAACAGGAATTTCTAAAATATGATTGGCATTTTTATAATCCAAAACAATTAGTGTTTAAAGAAAATAATTTATATATTTGTTTATATTAAAATAAAAAACCATTATGTATTTATATGACATAATGTTTTTTTATTTTATGAAATATGTTTGAAAATTTGGAAGAAATAGTATAAAAAAATTCATTGACTTTAAAAAATTCTTATGGTAGAATTATTTTGGTTACAGTAGATATAAATAAAAAAATGTAAAATTATAAAAGTTTATATCATATTAGGAGGAAGAATAATGAAAAAAAATAAGGTTATTTTAAGTATTTTTATGATAATTTTTGTAATATTCGTAACAAAAACAAACAGTTATGCAAAAGCAGAAAAGGTAAGAAATAACGGTATATACAAAATATCAATTGGTAGAAATCCAACTGAAGCATTAGAAGTTGCAGGAAATAATCAAGATAATAATGCAAAAGTAGGAATATGGAATTATGGAGAGGCTTTATGGCAGAAGTTTTATTTTGAATATCAAGATGGTTTTTATAAAATAACAGCAATGCATACAGGAAAAAGTTTAACAATAAAAAATAATACAATAAAAGAGGGAACAGATATAGTACAATCTGATTACACAGGAGCTGACGGCCAAAAGTGGGTATTAAGAGACAGTAATAAAAATGGTTGGATAATATCATCGTTAAGTAATCCAGATTTATCAATAAGTGTACAGGGGTCAATACAAAATGGATCGAAAATGATATTATCAAAAACAAAAGATAATGATAATCAAATGTTCTATTTATACGATATAAGTAACAGTGAGAGAACTCATAAAGATGGTATATATAAAATGGCAGTTGGAATAAGCTCAAATAAGGCATTAGAAGTAGCTGGAAACAATGTAGATAACAATGCAAAACTAGGAATATGGGATTATGGTGATGCAGCATGGCAAAAGTTTTACTTTAAATATGAAGAAGGATATTACAAAATAACAGCAATGCATACAGGAAAGAGTTTAACAGCAAGAAATAATAGTATAAAAGAAGGAATAGAAGTAGTACAAGCAGATTATGTCGGAAATAGTAGTCAAAAATGGATTCTAAGAGATAGTAATAAAAATGGTTGGGTAATTTCACCATTAAGTAATCCTAATTTAGCAATAAGTATACAAGGAGCAATACAAAATGGATCGAAAATGATATTATCAAAAACAAAAGATAATAATAATCAAATGTTATATTTATATAATATAACTAATAATGAAAAGAACCACGATAATGCTAATTATGAAATTTTGATTGGAAAAGATCCTAATAAAGGCTTGGAAGTAGCAGGAAACAACAAAGATAATAATGCAAAAGTAGGAATATGGGATTATGGTAATGTAGCATGGCAGAGATTTAAGCTTGAATATAAAGAGGGTTATTATAAAATAACTGCAACTCATACAGGAAAGAGTTTAACAGTAAAAGATAATAGTATAAAAGAGGGAACAGACATAGTACAATCTGATTATACAGGAAGTGATAGCCAAAAATGGATACTAAGAGACAGTTATAAAAATGGATGGATAATTTCTCCTTTATGTAATCCACAACTGGCAATAAGTGTACAAGGTTCAATACAAAATGGATCGAAAATTATATTATCAAAGACACAAGATAATAATAATCAAATGTTTTATTTAGTGAAATATGACAATGTTACCAAAACAGTTGCAAATAGTACGTATGAATTAGCAGTTGGAGCAGATAGCAGTAAAGCATTAGAGGTAGCTGGAAGTAATCAAGATAATAATGCAAAAGTAGGAATATGGACATTTGGAAATTCTAGAGGTCAAAAATTTAATTTAGAATATGTTAATGGATTTTATAAGATAACAGCTGCTCATTCAGGGAAAAGCTTAACTGTAAAAGGAAATAATATTACAAATGGAGTAGAAATTGTCCAAGACGAATATAGAGGCGAAATTGGACAAATGTGGATGGTAGTTGATAGTAAAATAAATGGTTGGGTGATTTCTCCAATTTCAAGACAAGACTTAGCAATCACTATACAAAATAAAATAGAAAACGGGTCAAAAGTTATTTTAGATGCTAAACAAAAAGGAAACAATAGACAGATGTTTTATATGTATAAAACAAATATTAGTGTTAATATAAATACCGAAAAATATCCTGGTGTTGCTGAAGCACTTGATACAATTGCAGCAGCACATCCAAATTGGCAATTTGAAATATTATATACAAACGTAGATTTCTATACAGCTGTAAAAGGTGAATATGAATATGCTAATAAAAAAGGAAATTTAGTGTATACACCAACATATAACGGTAATTGGATTGCATCAAATCCATATGTTAGTGGAGTATGGGCCTCAGCATCATATAATGGAATAGCATATTTTATGGATACACGTAATTTCTTAAACGATATAGATATTTTTCAATTTGTAGATTTAGGAAATTATTCAAGTAGTGGTGCATCACTTAGTTCAATACAATACCAAGTTAATGGAACATTTTTAGAAAAAAATGCTGAAGATATTAGAAATGCCTGTAAAAATAGAAATATTAATCCGTATTATGTAATTGCAAGATTATTCCAAGAACAGGGAAAAGATGGTTCGGCAACAATCAATATGGATGGTGGAGATGGAAAAAAATATTATAATCCATTTAATATAGGTGCAGTTGTAGGAAAAGATGTTGAAACAGCATTAGAAAAAGCTAAAAGTGAAGGCTGGGATACTATGCAAAAAGGATTAGAAGGCGGTATTAAAGTATTAAAAAGTAATTACATAGATAAAAAACAAAATACTTTATATTTAAATAAATTTGATGTTAACCCTGCAAGTGGAGGAGGATTATATAATCATCAATATATGCAAAACTTATCTGCAGCATATAGTGAGGCAAGAACATTTAGAAGTGCATATGTAAGTACAGGAACATTAAATAATCAGATTAAATTTATAATACCTGTTTTTGAAAATATGCCAAAATCACCAGCAAGCAGACCATAAGTATATGTAGTAAGAAAGTATCTAAAAATTAATTTGATTGGAGAAAAATAAAATGAAAAAAATATTTAGATTAATATTTATTAGTATTATAATTCTTTTGGCATTTAGTATATATAATTTTGTATATGCAAATGAAGAGGATGGAAGATTAGTAGATATACCTGTGCCACCCGCTAGTTCTGGGCATGCGGATGTTACATCTGAAGAAAGTGAACAACAAACTGAAGATTATGAAAAACAACAAAAAAATAATACAAATGAATTTAATTATAATGAAGATATAGAAGCAGAACAAAAAAGAGAAAACGAAAGCTCAGAAAAAAACATTCAAAATGTAGTTGAAAATAATACAGAAGTTAAGAATAATGAAATCGTTAATGAAGATAATAATAAAAGTGAAGAAAATAACTCTAATAACAAAAGAAAAAATATTATTAAAACAAGTGGAATTATTATAGTTATTGCAATTATTATAGTGGCAATTATATCTTTCAATAAAAAGAAAAATTCATAAAAAACAAAGAAGGATTTGGTATTATGGAAAAAATTAAAATTTTTGCTTGTAGTAAATCTGCAGAACCATTCACAAAAGAAATATGTAATTATTTAGGATTACCAATTGGAAAGATAGAAAGAATGAAATTTAAAAATGACAATAATTTTGTTCAGATATTAGAAACTGTTAGGGATTATGATGTATACTTAATACAAAGTAATACTCCACCAGTAAATGAAAGAATAATGGAACTATTAATAACAATTGATGCAGTAAAAAGGGCATCTGCAAGAAACATTAATGTAGTATTGCCATATTATATATATTCAAGATCAGATAAAAAAGATCAACCAAGAGTTCCGATTACAGCAAAATTGATAGCAGAGTTAATTGAAGCTGCAGGAGCGACAAGGGTAATAACGTGTGATTTACATAACCCAGCAATACAGGCATATTTTAATGATATAAATTGTGATAGACTTTCAGCAGAGAGGCTTTTAGAAAAATATTTTGAAGATAAAAAATTAGAAAATAAGGTTATAGTAGCAACTGATGCTGGAAGTTCAAAAAAAGCATATAAATACTCTGAATTTTTTGGTTGTCCAATTGCAATGTTAGATAAAAGAAGAGATGGAAACAACGATAAAGCAATTGGAACAACAATTATAGGTGATGTAAAAGGAAAAAATGCTATTATATTTGATGATGAAATTGATACTGCGGGTTCTATGATGGAAACAGTAAGAGTTTTAAAAGAATTTGGAGCAGAATCTGTATATGCAGCTTGTACACATGGAGTTCTTTCAGGACCTGCAATAGAAAGAATAAAAAAATCACAAATAAAAGAATTAGTTATAACAAATACAATTCCATTATCTGAAGAAAAAAGAATTGATAAAATAAAAGTAGTATCTATTGCACCGTTATTTGCTGAAACGATAAAAAGATTAAACGAGAAAAAACCATTAGGTGAATTATTAAAAAAATTTATATAGGATTAATAATTATAAAAAAAGCATGATTTCAAATTAATCATGTTTTTTTGTATAAAGACACTAATCAAAAAATTAGTAGTTGAAAAAAAATAATTTTTGAGGTATAATAGTTAACATATTAAAGAGAAAGGAATTAAAAATATGCCAAAACCAATAGTAGCAATAATAGGAAAACCAAATGTTGGAAAGTCAACCTTTTTTAATTATATAGTAGGAAGCAGAATTTCAATAGTAGAAGATGTAGCAGGAGTAACAAGAGATAGAATTTATGCGGAATCAAATTGGAGAGGAAAAGATTTTACTGTAATAGATACAGCAGGAATAGAGCCAAATTCAGATGATATTATTTTATCACAAATGAAAAGGCAAGCAGCAATTGCAATAGATGTAGCAGACGTAATTATTTTTTTAACAGATGTAAGACAAGGAGTTACTGCAACAGATAAAGAAATTTCTTTAATGTTAAAGAGATCAAATAAACCAATTGTTTTAGTGTGTAATAAGGTAGATGATTATCAAAAATATAAAAATGATATATACGAATTTTATAATTTAGGTTTAGGTGAGCCAATGCCGATTTCTGCGACAAATGCACAGGGAATTGGAGATGTTTTAGATGCTATTTATGAAAAGTTTCCAAAAAATGAAAAAGAAGATGACGATTCAGATAGAATAAAAGTAGCAGTTATAGGAAAGCCAAATGTAGGAAAATCTTCACTTGTAAATAAAATTTTGGGAGAAAATAGACACATTGTAAGTGATATTGCAGGTACAACTCGTGATGCAGTTGATTCATATTTTGAAAATGAATTTGGAAAATATACATTTATTGATACAGCAGGAATTAGAAGAAAAAGTAAAGTAACAGAGTCGATAGAGAAATATAGTGTAATGAGATCAATTTTAGCAATTGAAAGAGCAGATGTATGTTTAATGTTAATTGATGCTTTAGAAGGAGTAACTGATCAGGATGCAAAAATAGCAGGAGAAGCACACGAAGCTGGAAAAGCTATAATAATTGTTGTAAATAAATGGGATGAATATGAAAAAGAAAATGGAACTTTAGAAAAATATAAGAAAGATGTTTACAATAAATTATCATACTTATCATATGCACCAATGATTTTTATATCAGCTAAAACAGGACAAAGAGTTAATAAACTATTTGAAATGATAAATTATGTTGCTGAGCAAAATTCAAAAAGGGTTTCAACATCTATGCTAAATCAAGTAATAAATGAAGCAATAGCAATTGTACAACCACCAACAGATAAAGGTAAAAGATTAAAGATTTTTTATGGTACACAAGCTTCTACTAAACCACCAACATTTATAATATTCGTAAATAGAAAAGAATTATTTCATTTTTCTTATGAAAGATATCTAGTTAATCAATTTAGAAAAGAATTTGACTTAACTGGTACACCTGTAAGAATAATTGTAAGAGAAAAAGGTGAAAAAGAAATGGAATAATAAAACATAAATAGCAATATAATTTAAGCTTTAAAAAAGTTTGAATTTGTATTGCTATTTTTTTATGAATATAATATAATAACAAAAAAAGGAGGAATTATTATGGCAACATATATAATAATAGCACTATTGGCATATGCAATAGGAAGTATCAACTTTTCAGTAATAATAAGTAAAAAGTATGCAGGATTTGATGTAAGAGAAAAAGGTAGTGGAAATGCAGGTACAACAAATATGTTACGTTCTGTTGGAAAAAAAGCAGCTGCAGTAACTTTAATCTGTGATATTTTAAAGGGAGTGGTAGCAATAATAATTGCACTTATTGCAGGAAAAATAGCCAAAAATACAGACCAAGCCCTTTTAGTACAAATAGCTGGTATTGCAGTAATTTTAGGACACACATATCCAATATTTTTTGGATTCAAAGGTGGAAAAGGTGTTGCTACATCACTTGGAATTTTGATTATGACGAATTGGCAAATTGGATTAATTTGTTTATTATTTGCAGTTATAATAATGGCTTTTTCAAAAATGGTGTCAATGGGATCTGTTGGAGCAGCAATATTATTTCCAATATTAACATTATTTATCCAAAATCATTATATAGTTCAAGCAAGCGGGTTTAAATATTTTATATACAGTGTTATAGTAGCAGCTATTATAATATTTAATCATAGAAGTAATATAAAAAGAATATTAAATGGAACAGAAAACAAATTAAGTTTTTCAAAAACTAATGATTAAAAAATACATTTTTATAAAGACAATTAAGGAAGGAAGATTTTAAATGAAAAATATTGCAATTATAGGAAGTGGAAGTTGGGGAATTGCACTTGCAATTCATTTGTCTAAGATGGGACATAAAGTAAAAATATGGTCATTTGCTAAAGATGAGGCAGATTTAATAAATAACCAAAGAAAATGCAAATTTTTACCAAATGTAGAATTACCAAATGGAATTGAGTGCTATACTACATATAAAGATGTAATACAAGGAGCAGATTATATACTTCAAGTAACACCTTCAAAATTCACAAGAAATATTGTAAAAGATTATAAAAATTATGTTATACCTGAAAAGCAACCAATTATAGTTTGCTCAAAAGGAATTGAAGAAAGTTCTGCACTAACATTAGATGAAGTTATAAAAGAAGAAATACCTTTAGCAAGAGTAGGAGCTTTATCAGGACCAAGTCATGCAGAAGAAGTATCTATTGCTATACCAACAGTTTTAGTAATAGCATCTAAGGACGAAGAATTGAAAAAATCTATTCAACAAGATTTTATGAATGAAAGATTAAGAATTTATACATCTTCAGACATAAAGGGTGTTGAACTCGGTGGAGCATTAAAAAATATAATTGCCTTTTGTGCTGGAATAGCAGCAGGAATTGGATATGGAGATAATACTTTTGCAGCATTAATTACAAGAGGATTAGTAGAAATTAGAAAGTTAGGTATTGCTTTAGGTGGAGAAAAAGATACTTTTTATGGATTAAGTGGATTAGGAGATTTAATTGTAACGTGTCTTAGTGAGCACAGTAGAAATAGAAAGGCTGGATTTTTAATAGGAAAAGGTAAGACTATTGAAGAGGCAAAAAAAGAAGTTGGAATGACAATTGAATCTATAGATAATATTGAAGTTGCTTATAGATTAAGCAAAGAAAAAAATATAGAACTTCCAATTTTAAATGCAGTATATGATGTACTTTATAACAATTTAGAGCCTAGAAAAGCTGTTGAGATGCTTATGACTAGAAATAAGAAAGATGAAGATTAATAAAAAAATTTATTTAATCTAAAAAATGTATAAAGTATCCTAAATTTAATATAATAAATAATAGAAATAAAATAAATTAATAGGAGGATTTTAAAATGGAATTTTTTGATAAAATAACAGAAAAAGCTACAAAAACCTATAAAGGAGCTGCAGAAAAAACAGGAAAAATAGCAAAGGAAACAAAATTAAGAATAAAAATTAATGAAAATAAATCTAAAATAAATGAAATTTATAAAGAGATTGGTAAAAAAGTATATCAGAAACATGCATCAGATGAAGAAGTTTGTATTAAAAAGGATTTGGAAGAAGAATGTGCAAAAATAGATATTCTTTCAAATGAAATTGAGAGTTATGATAATGAAATTTTGTCACTTTCAAACTTAAAAGAATGTGTAGAATGCAAGGAAAAAATAAAAAAAGATGCAAAGTTTTGTACAAAATGTGGAGCAAAACAACCAGAAGAAGAAAAACAAGAAGCAGTTGAAGTTGAAATATTAAATGGAGAAGAGTCAAATTCCAAAAATTCAGAAGATAAAGAAGAAAATGAAGTGAAAAAAGAAAGCAATGTTGAAAATAGTGAAAATAAAGAATGCGATTCAGATAAATGCAGTTCAGAAAATTGTTCAGAAGGAAAATGTAACTCAGAGAATAATGAAGAATGCAAATGTAAAAATGAACAACATGAGGAAGAAAAAGATAATATTGAATAAAATAGTGGTATTTATATAAAAAATGAAAGTGATTAGTATGGATAACGTTCAAATAAATATTTAATAATGTTCTCTGCATTATTGGGTGTAATATTTATCAATACGTTTTTATCTAGACTAATCCACATTTTTATATTAAATTTATCAAGATTATCAATAAAAACACCTATAATGTCAGCAATTTCAATTGGATTAGAATATTGCTTTTTGAATTTTTTTTGATTTTCTAATCCCATATTGCTATTATAGTATTTACTTAAGAAGTTATTTATTTCACCATTTTTTTTACTATAAAGTTTAATATATGCAATCATTTAATTTCCTCCATTTATATTATAGTAAAAAAATTAAAAAATATGCAGAGAAAATAAATTTTAATAAATAAAAAAATTTTTAATAGATATAAATTTATATTGTATTTAAGAATAATTATCTAACTAAAAAAATTCAAATTATTTTTTACAATTTTAAGTATAAAAAAATATAAAAAAAGGTTGTAAAATTATAAGAAAATTGGTATAATTATAACATAAATTTAAAAGAAAATTTAAATTTGTTAAGGAGGAAAAAATATGGAAGAAAACAAAAATGAAAATGAAAATGAAAATGTAGAAGTAATAGGAGAAGTTGTTGAGGAAAACGATTCAATAAAAATATCAAATGATGTAATTGCAATAATTGCAGGAGCTGCAGTATCAGAAGTACCAGGAGTATATGGGATGTCAGGAGGTTTTGCTGGAGGAATCTCTGAGGTATTAAAAGGAAAAAAGAATTTAGCAAAGGGAATAAAAGTTGATGCTACTGAAGAAAATGCAAAAATCGATGTAAATATTATAGTAGAATATGGAGCTAGAATCCCAGATGTTGCATTTGAAATTCAAAACAGAGTAAAAAAATCAGTAGAAAACATGACAGGATTAAAAGTTGATCAAGTAAATGTACATGTTCAAGGTGTTAATACAGAAAGTTTAAATGAAGAACCAGAAACAAAAAATGAAGAAGAAGAAGAAAAAACAACAGAAGAATAAATAAGAGAGGCGTTTTATATGAAAAAATTAGATTATGTAATATTAACAATATTTTCAGTTTTTATATTAATAATATCTATTATGTCAATTTTAATATCTGTAGGAATAATAGATGTAGATATTGTTGGAAAATTTTTAGGACAAGCTCTAACTGGTGCAAAAACCTCAAATATTGTTGTTATAATTTCAGCTTTATTTGCTTGTCTTTCTTTAAAAGGTATATTTTTTACTGATTTAGATAAAGAAAAAAATTCGAAACAATCAGGAGTACTTATGGAAAATGGAAATGGAAAACTTATGATTTCTAGAGCTACATTAGAAAATTTAGTAAATTCTGTTGTAAAAGAATTTGATAGTGCTGAAGATATAAAAACAATTATTGATTTTGATGAAAATAATAATGTAAAAGTTTCAGTAAATTTAGTTGTAAGTAAAAATGTAATAATAAAAGAGTTAAGTTTAAATTTACAACATAAAATTAAAGAGGCAATAAAAAAGACATCTGACTTAGAAGTAAAAGAAGTAAATGTTCAAATAAAAAATATTGCATCTCAAAATAAAGATAACAAGTAATAGAAAGAGGTCAAAGAGGTAATGGAAAATATAAAAGATTTCTGGAATAATTATAAAGGTGCTATAATAGGTGTAATTATTTCTATAATAATAATTATGACAAAACTTTATATGTTAATTGTTTCAATAGTACTAATAGTTTTAGGAGCAATAGTAGGAAATTATATTCAACAGAATAAAGAAGAAGTAAAGGATAAGTTAAAGAAATTTATAGACAGAGTATAGGAAGGAATAAAATTAGAAATGAAAAGATCTGAAATAAGAGAACTTACATTTAGACTAATATACAGTTTAGAAATTCAAAAAGATGCAGACATACAAGAGCAATTAGACTTATATATTGATAGCAGTGATATAAAAGAAGAAAAAGATAGAGAATATATTACAAATTGCATATTAGGAATCAAATCAAATGAAGCAGATATAATTAAGGAAATTGAAGAAAACATTACATCTGAATGGAAGATTGAAAGAGTATCTAAAGTTAGCATTAGTTTATTAAAGCTTGCAATATATGAAATTAGATATAGTAAAATACCGTTTAAAGCTGAAATCAATGAGGTAGTTGAACTTTCTAAGAAATATGGAGACGAAAAGTCAGGAAAGTTTATAAATGGAGTGCTAGCTAAAGTGGTAAAAGATATGTAACAATAAGGG
Source organism: uncultured Clostridium sp. (assembly GCA_900554175.1). Lineage (GTDB taxonomy): Bacteria > Bacillota > Clostridia > TANB77 > CAG-508 > CAG-269. Next base: position 47,981 of record USGK01000006.1, read on the forward strand.
ATGGTTTCAAAAAGCTTTGAAGCTATCCTTATTTATGTTAGATGATAATTGGAACGGAAGTGAAAAAATGAATTATGAAGCAATGGCTGTTTCTGTAAGTGATTTGAATTTATATATAAAAAAGAAGATAGACGAAGATGAGGCATTGAATGCTGTTGTAGTAAAGGGTGAAATTTCAAATTTTAAACACCATTATACCGGGCATTTGTATTTTACATTAAAAGACGATAAATCATTGATTAAGTGTGTAATGTTTAAAAGTTATGCGGATAGAATAAATTTTTCGCCAAAAGATGGAGCAAAAGTTATTGTTTTTGGTCAAGTAGCGGTTTATGAAAGAGATGGAATATATCAAATTTACGTAAAAGCTATGCAAGAAAGTGGTAAAGGAGATTTATATGAAGCATTTGAAAAACTTAAGGAAGATTTATCTAAAGAAGGATTATTTAATGAATCTCATAAAAAGAAAATTCCATTAAAGCCAAATATAATAGGAGTTTTGACTTCGAAAACTGGTTCAGTAATTAAAGATATAATAAATGTTTCAACAAGAAGAAATCCGAATACATATATTAGACTATTTCCTGTACCTGTACAGGGAAAAGGTGCAAGTGTAGAAATTGCAAGAGGAATAAAAATAATGAATGAAAAAAAATTGGCAGATGTAATAATATTAGCAAGAGGAGGAGGATCATTAGAAGATTTATGGCCATTTAACGAAGAAGTTGTTGCAAGGGCAATATATAATTCTCAAATACCTATCATTTCTGCAGTTGGTCACGAAACCGATTTTACAATTGCTGATTTTGTTGCTGATTTGAGAGCACCTACTCCTTCAGCAGCAGCAGAACTTGCAAATCCAAATGTATATGAATTAAAAGAAAAGCTTCATTCATATAATTTAAGAGCAAGAAATTCCCTAAAGAAGAAATTAGAGTTAATGGATTTAAAATATGAAAAAATTATTTCTTCACGTGTATTTTTAGATCCTCTTAAAATTATAAATGATAATTATTTAAAAGTGGATTCAAATGTAAAAGAGATAAGTAATATAATAAATTCAAAACAAATGGAATCTAAAATGCGTTTTTCAAAAATTGTAACAAATTTAGATACACTTAGTCCGTTAAAAACACTTTCTAGGGGGTATGCAATTGTTGAGATGGAAGGAAAAATAGTCAAAAAAAAGAACGATTTAAAAATAGGAGATACAATAGAATTGACTTTTGAGGATGGAAAGACTAAAGCTACTGTATTAAAATAAATTGAAAGGAATGAGGCTGATATGAAAGAAGAAAGTTTTGAAAAAAAGTTAGAAGACTTAGAAAAAATAACAAAAGAACTTGAAAAAGGCGATTTAAGTTTAGAAAAGTCTGTTAGCAAATTTGAAGAAGGAATAAAATTATCAAAAGAATGCAACAAAATGTTAGAAGATGCACAAAAAAGAATAACAATTTTAATTGAAAATGGTGAAAAAATAGAAGAACAAGATTTTGAAAATTAATAAATTATATAATAATTATAATTACTTCGAAATAAAAGGAAGGATATAAATAATGAAAACTGTTTTAGAGTTTATTCAAAATAAATATATATATGTACCAGCATTAACATGGATAGGAATTCAAATATTTAAAGTTTTATATGAATTATATAAAACTAAAAAATTTAATTTCAAAAGAATTATGGGAGCAGGTGGAATGCCAAGTTCACATACAGGAGTTGTTGTTTCTTTAGCAACTTTAATTGGTAAAAGTGAAGGAGTAGGAAGTCCTATTTTTGCATTAAGCTTGATTTTTGCATTTGTAGTAATGTATGATGCTGCAGGAGTAAGAAGAGCTGCTGGAAAGCAAGCACATCTATTAAATCAACTTATTGAGACCCCTGGCCTTACAGGATTACAAGTACAAGAAAAACTAGTTGAAGTTTTAGGACATTCACCAATCCAAGTGTTTGTTGGTGCAATTATTGGTGTAGTGATGGGGTTGATTTTTTAAAAATTATAAGATAAAATATGAAAAATGAAAAGGAGATTAAGGTTTTAAAGGTTTAAAATCAATTAGAAAAATGAATGTAGTTGTTGTAGGTGGAGGACCAGCAGGGATAATGTCTGCTATATCTTCAAAAGAAAATGGAAATAATGTTATATTGATAGAAAAAAACTCGAGTTTAGGAAAGAAGCTAATTATTACTGGAAAAGGTAGATGTAATATAACATCATCTCTTGATATAGAAGAGTTTATAAAAAATATTCCTGGAAATGGAAAATTTTTATACAGTTGTTTTAAAAATTTTACTAACAAGGATATAATAAACTTATTAAAAAAAGAAGGATTAGAAGTAAAAGAAGAAAGAGGAAATAGGATTTTTCCTGTTTCAGATGATGCTAAAGATGTATTAAGATGCTTTGAAAGATTATTAAAGAAAATGAGTATTAAAATAATATATTCTGAAAGAGTGGAATCACTTATAACTAAAAAAATTGATGATAAAATAAAAGTTGTAGGAGTAAGAACAAATAAAACGACTTATAATGCTGAAAAAGTTATTTTAGCAACTGGGGGTAAGAGCTACCCTCTTACTGGCTCAACAGGCGATGGATATGAAATTGCAAGAAAAGTAGGTCATAAAATAGAAAAAATTAGACCATCACTTGTTCCATTGACTACTTATGAAACTAATTGGCATAAAAGCATCCAAGGGCTAAGTTTAAAAAATGTAAAAATAAAAGTAATTGATACAGAAAAAAGTAAAGTAATATACGAGGATTTTGGAGAAATGCTTTTTACACATTTTGGTATTTCAGGACCAATAGTTTTAAGCGCATCTTCACATTTAGTAAGATATAAAAATATTGAAAATTTATTGAACGATAAAAAAATAAAGTTTTGCATCGATTTAAAACCTGCTTTATCAGAGGAAAAATTAAATGAAAGAATTCTAAGAGATTTTGAAGAATTTAAAAACAAAGAATTCAAGAATAGTTTAAATAAATTACTACCACAAAAATTAATTATTCCAATAATAGACCAAACAGAAATTGATGAATATAAAAAAGTAAACTCAATAACTAAAAATGAAAGAGAAAAATTAATTAAAATTTTAAAAAATTTCACATTAACTATAAAAGGATTTAGACCTGTAGAGGATGCAATTGTTACTAGTGGAGGAATTAGTATAAAAGAAGTAAATCCAAAAACAATGGAATCAAAACTAGTAAGTGGTTTATATTTTGCAGGAGAAATTTTAGATGTTGATGCATATACAGGAGGTTTTAATCTTCAAATTGCATATTCAACAGGTTATACAGCAGGAAAAAATAATGAATAGATTATTTAAAAACGTAAAATAGATGAAAGGAGTTTTTATGAATAGAACGAAATTAAGTGAAAGAATACTTCCAAAATATACTAAAGGGGAAGAAATATTTAATATGACTTCACATATAGTAGGTGGTGTTTTAGGTGTTGTTGCAACAGTTTTATGCGTTATATTTGCAGCAACTAAGGGAAATGTATATGGAGTAGTAGGAGGAGCTATATTCGGAGCTACTATGATTCTTTTATATACAATGTCAAGTATATATCATGGTTTAAGCCCAAAATTAAAAGCAAAAAAAGTATTTCAGGTGTTAGACCATTGTTCAATTTTTTTATTAATTGCTGGATCATATACACCATTTGCTTTATGTACTTTAAGAGAAGATAATCCAGCTGTTGGATGGACTATTTTTGGTGTGATTTGGTTTGCCGCTATACTTGGCATTATATTTAATGCGATAGATTTAAATAAGTATAAAAAATTTTCCATGATATGTTATCTAGCAATGGGTTGGTGCATTATAGTCAAAATAAATGCTTTGCCAATTCTTCTTGGCAAAACAGGATTTACACTACTTGTAACTGGTGGAGTAGTATATACAATAGGTGCAGTTCTTTATGGAGTTGGAAAAAAGCATAAATATATGCATTCAATTTTCCATTTATGTATTTTCTTTGCTAGTTTACTTCATTTTTTGTGTATTTTACTATATGTAATATAAAATATTTTGAGTATTTTGAAAATCAAGATACTCTTTTTTAATTTACAAATTTTTCTAAATTTAATAAACAAGAAAATGCAAAAATCATATGAAAATACTTGACTTATGTACCTATTATATGGTAAAATTTAAATGTTAAATTAAACTAGCGAAAATATGCTTAAAAATTTTAATTCACAAGATATTTCAAACAGGAAAAAGAGGAATTAAGATTAATTAAAACAAAATTAAGTAATTTGAAGAGCAGGAAATTATAAGGTTTTGATTTCTTTAATTTTTCTTAAGAAGGACTTTTTCTTAGGTTAAAGTATATAACTTATCTCTTAAATTCATTACAAAAAGAGCTAAGTTAAATTTTTATTCTGCTTAAATTCATATTAAAAGTTATCTTAAAATAGATAGCAAAAAATTTTTAGAGGTGATTTTTTTGGAAATTAAGGAAGTTAAATACGAAAAAGCTTCAAGAAAAGACTTTTCAAAAGTAGGTGACTACATTGAAATGCCTAACCTTATCAAAGTTCAAAAAGATTCTTATGATTGGTTTATAGAAGAAGGATTAGGAGAAGTTTTAAAAAATGTTTCTCCAATTATAGATTATTCTGGAAACCTAGTACTTGAATTTTTTGACTATTACATGGAAGACAAGACTAAATACACTGAGGAAGAGGCAAAAGAAAGAGATGCAACATATTCTACAAGGTTACATGTAAAGGTAAGATTAATAAACCGTGAAACAGGTGAAATTAAAGAACAAGAAATCTTTTTAGGAGATTTTCCACTTATGACAGAGAGTGGAACATTTATTATAAATGGAGCTGAAAGAGTTGTAGTAAGTCAGCTTGTTCGTTCACCAGGATGTTATTACACAGAAGAATTTGATACAAAAACAGGTAAGAAAACATATACATCTACTGTAATGCCATTAAGAGGTGCATGGATAGAATACGAAACTGATGGAAATGATGTATTTTATGTTCGTGTAGATAGAACAAGAAAAGTACCTATAACAACGTTATTACGTTCATTAGGTTTAGCATCAGACGATCAAATAAGAGATTTATTCGGTGAAGAAACTTTAATTGATACAACAATTGCAAAAGACACAATAAAAACACCTGAGGAAGCAATAATTGAAATATATAAAAAGTTAAGACCTGGAGAACTTCCAACAGTTGATGCAGCAAGAAGTTTATTTGATGGAATGTTTTTTGATAATAGAAGATATGATTTAGCAAAAGTAGGAAGATATAAATTCAATAAAAAATTAGGACTAGCAGGAAGAATTTCTGGACATATAGCATTTGATGATATTATGGATAAAGAGACAGGTGAAATACTTGTTCAAGCCGGAGAAATCATATCAGAAGAAAAAGCAGAAGAAATTCAAAATGCAGGAATAAATATTGTTGATGTAAAAATAAATGAAAGAAAAGTTAGAGTAATTGGTAACGGAACAGTAAATATTTATAAAGCATTACCAAATGTTGACTTAAGTAAAGTTCACTTTAAAGAAGATGTAAATTATGCTGTACTTCAAAATATAATTGAAAATACTGCAGAAGAGGACTTAGCAAAAGTTATAGAAGAAAGATATGATGAGCTAGTTCCACTATGTATCACAACAGAAGATATAATAGCTTCAATAAGTGTTTTATTAAATCTTTATCATGGTTTAGGTGTTCAAGACGATATAGACCATTTGGCAAACCGTAGAATTAGATGTGTAGGTGAGCTTTTACAAAATCAATTTAGAATTGGTTTAGCAAGACTTGAAAGAGTTGTTCGTGAAAGAATGACAATACAAGATTTAGATGTTGTAACACCTCAAACATTAATTAATACAAAACCAATTACATCATCTATAAGAGAGTTTTTTGGAAGCTCACAACTTTCACAATTTATGGATCAGACTAACCCACTTTCAGAATTAACTCATAAAAGAAGAATTTCAGCACTAGGACCTGGAGGTCTTTCACGTGAGAGAGCAGGATTTGAGGTTCGTGATGTTCACTATACACACTATGGTAGATTATGTCCAATAGAATCACCAGAAGGACCAAACATTGGACTTATTTCAGCACTTTCATCTTTTGCAAATATTAATGAATATGGATTTATTGAAACACCATATAGAAAAGTAGATCCAGAAACACATAAAGTAACTGACATAGTTGAAGAAATGAGTGCAGATGTTGAAGATAAATATTATATTGCTCAAGCATCAGAACCATTAAATGAAGATGGAACATTTAAACATGAAAGAATAAGAGTAAGACATAAAAATGAAATTATAGAAGTTGAAAAAGACAAAGTTCAATATATAGATGTTTCACCAAAACAGCTTGTTTCTATTGCAGCAGCAATGATACCATTCTTAGAGCATGATGATGCTAAAAGAGCATTAATGGGTGCAAACATGCAACGTCAAGCAGTTCCACTTATGATTACAGATTCTCCAATCATTGGAACAGGAATAGAATATAGAGCTGCAAAAGATTCAGGAATACTTGTTTTAGCACAAGATGATGGGGTTGTAGAAAAAGTTACAGCTGATGCAATTACAATCAAATATGACAATGGAAAGAAAGTTGTACATAAATTACGTAAATTTAAAAGAACAAATGGTGGTACATGTATAAATCAAAAACCAATTGTTAAAAAAGGTGAAAGAGTTAAAAAAGGTGATACAATTGCAGATGGACCATCAACACAAAATGGAGAAATGGCTCTTGGTAAAAACGTATTAATAGCATTTTCTACTTGGGAAGGATATAACTACGAGGATGCTGTTTTGTTAAATGAAAGATTAGTTAAAGAAGATGTATTTACATCAATACATATAGAAGAATATGATTGTGAATGCCGAGACACTAAACTTGGAGCAGAAGAGATTACTCGTGATATTCCAAATGTCGGTGATGACCAATTAAAAGATTTGGATGAAAATGGTATTATAAGAATTGGAGCTGAAGTAAGACCAGGTGATATTTTAGTTGGAAAAGTTACTCCAAAAGGAGAAACAGAACTTACTGCAGAAGAAAGACTTTTAAGAGCTATTTTTGGTGAAAAATCTAGAGAAGTAAGAGATACATCGCTTAGAGTTCCTCATGGTGAAGCAGGAACAATTGTAGATATTAAAGTATTTACAAGAGATAATTCAGATGAATTGGCACCAGGTGTAAACCAAGTGATTAGATGTTATATAGCAACAAAAAGAAAAATTTCAGTTGGTGATAAAATGGCTGGACGTCACGGAAATAAAGGTGTTGTATCAAGAATTTTACCATCAGAAGATATGCCATTCATGCCAGATGGTACACCAATAGATATTTTATTAAACCCATTAGGTGTTCCTTCACGTATGAATTTAGGACAAATTTTGGAAGTTCATTTAGGAATGGTAGCAAGAAAACGTGGTTGGAAAATTGCTACACCTGTTTTCGATGGAGCAGATCAGGAAGAAATAGAAGAATTACTTCGTGAAACAGGACTTTCAGAAGATGGAAAAACAATTCTTTATGATGGAAGAACTGGAGAACCATTTGATAAACCTGTTACTGTTGGTGTTCAATACATGCTTAAGCTTCACCACTTAGTTGATGATAAAATACATGCACGTTCAACAGGTCCATACTCACTTGTTACACAACAACCTTTAGGAGGTAAAGCACAATTTGGTGGACAACGTTTTGGAGAAATGGAAGTTTGGGCACTAGAGGCTTATGGTGCAGCATATACACTTCAAGAAATGTTAACTGTTAAATCAGATGACGTTGTAGGAAGAGTAAAAACTTATGAAGCAATCGTTAAAGGTGAAAATATCCCAGAACCAGGAGTTCCAGAGAGCTTTAAAGTTCTTATAAAAGAACTACAATCATTAGGATTAGATATAAGACTTTATGATGATGATAAAGAGCTTGAATTAAAAGAAAATATAGAAGATGCTATTGATTTTAATCTTGATGAACATAAAAAGATGGTTAGTGGTCAAAAGGAAGATGTAGTTGTTAAAAATGAATTAGAAAGCGAATATGTAGACGAAGAAATGCAAGATGATTTAGAAGAAGAATCATCAGATTTAGACGACTATGAGGAAGATGATATAAATGATAATGACGAACTTTTTGACAGTTTAGAAGATGACGATGATGATTTTTATTCAAGCGATGATGATTTAGGCATGGATAATATAGAAAATGATTTTGATCAAGAGTAAGAAAGGGGCAAGCCAAAATAATGGAAGAAATGGAAACATTTAATAAACTAAAAATAGGTATTGCATCAGATGAGAAAATAAGAGAATGGTCAAAAGGTGAAGTAAAAAAACCTGAGACTATAAATTATAGAACATTAAAACCAGAAAGAGATGGATTATTCTGTGAAAGAATTTTTGGTCCAACAAAAGATTGGGAATGTCACTGTGGTAAATATAAGAGAGTTAGATATAAAGGTGTAGTATGTGACAAATGTGGAGTTGAAGTAACTAAATCAAAAGTAAGACGTGAAAGAATGGGGCATATTGAACTTGCTGCCCCAGTTGCTCACATTTGGTACTTTAAAGGAATTCCAAGTAGAATTGCTTTAATGCTTGATATTTCACCAAGAAATCTTGAAAAAGTAGTATATTTTGCGGCATATATAGTAACAGATAAAGGTACATCTGGATTAGAAAAATGTCAAATATTAAATGAAAAAGAATACCATGAAGCTATAGAAAAATATGGAAAGGGTTCTTTTAAGGCTGGTATGGGTGCAGAAGCACTTCATACATTACTTGAAGAAGTAGATGTAGAAAAACTTTCTAATTCTCTAAAAAAAGAACTAGAAAATGCCAGTGAACAAAAGAAAGCTAAAATTGTAAAAAGATTAGATACAGTTGAAGCTTTTAGAATATCAGGAAATAGACCTGAATGGATGATAATGAATGTTGTTCCAGTAATACCACCAGATTTAAGACCAATGGTACAATTAGATGGTGGAAGATTCGCAACATCGGATTTAAATGACTTATATAGACGTGTTATAAACAGAAATAACAGATTAAAAAGACTTCTAGAATTAGAAGCACCTGAAATAATAGTAAGAAACGAAAAGAGAATGTTACAAGAATCAGTAGATGCTTTAATAGATAACTCAAGACGTGGAAGACCTGTTACAGGAGCTGGAGGAAGAGCATTAAAATCTTTATCAGATATGCTTAAAGGTAAACAAGGACGTTTCCGTCAAAACTTACTTGGAAAACGTGTTGACTATTCTGGGCGTTCAGTTATTGTTGTTGGACCTGAACTTAAAATTTATCAATGCGGTGTTCCAAAGGAAATGGCAATAGAATTATTTAAACCATTTGTTATGAAAGAATTGGTTGAAAGAAATATTGCACACAACATAAAAAATGCAAAACGTATGGTTGAAAGATTACAACCTGAAGTATGGGGAATATTAGAAGAAGTTATAAAAGATCATCCAGTAATGCTTAACCGTGCCCCAACATTACATAGACTTGGTATTCAAGCATTTGAACCAGTTCTTGTTGAAGGTAGAGCAATAAAATTACATCCATTAGTTTGTACAGCATTTAATGCTGACTTTGATGGTGACCAAATGGCTATACATTTACCATTATCACCAGAAGCACAAGCAGAAGCAAGATTTTTAATGCTTTCTACAAATAACTTGTTAAAACCACAAGATGGTAAAACTGTAACAGTACCTACAATTGATATGGTATTTGGTGGATTCTATTTAACTATGGAAATTCCTGGAGCATTAGGAGAAGGAAAATATTTTAAAGATCCAGAAGAAGCAATTATGGCATATGAAAATGGTGCAGTAGATATGCATGCAAAAATAAATGTTAGAAGAACATTAGAGATAGATGGAGAACTTAGATCAAAGAAAATAGAAACAACAGTAGGAAGAATCATATATAATGAAGGAATTCCACAAGATCTAGGATATGTAGATAGAAATAATGAAGATGAAAGATTCCAATATGAAATACATTTCCCAGTAAACAAGAAAAAATTAGGAGATTTAATTAATAGATGTATTAAAATACATGGACTTTCAGATTCTGCAGCAGTTCTAGATAATGTAAAAGCAAAAGGATTCCATTATTCTACAAAATCTGGATTAACTTATTCTATGGGTGACGTAAAAGTACCAAAAGAGAAAAAAGAAATTTTAGCTAAAGCAACAGAAGAAGTTGCAAAAGTTAGAAAACAATATAGAAGAGGTTTAATTACAGAAGATGAAAGATTCAAAGCAGTAGTTAATATTTGGAACAATGCAACATTAGATGTTGGTGAAGCTCTAGAGAAAAAACTAGAAACTCTAAATCCAATTAACTTAATGGTTGAATCAGGAGCTAGAGGTAATATAAACCAATTAAGACAATCAGCAGGTATGAGAGGTCTTATGGCTGGTACAACAGGTAAAGTTATTGAAATTCCAATTAAATCTTGTTTCGCAGAAGGTCTAGATGCTTTAGAGTACTTTATATCTTCTCACCAAGCAAGAAAAGGTTTAGCAGATACAGCTTTAAGAACAGCCGATTCAGGATATTTAACAAGAAGATTAGTTGATGTTGCTCAAGAGATAATTGTAAGAGAACCTGATTGTGGTTCTAATGAAGGTCTAATAGTATATGATATTAAAGATGGAAATCAATTAATAGAACCAATACAAGAAAGATTGATGGGAAGATTCCCAGTAAGAGATATTGTTGACCCTAGAACTGGTGAAGTAATAGTAGATACAAATACAATGATTACAGATGAGTTAGCAAATAAAATAGCTGAAGCTGGAATTACAGAGGTTGAAGTTAGATCAGTACTTGGTTGTCATTCAAAACATGGTGTATGTCAAAAATGTTATGGTATGAGTTTAGCAAGACATGCTAAAGTTGAAATAGGAGAGTCAGTTGGTATTGTTGCTGCACAATCAATAGGTGAACCAGGTACACAGCTTACAATGAATACAAAACATGCTGGTGGTGCTATTGGTACAGATATTACACAAGGTCTTCCAAGAGTTGAGGAGCTATTTGAAGCTCGTAAACCAAAGGGACTTGCAGTAATGACTGAAATTGACGGAATTGTAAAAGTTAAAGAATCTAAAAAGAAGAAAGAAGTAATTGTTACATCTGATTCTGATTCTAGAACATATGCAATACCATTTGGACCAAAAATGAAAGTTAAAGATGGAGATGAAGTAAAAGCTGGAGATGCATTAATTGAAGGTTCATTAAATCCATCAGAGATTTTAGCTATAAAAGGCGCAGAAGGTGTATTCGAGTATTTAACAACAGAAGTTCAAAAGGTTTATAGAAACCAAGGTGTTGATATAAATGATAAACATATCGAGGTAATTGCAAGACAAATGCTTAAAAAAGTAAGAATTGAAGACAATGCAGATACTGATATGTATCCAGGAACTCTTGTAGATATGTATGAATTTGAAGAAAAGAATAAAGAAGTTGAAGAAAAAGGTTTAAGACCTGCAACAGGTAAGAGAGTACTTTTAGGAATAACAAAAGCCTCTCTTGCTACAGATAGTTTCTTATCAGCAGCATCATTCCAAGAAACAACTAGAGTTTTAACAGAAGCAGCAATAAAAGGTAAAGAAGACAACTTAGTTGGATTAAAAGAAAATGTTATAATTGGCAAATTAATTCCAGCTGGTACTGGTATGAAAAAATATCAAGATATTCATATTAATACTGAGATTAAAGAAGAAAAAAAGGAAAATGTTTCTGAAAATGAAAATACAGAAACTGCATAGCTATAAATGTTATAGGTAAAAAGGAAAAAATCCCCTTTTTACCTTTTTTTATATGTAACAAAAATATAAAAAATTTTGTAAAAAAATCTTGATATTTAAATAAATATGAAATATAATTAAAAAGGAATAAGATACGTAGGAGGAAAAAATGGAAGATTTTGCAGCATACATATTAAATGAAGAAAATTTAGGGCAAAAGATGATAATTGCATATTATTTATCAAAAAAAACAGGAATATTTTTTGATAAATCTGTTGTATTAAAAACAGAAATAGCAAGAATTTTCATGGAATATATGAATATAAATATTGACAGAAATTTGGTTTTAACAGCAATGCTTTTATGTAATTGTAAAAAAATAGATAATGCCCAAAAGATAGGAAAATTAGAGACTTTTGCAAAAGAAGGTGCAGATTACCTAGCTACACTAGGATTTAATAAACGTTTTTGCAAAATATGTGAAGAAGTAAACCGTTATAGTAGAAGTACTCCACGTGAACCAGAGAGTGATATTTTAGAGGTTATTGACCAATTTGTTGGACTTATATTGAATAGAGTTGAAAGAGAAGCCTTTACACCAGAGGAAGCTATAATTGTTTTAAAAGAAAGAAATTTAAGAGGAAATGATAACAAATATTTAGAACTTTTTACTCAATTTATTGGTGAAATGGGAAAGATTACTATAAGAGAGATAATAGAGGTTCCTATTATAAAAAAGTTAGTTAACTTACATAACAAAGAAGCAAATGTAAAGACATATATTGCTATTTTAGCAAATAGATACTCTAGAAAAATAGATAATGCATTAATAAAAAATGGTAAATTACAGGCAAAAGAGTTATTAGAAGAAGATGATACAGAAACAGAATATGAACTATTAGAAAGAAGAGAAAATAGAGCTTTGTTTAGTAAAGAAATTGCAAACAGAGTAATGAATCATGAATCAAAATATAAAGTGGAGGAATAAAATGTACGAAGTATATGCAGATTTGCATGTTCATATAGGCAGAAGTGAATCAGGTAAACCTATTAAAATTACAGCTGCAAGAAGTTTAAATTTTGCTAATATTGCAAAAGAGTGTGAAGAAAGAAAAGGCATTAGTGTTGTTGGAATAATAGATTGTGCTTCACCTTATGTAATAGAAGATATTGAAAAATTTCTAGAAAATGGAGATGCTTACGAATTAAAAGATGGTGGAATAATTTATAAAGATAAAGTATGTATTTTACTTGGAAGTGAAGTAGAAACTTCTGAAAAAGGAAGAAATGGAAAATGTGGAAGTGCTCATAATTTATGTTTTTTCCCTTTTTTAAAGGATATTAAAAATTTTTCGAGTATACTTAGTAAACATGTAAAAAATGTAACATTAAGTACTCAAAGATCAGATTTATCAGGATATGAATTAATAGATATAGTTAAGCAAAATAATGGTATTTTAATACCTGCACACATTTTTACACCTTTTAAAAGTTATTATGGAAATTGTACCGACAGATTACAAGATATATTTAAAGAAAAATATGATGATATTTTTGCAGTAGAACTTGGATTAAGTTCAGATACGTTTTTAGCTGATACAATTTCTGAACTTGAAAAAAAGACATTTTTAACAAATTCAGATGCTCATTCTCTTCCAAAAATAGCAAGAGAATATAACAAGTTACAAGTTGAAGATATTTCTTTCAAGGAAGTAGTAAAAGCCCTTAAAATGGAAGATGGAAGAAAAGTTTTAGAAAATTATGGATTAGATCCTAAACTTGGAAAATATCATAGAAGTTTTTGTGAAGATTGCAATGATTCTATAGAAATTGATGAAGCTGCGACAGTATGTCCAAAATGTGGAGGAAAAAATATAACTTTTGGTGTTTTTGATAGAATAGATTTGATAAAAGATAAAGAGATGACAAAAAGTCCGGATTTTAGACCACAATATATTTATCAAATACCACTTTCTTTTATACCAGGAGTCGGAGGAAAAACTATAGAAAAATTATTAGAAAATTTTGGAACAGAAATGAATATTTTGCATAAAGTTCAAAAAGATGATATAGAAGCAGTAGTTGGTTCAAAGATTGCGGAAAATATTGCGAACGCTATAAATGGTAATGTACATGTTCACTCAGGTGGTGGAGGAGTATATGGAAAGGTTTGTGTAAATAAAAAATAAATTATAAAAAGCATATTAAAGGATAGAAATATCATTTAATATGTTTTTTTTATATGTTTTTCTATTTGTTATTATTATGAATAATGGACAAATATTAAGTAATAAAATATAAAAAATAAAAAGAGATTAATAACAAGATATTATATTAATTTATAATCTCTTTGGAGAAAGGAATAGTGCTTATGAAAATAAAAAGAAATAAAAAAAATATGTTAAAAATTTTTGTGTCAGTATTCTTAATAGTAATTGTATTTACAGTATCAAAAACATTTGCTATGCAACATTATTATAACGTTGATTTTTCTACAGGTTTAGTTACGGCTGATAAATTAAATGTAAGAAGTGGGCCTGGAACTACCTATAGTATTGTGGCGACAGTTAAGAAAAATCAATATATAAGAGTTTTTGCAGGGGTTGGAAATTGGTATATTGTTCAAGTAGAAGGAGATTATGTTGGAGCAGTAAGCAAAAAATATATAAAACCGATATATCCAAAAGCATCAGGTACAAATTCTAATAATTCAAACAATAATTCTAGTAATAATGAATTAAATAATTCACTTAGTGCGGATGAAAAAGAGGTATTTGATCTAATAAATACACAAAGAAAAAATAATGGACTTTCTGCATTAAAAGTAGATAGTGAAGTTCAAAAGGTTGCTAGAATAAAAGCACAAGACATGGTTGATAATAATTACTTCTCACATACATCACCGACATATGGTTCACCTTTTGATATGCTTAAAAGCTTTAAGGTTTCATATAACACAGCAGGAGAGAACATAGCTGGAAACTCAAGTAATTCAAGTGCTGTAACAGCATGGATGAATTCATCAGGACATAAAGCGAATATATTGAATTCGTCATTCAATTATACGGGAATAGGTGTGGTTAAAGGAAGTAAATATGGCAAAATATATGTACAAATGTTTATAGGTAAATAAAAAGCATATGCACTTGATTTTATCAAGTGTATATGCTTTTTTGTCAAGAATTTGAGTACATATGAGCTTGTTCAGCGATCTCTACGGAATGCTTCTTTAAGATATTTAGTCCAATATCTCCAAGAACTAGATAACTTTTTTGTTTTTTTGCCTCTTTTGGTGAGTTAAATTCATGGAATTCATAGATTTTAGGGGTAATCTTAAAATCTGTACATATCGCTTGAAAACTTTTAATTGGTATTTTTTTATAAATTCCAATTAAAGCGACAGCTTCATGATTTATGTCTTCATCTTGGGTTAAGACTAATCCAAAACGAGGTCTAAAGTGTGATTCTAGCCCTTTATTAATAAGGTTGTTCAATCTTATAACTTCTTCATAAGTAGCTAAACCACTTACTTTAAATCCAAGGCTTTCTAAACAAGGATAGATTTCTCTTTTATCTTGACTTTGATCATTATGTCTTTTAAACAAAAAACATCTCTCCTTACAAAAAATTGTATGGATCTAATAGTCTGACCTCCTATTAGATAACAGAAATTTAACCTCAAAAAGTATTGAGATTAAGTTTATTTTACCATAAATAACATGTTTTTTCAATAATTTATTTTTATTTAAAATATGAGTTAAATTTTTCGTGGCAAAATATAATAAAAAAAATAAGACTAGTCAAA
>USGK01000007.1 GCA_900554175.1 uncultured Clostridium sp.
TACGCAAAATTTATGGATAAAAATTTTGCCACGAATTACTTAACAGATACAAATTTCAGAACATTTTATGTAAATTGTTGACTTTTTTTCCATAATTTGGTATAATAGGTATATAAGTTATAAAAAAAATTCGTCCAAGTGACGTAAAACAGGCTAAAGGAGGCCAAACATTATGAAAAAACTTACAAAAATCGCATCCGTCCTGTTCGCAATGTTAATCGCAGCGGCCTGCCTTCCAGGTTGCTCAAATGCAAATCAGTCAAAAGAGGAAAGTAAAGTTTCAGCACCTAGCACTTCTGTTGCAAGTATCGCACAAGAGGAATCTAAAGAAGAATCTTCTGAAAGCTCAGTAGAGAGTTCAAAAGAAACTTCTAAAGAAACACCCAAAGAGAGTTCTAAGACTTCTTCAGAGGAAACTTCTAAGGAAGAATCTAAAGAGGTATCAAAAGAATCTTCTAAAGAAACATCAAAAGAGGGTTCTAAGACTTCTTCAGAGGAAACTTCTAAAGAAGAATCTAAATCAACTACATCTGAAGTATCGGTTGTTTCAAAAGTTGAGAATACGACATCCAACAGTTCAACCAAACCTGCAGATGATATCTTAAAATCTTTTAAGTCTAAATATGTTGATAGAAGTACAATAGTTGCTTATGGAAAATGTATAAAGAATACTAAACTCATAGGAACCTCTATATATGATGGTGTAGAAGTACCAAAAGATGCTCGTTTTGGTATTATTAAAACATATGATGGTTACTATGAAGTATTTATTAACTATTCAAATGCACTTATAGATTCTTCTTGTATAGAACTTTTCCCAGACAATTATACTCCTGATGAATCTGACCCATTATGGTCAAGTTTAAAAAAATTAAATGATTGTTTTTAAACTTATACTTTCATTAAAAACGAAAAAGAGTTGCACGGCAACTCTTTTTCGTTTTACTTTTTTATAAAATCTTAAACACTAACTTGATATTTTTATACATAATGTTAAATTTATTTTCTTATCTTTCGAATACATACAACAATTCCAATAAGTGAAATTATTAAAACAACCACTGAAATAATATATTTCTTATTTCTTTCAAGTCCTGTAGAAGGACTTACTAGAACTTTACTTGAATCATATGGTATTTGTTCAAATGCTATTGTGGCTGAACTATCTGCTCCTGTTGGATCACTATATGTATTATGTGCTATCTTTGCTTTTGCAACTTGAGCATAACTTTCATAGTCTAAGTTATCATCTTGTGTTGACAATATTCTTGCGGCTTTAACTTTTACAGTAGTTGAAGAATCTGTCCTATTTTCTTCTTTAATATTGGTATATAAATATATATCCCCTGTTCCGTTTTTGTATTGCTCTTTTTCATTTATATTTGGATTCAAACTATATATCTCATTAAAGTAATTATCATATATTGTTTTTCCTGAATCTTCAATTCTATCTTTTATCTTGTTCTTCAATATATTTAAACTATTTGTATAAGTCTGTTCCAAAATTGTGTTTATCACTTTCTTTTCATATTTTGTGTCATTTCCATTTAAAACCCAACTTAAACTTGGATCTAGATATTCGAGCAATTCTTGTATATTAACTTTTGCTTCTTTTGCTTTTTTCTCTTCTTCTGTTTTTTCAGCCATAAAGTAATTTCCATATTTATAGTAACTTTCGTCTGCATATGTTATATCTGAATTATTCGTTATAGTTAATGTATATTCTATTTCCAAAATAGAACCATACATATATTGATTATCAATTTCTACTTTAGCATAATGGCTTCCTATTTTGTTCCATTCTGTATCTAGATTTGCTACATAAGGTATATTTTGTGTTGGATTTCCATCTATTAATACTTGTCCATTTTGTAATGTTAATTTTACATTAGATATATTCTTTTTTATATTAACTCTTAATTTTGGTTTTTCTATAATACCAAAATTCATATTGCCAAATTTTGGGTTACTATAATTCGTTACTTCATCAGTAGCATTTGCAGAATTTTTTTCATAAAATTCTATTGGCACTGAAATTTTTGGAGTACTTGCTTTAACTTCTCCTTTTATATCTATATTAGTAGTTGTAAAATCTACCGATTGTGTATACTCAAATGGGCTATCAGTCAATTCATCAGTTGCTAAATTTCTTTCTTTTTTATTTAGTTCTTCATTTAAATACCATCTATAACCGCCTTTGTTTAAAATTGAATTATATGCATTGTCTATTATCTTAGCAATATTAGAATCAATTATTGTTGATTTATAATCATTTGAATATACTTTCGTTCTTTTTGTTCCATCTATTATTTCCTGAGTTCCATCTCCATAAGTAAATCTCACATAATATTCCCCTGGAAGCACACCTGAAAATGAGTATGTTCCATCTTCTGATGTTTTTGTTTCTGCTTTGTCAAAATGATTATCTAAATTACTTTTCAATATCAATTTATTATTTTGATCCTTTTTAAACTTTTCAACTTTCTTGCCATCTGCACCATTAACTTCTTCTGTTTCATATGCCTTCATAACTCCGTTTTCTCCATAAAAAGGATATAGTTTTGTTGGTGTAAAATCTTCTCCATTATAAATTCCTAATTCTACTTTTACATTTGATACTTTTTTTTCATTATTATCCACTACTCCATTACCCAAAGGTTCTTTAGTACTTTCATAATCTTGTGTTTTTATATCTTCAAATACCTTTCCACTAATTGTTCTATCTTCTGATTTTGTTAATTTCAAGTAAGGTGCTTCTTCTTCATGTGTCTTTGTTACAGTTTGGTGATTTACTTCACTTGAAGTTGGCGTAGCATAACCATTTTTCCAAACCCAATAATAATCCACTCTTTTATAATTGTGATATGCTTTAATTCTTGCCTTTGTTGGGAATTTTTCATATGTTTCTCCTTCCAAAATATCTTTTACTGCATCATCTTTTACCGTAAATCTAATATAAAAATCTTTATAATTTTTGATAGGATCACCATATTTTTTTTGATTTAAATACCCGTGTCTTTGTGAATTAGAAGTATATCCTCCATTCCAATCGCTTTCTACCTCATACCTATAAGGATCAAATATATCTTCGGCACCATTTTTATCTAATTGCAAATTAACTTCTTGATATAAATATTTAATGTTATATTTTGTTGTATTTGTTATACTTATTTTGTATACTACTTCAATCTTTATTTTTTCATCACAGTCTTCAGAATCTAATGTATAAATATCTGATGGGTATATACTTCTTGTATATGCATACTTATCTGTTTTGCTTTGCCAGTTAACTTTTGGTAATGAATCCGGAATATCACTGTCTGTTGTTACTCCTTTTTCTCCATATTTATATGTAAAAGTATATCCGTTTACTGATACAATTACACTGTCTAAATTATTACTTATTTCAAAATCAGTATCTGGTATTCTCTTTATTCCTAAATTTACATTATTTATAATTGGATCTTTACCATTATTTTCAGAATAAAAAGTTTCCCTTCGATTTTTGTTATTTAATATCTCTCCTAAGTATTTGCCTGTATTAGCCTTTTCAATCAAATCTTCATCTTTTAAACATAAATCTTCCTCATTTATTAATGCTTTTGATCCATTTGTAATTGCCAAATAAGGTATACATGTAATATATTGATTATCCTTCTTACTATTATTTGACTCGTTATATGCACTATAATCGAATTCTATATAGTAATTTGCTAGTTGACTTGCATCAACTTTTTTAAAAGTATACACTCCATTGGCTATATCTTTTTGGCTTATTTCTTGTATGGATTTATCTTTATTCTTATCATAGTTTTTCTGCACTCTATACTTTAATGTTATTTTTATATTTTTAGTTATTATTTGTTCATAACTACTAGAAGCATCTATTGTTGCATTTCCATTCTCGTCTTTATATGCCTCCACTCCTTTTGAATATCCATCGTATCGATCATTGTATATATTATTTTTACTATTAGGTACATCTTCCCAAACGTATCCTGAAATGTTAATCCATTTACGATTTGTTATTATAACTTCTTGGACTGGTCCTTTGCCTATGATTGCATTTGAATATGATTTTTTATACATCGGTAAAACAGAATTTCCATTATCCAATTGTATTCTTTTTAGGCCACATGTAACAGACTGTGTTATATCATCAGCAACCTTAATAGTTCCTAATTTGACTCTATTTTCTTTTATTGTTTCATTTCCTCTTTTAATTTCTTCAGTCGTGTATCCTTCCTGGATTGCTATTTCATAGCCTTGTGGTGCTGTTATTTCATAAATCGTATATGTACCGTATGGGATCTTCTCTTTAATATACATCTTCTCTTTTGAATTCCAGTCCTCTTTATCTATTACTCTATTTACTGATATTCCCTTGTTTGTTGTTCCTATTATTCTAAATTCTGCTCCACTTAAATTTGTTTTATTATCTTGTCCATTTTTTATAATTTTTATTGTTCCATATTTTTGATTAGTTATTGATTTATCATCTGTAAGATTCGTCATTTGCCCTGTTTCAATTTTAATTTTTCCCATATATGCACCCATATTTTCAATATATGTTTTACCATCATATCCATATCCATTTGGAATATTTTTTCCCTGAAATTTGACATCGTAACCTAAGTTTGGATTCTTCAACTCAAATAGAAAATAAGTTCCAGCACGTATACAATAGTTATTTGAATCATTAATTCCATAATTCGTTTTTGCAGTACTTGTTATGGCTTCTCCATTTTTATCCGTTGTTAATTGCTTATAAAATGATAGACTTTTGTTTTCTTCATCAACTCTATATAGGTTGAATACAACATTTGGTAATTTCTTCGTCGTTTCCTCTCTGTCTACTTTTTTGATCTTAAGACCACCATATCCTTTGTTGTATATCCACGTTTCTACGTCAGGATTATTTGATGATATTGTTATTTCCTCTTCATACCCTATATTCATAGAATATCCTTTTGTTTGTCCCTTTGAAGAATTTTTATAATTTCCTGTCCTATCTTCATTATTTGTTTCCCTTATTGTATACGTTCCAAAATCTAAATTACTAAAAGTAATCCATCCTCCATTTGATGTTGTTTCTGTTCTAGTAATTTTTCCGTGTAGATTTAGATATTAAATCAAACGTTATTCCATTTATTCCGCTTTTTGTATCAGAATCTTTTTTCCATATCTTAATCGAGCCTTTATTCTTCTTCACATTTATAGTGTAAACTTTATTGCTTATATTATTCTCTGGTACATATATTAGTCTTTGTCCGAAATTCGGATTACCATTATCCTCTCCTTCTTCTTTCATTTGATAATTCGTAAGATTTTGTAAAACATATATCTCAGCTTCTCTGTTCGTTGGTGAAACCGAAACTTTTATATTAGTAATCTCTTTGCTTCCGTTAACATTTACTGTGGTTCCATTTTTTATATTGTATTTATTTAAATCAACACTCCCCACTAGCTCATTTCCATTATATGCATAAATTGCTGTAATAGCACCTGTATAAGAATTTATTTTTATTGGAACACTCTTTAAATTATTCACACGAACTTCACCGGCTGTATCCAAGCTTGCTTCTTCTCCTTCTGATCCTGACATAGTCTTATTCGCATATGCTTCTGCCTCTGCCTTAAGTCTTATACTGCTTGCTGAATGCGGAGCAGAATTATTATATTTTCCTTTGTTGTACCCTTCTCTATCATTATTAACAAAAAATGCTGATAAATTAAATATGTTAAAATTTGCATTTTCTTGCATTAGCGTTTTATTAGACCTTTCAGAACAGTAATCATTCCAAATATCCCATAACACCATTTGTCTAATTGTGTAATTTCCTGTACCATCTCCATTACTGTATCCAAGACCATAATCATTTCCTCCTCCTGATAAAATATATTTCATCTCTTCTTCTACCAAACTTTTTTTTGTAGAATGAAGATTTCCTGTCTTTTTAAAATATGGAATTGGTATTAACGTCGGTGAAATTTTAACTTCACATTCCACATAATTAATAGAACTTCTTGAAATTTGTGGCATTCCCAATATATTTACTACAGATTTTTTTAAATTTGTAACAGAACTTACCCAATAATTATCGGGTGGACCACTAAGTCTTCCTTTAAAATCCACACAATAAATTTGCTTGTTTCCTACCAAAGCATTATATCCTAACTTTATTGTTTTACTCGAATTGAAAGCATCTTTAATTTCACTATAGCTAACCGAATATGACTCACTTTTTATACATAAAACATATATAATAATAAGTATTACAGCAATTATTAACTTTTTAAACTTCTTCATTTTTCCTCCTTTCTTTCATTTTTCTATTTTTTTGTTTTTTTATTGAATATAAAAATATATATAATAACTAATAAGGAAAATATTAAAAAAAGATATTTTATTGCTTTTCCAGTCTTCACTCCAATGATTACGTCAGCTTGGTCTTTATTGTTTTCTTCATTTTCCGTTTTAATAAAATTAGATTCTTCTTCATCCTTATTAAGAATTTTATCTGTTTCTAGTATTTGGGCAATATTACTTATTAATCCGGTATTGGTATTTGTCATTTTCTTATTCAATATTAATTTAAGCTCTTTTGTTTCTCCTGGCTTTATTTCTTTTTCTGATAAACTTGAATTATATAAGCAATGGTTTTCCATCTTCCAGTCTTTATTTAAACTAGAATCAAATTCTAACCCACTTGGAATATAATCTACTATATTTTTAGCATACCCAGATATTTCTCCATTATTTTTTATCTTTATTGTGTATTCAATATTAACTTTTGTTATATTTAACTTTTTAGAGTCTATTTCTACTTTTGCAAGTGATGCTTCATTAAAAGCATATTTTTTTGTTGTTTTATTATCCACTACTTCTATATTATTTACAACTTTAGTAAGTGATAAATCGAATTTTTTATACGCAACTAATCCCAAATCTATATTATTTTTATTACTTTTTATATCTAGAATATCTGTAGCTGCTACCTCTAAATCTTCTCCATTTATTTTTATACTTTTTAAAATTGCATCAGAATTATTTGATTCTTCGATTCCTTCTTTTTGGTAAATGGTTGGTTTATATTTACTTTTATCATACTCAAATATAACTATATATTTTCCTTCTTTTATATTAGAAAGTTGATAAATTCCATCATCATTCGTTTCTGCTGAAATTTCTACACCATCTTTGTCTGTTGAAACAATCCCTGTAGTAACATCTACTAATTTTACTTTTACTCCTTTTATATTTACATTACTTGCTGACTTATCACCATTCTCTTTTTCATCAAACCATACTTTTCCATTTATATTATATAACTCTTCTTCTTTTATTGAAGGATTTATATTAGTATCATTTTCATCTTCTGTTGAATCTGTTTCATTTTCAGTTGTTGAATTATTTTCTTTATTATCATTTCCTGTAGTATTTATTGTTGGATCTATATAAAAACTTGTTTCATTACTTTCGCATATATTACTTCCTTCCATATATATACTGCATGTACTTATAATCTGTTTTTTTTCTTTCAAATCCTCCTTATTAACTTTAGCTGTAATTATTAATTCTACTGATTCATTTGGATTCAATGTATATTTCTCAACAAGGTACCAAAAATCTTCTTCAAAAGCCACTTCTTTTTTATAACTAGTTTCTTTATTGTTCAATTCTACTTTTTCAACATCCAAATAATTAGATATTTTAATTTTTAATTCCATATTTTCGACTGTATAATCACTATAATTTTTCACATTAACTCTATATAGTATTGTATCTCCATCAATAAGAGCTTCTTCCTTATTGCTTTTTTGAATATCTTGTTCTAAATTAACTTTCACCTTAATGGTTTCAACCTTTTCTTTAATAATATTAGAGCTATACACTTCATTTCCATACTTAGATTCTATATAAAAAACCGATTCATCTTGGTCTTCTATATTTTTGACTCCCAATGCTAATCCAATCTCATATGTTTCACCAGCATGTAATGTATCTATAGTCATACTATTATTAGCTTGCATATAAAGGACATTATTTTTTTTATATTCAATAATAATATTTTCTTTATCAACTTCTGTATTATTTGTTACCAAAACTCTATATGAACAATAATAACCACTTTTTAATTTCTCATTATCAGCTCTTCCTACAGTCTTAACTTCTATAATAATATCTGATTTTTTTACTATATTAGTAACTGCATTGGACTTCTTATCAAAATTTGTTTCTATCTCATTTATTAATTTATTTCCTTCTTTTAAATCATTTGTAACTTTTACTTGATAAGTTAAACTTAAAGTTTCTCCTTGTTTTATTGAAAGATTTTTGAAGACTTTTTCACTCTCTGTTGGTTGTATTTCTGTTTTATAAATATCTTTAGTTGTATATAGACTAGTTCCTTCAGGCACTTTGCCTATAACAGTTATATTATTTATGTTTTTTTCCTCATTATTTTTCAAATTGATTTTATATTCTATTACCTCTCCTTGATGTACCTCTTCATTTTCTCTTAATTCATGTTCTCCAACCCAAGCTGTCAAGGCAATTTCTACATTTTTATATTGTTGCATATTTAACACAACATTAGTCGAATCACTAGTTACAACATTTCCTGACGCCTTTATATACCTAAAATTAAAACGTTCTTCAGCCCTTTTTTCATCTGTACTTTTTTTAATATCCACCCCATACTCTGCGCTGATTTTTTCTCCTTTATTCAAACTTGGAACTACGATTAAATAGCATCTTTTATCTGCTAAATTAGAATCTTCTGTCCAAGCATTTTCAGAATTTTCTAAATCTTCTGTTGCATTTTCATTTGATGAGTAGTATATTTTTACTCCTTCTTGACCTGTTGTTACTTTTATGTTACTTGTTAATGTTATATCCATTGTGTTTGTTGAACTCTTAGTTGGGAATTTTCCTAATATTTTTGCATTAGTTATTGTTTCTTCTTCGTTGCTGATTGCTCCTATTTGAATAGTAGCTGTTTGTGTTTCTCCTGTAGCTTTTATATTTACTTCTTTATCTTCTTCTTTTCCTACTGTTTCAACACCTAATTCTTTTATGTTGTTTGTTATAATTATGTTTTGGTCTTGTACTATTTTTAGGTCTTTTGTAATTTTTCCATCTTGATAATAATTTTTTGCATTTTCATTTGTGTATGTTAATGTTATATTTTCGTTGCTACTTGTTTGTAACTTGTCTACTGTAAGTTCTGCACTTACTACTACTACTGTTCCTTGTATTGTTTTACCTGGATATGTTTTTTGTTCTCCTTTTAATGTAATTATTACAACTTTTCTACCGTCTTCTTCTGTTACTTTTCCTTCTGCTGTTTCTTCTAGTCCATTTGTGTATAGTATTTTATATTTAGGTTCTGTTAATTGAGTTGTGTTTGCTGGAAAAGCTATTTTTATAACTGGGTTTTTATATAAATCTTTTGTTTCGTCATCTGAAAGTAATGTTGTTGTTATTTCTACTGTTGTTGTTGTTCCTGCTTTTAATTCTTTTGTGTCTATATCTAGTTTGGCTTGTGTTATTGTCTCTTTTAATTCTGTATTACCTTTTACCTTTATTTCGTCTTCTGTTGTTATAGCATTTTCAATAGCTGTAAATGTTTTTATTTCATCCTCTTGATATGTATTTTCTACAATAGATTTTGTTAATATAAAATCTATTTTTCCTGTTGCTGTTGGTACACTTGTTTCTATATCAGCTTTAAGTGTATTTTCTGGTAATGATATTACTATATTTCCTTTTTGATCTACTTCTGTTTCATTTGTAATACTTGAAACTACAGTTCCTTCTTGATTTAATATGTTTATATTACCATTTTCTCCCAATACTTTTGTAAAATCATCTTTTTTTATTGTGATATCTTTGTATGCTATTGTAGATTCTTTTTCTATTTCTCCTACTAAATATTTTGTTGTATCTAATTTAAATTTTATAGATTCTGCTGTTAATGTACTATTTACATAGCTTCTTACGTTTACCTTATATTCTCTTTCTTCTCCTGTGTATATTTTTCCCTTGTAAATTGCATCTTCTTGTTTCGATATTTCGTAATTTATTATTCCTTTTACTTCCTCAGATATTGTTGCTTGTTTTTCTGTTATTAATGCTTTTTCATCATATGTTGTTATTGTTGATTTTGTTGTTATTACTTTTTCTTCTTCTGTAAACACTTTACTTTCATTATAGATTGCGGTTACTACAAGTGAATCTGTTGCATTTTTTGCAAATGATATATTTCCTTCCGAGTCTTCCTTATTTTCTAAATTTATTTTTAATGTTGATTCTTCTTGATTATAATTACTTTCTCCAAAATTTATTCTACTATCTGTTGATTCTGTTGACCTTGCATATGCTACTATTTTCTCTGCATCTGAAGGAAGTTTCATTTCTATATTTGTTGTTTTTATTGGATATAAATTATCTTTTGCATTATTTTTTACCAATATTTGTATTATTCTTTTGTTTACTCCATCAATTTCGAAAACCTTATTTGTTATTATATTTGTCTCTAATATGTTTTGAATATTTTCAGGTGATTTTAAGTTTGTTTTTACCGTTGTTTTTCCTTTTATATCTGTTGTAACTAATTTAGTTCCTTTACTGCTTGTATATACTCCTGTTAAATTCACTATACTTTCTGCACTTAAGTCAGCACTTTTAATTGAAGTTGCTGTTTTTGGTTTTACTTGCAATTCAAGAGTTACAGTATTTCCGCTTCCTATTTGATTTAAATTAATTGTGTTTCCATCAACACTGTTTAAGTATGCATTTTTTGTACAACCTATTACACTTAGGTTATTACTGTCTAAAGTAATTTTTCCATTAAAATATCCTTCACGCAAAACTGATATTGTAACATACAAATTCTCAGATTCAGAATTTATATTAATATCTTTTTCAGCTACTTGTATTTCTTGTTTGGTAGTTTCATCTTGATTTTTAAAATAAACCTGGAATTCCACATTATTACTATTTGTTGCTACCATATCTACTGCATAGCTCATTAAACCTTCTCCAACAAAAAGAAAGTTTGCTATGTTTAAAGTTATTATTAGCAACATTGCTATTAATTTTGTAAATATTTCTTTAGAGTTCTTTTGCATACTTATTCCTCCTATTTATCCCCTGAGATTCATTTAAATATATTCTAATATTATTATAATTTCTTAAAAAAATTAGTCAATATTGTCGTTTTTTGTATTACAAAAACATTCATTTAATCCCTTTACGGAAGGTCATTCAAGTAATTTTTCATCTCTGTTTTTTACATTTTTATTACATTTTATTAACAGAAAAAAAGTATTTTAGATGAAATTTCTAAAATACCTTTTTTTCTTAGGGAACTGCGGTTAAAGAGTTTTTTTATAAAGTTAACAAAAACTCAGTTCATACTGAACTGAGTTTTCGTATTATTTTACTCTTTATTTCCTAAAGATTTTTTCTTTATTACAAATATTGCTCCTGCAACTACTAGTAGTGAAATTGCTCCAATTACAAAGTATATTACACTTCTATTAGCACCTGTTGATGGTGTAACTGTTAATGTTACTTTCTTAGATGTTGGTAAGCTTTCTATATTTGGTGATGTTACTTGTTGTGTTGTTATTCCTACTACTTGTGCTGTATTAATAAATTCTAAGTCGTCTTCTCCAGTTGATAATATCTTGTTAGCATTTATTACTGTTGTCTTTGTAGATTGATCTTTCTTTTCACCTTTGCTTGAATATAATTCTCCATTATATCCTGTTATTTCAAGTATTTTATTATATGTCAATCCTGTTGATTCTGACTGTACTTGTACTAAGTCTAAAATTTCATTTAATGCAATTTTGTCAGTTTCTGAAGTTCCTGCATCTTTTACTTGATTCTCAATCTTAGATATATCTACTAATTTTACATTTCCTTCATTTTCTGCAGATAAATATGAAAGTTTTGGATCTAAGTAATCATATACTTTATCTAATTTTATAGATTTTTCTTTAGCATATGTTTTATCACCATATTTATAGTAATTTCCATAATGATTATCATTTTCTGCTTCAATGTAATCTACATCAGAGTTATTCGTTATTGCAATTTCATATTTAACTTCTAATGTTGAACCATATATGTATTCATTATTTAATTCTACTTTTACATATGTGCTTCCACCTTCAGTTTTTCTGTCTAAATCTGTAGCATAATTAACATTTTGTGTTGCTGGATTTCCTTCTGCCATTACTTGACCATTTTGTAATGTAAGTTTTATGTTTGTAATTTTCTTAGCTACATCTAATGATGTTTTTGGTGTTTCGATAATTCCAAAGTCCATATATCCTAATTCATTTGGATATTGTTTTGTTATTGTTTTTCCATCATTTTCTATAGCTACTGAGCTTTCTCCTTCTGTATCAAATTCTACTGGAATTGATATTACTGGTGTTTCTGCTGTTATTGTTGTATCTTTATTTAACTTACTTGTATCATTTAATGCTTTTACAACGCTATTTGTTGCACTGTATGTATTTGCACTTAATTCTTTTCTTCTATTTAAATTGTCTACAGCTAAGTTATGGTTATCATTTAATCCAATATACCATGTTGCTTTTGTTTCATCTTCATATTTTGTCTCAAAAGCCTTTCTTATTTCATCTGTTACTATTGTCGATTTATATTTATATGGCGATACAACTGTTCCATCTGTATTTAGTATTTTTTGTGTTCCATCTCCATATGTATATCTTAAATAGTATACTCCTGGAACAACTCCAACAAATGAATATGTTCCATCATTTGATGTTACAGTACTTGCTACTGGATATTTACCATCTTTTAAAATTGTTTTTCCATCTTTATCAACCTGGTAAAGTTCTGTTGGTATAAATGTTTTTCCATCATAATTTCCTAATTCTACTTTTACTCCTGAAACTTTACTTTCTTTTGATTCATCGTAAATACCGTCTCCAACTAATTCGCCATTTGATTTTGAATTTTTATCTTCAAAGACCTTTCCTGAAATTGTTCTGTTTTCTCCAAGTTTTAACCATAAGTATGGAGCGTCATCTTGTTGTGTTTGTTCTGTTGTATAGTGTGTTTGTTCTTTTATTATGTTATTCTCCCAAGATGAATCTTGTCTTGTATATTTATGGTTTGCTGTAACTGTTGCTGTTGTTGGGAAGTCTTCTACAGATCCTGTTTTACTTGTAAGTAGTTCTTTTACTTTGTCTTCATTTACTTTAAATGTGATATATGAAGCTTTACTGTTCTTTTCTTTCTCGTTTGTAATTCCATTTCCTGCTGAGTAATCTTCATAATATTGTTTTTGTAAGTAGTCTGCATTAATTGTTGCTATTCCTGATTTATTTGAATCAGCCCAATTTTTATCTGCTAATTCATATCTTCCTGTATCGTATTTGTTTGTCACATTTAATACATTTAGATATTTTTCTTGATATAAAGATGGTACATCTATTTGGGTATTATTTGTTACATCAATTCTATATGTTGCATATACTTGTAAATTCTTTGTTTTTTCAGCATCAGAGTATGTTATATCAGCTGGATAAATATCTCTTGTATAACATTCTTTATCTGTTTCTGATTGGAATTTAACAAGTGGTACTGTTTGAAGTTTTTCTCCTGATCCTCCATAATTATATCTATATGTGTAACCTTTTATTTTCACTTCTATATATGCCATACTTTCAGACACTGTAAATGGTGTTTCTGGCAATGGCTTTATTCCTAAGTTTATGTTCTTTAATGTATATGTTTTTTCATCGTAGAACTTAGTTGCTAATCCAGATAATCCGTAATCCGCTTCATTAGCTGATTTTTTATATGTTGTTGCCATTCCAACTAAATCTTTATCATATGTTGGAACATTATCTGATAATGCTTTTGAACCTTCTGCTATTGTAAAGTCTGATGTTACAGTTATATATTTTTTGTATTCGTTACTATAATCGAAATGTACATAGTAATCTTTTAATTTATTGTAATTTATTTTTTCAAATCTATAGCATATAACTTCAGTATTATTTACTTTTTCTGTTACTATTTTTGGATCTTTTGCTACTATGCTGTCATCTGATTTATTTCTTAACGTTATTGTTACTTTATCTGTTATTATTGATTCTTCATTATCAAATTTATCGTTAGGTTCATTATCCTTAGTTAAAGGCTTTTCTATCCATACATATCCCTCTACAGAGATTAGTTTTTCATTGTTTTGATTTACTTTTATTGTATTTCCCGCTGTAACATCAACCTTTCCGCATTTTACCCATTCATTTTGTTTTTCATAGTTTTCTTGTACTGTTATATCATATCCTTTTGGTGCTTTAACCTCATATACATAATATACTGCTGGGTCTAGGTTTTCAACTCTTACAATTCCTTTTGAATTACTTGTAAATGTTGTTGCATCAGCAAAACTTGATGTGTAGCTATGTGTTCCGTCATTATTTTGTTTTATCCATGTATTTTTAGATTTATTTCCTTCTACTTTTGCAGAAATCTTAAATCCTGCTCCTGAAAGTTGGTCTTTTGTTATTGAGTCTAATTTTGTTATCTCAAGGTTTCCAGTTTTACTATTTTTCATAGTTACTGATACATCCGGTGTTTTATTTATTTTGTATGTTCTTTGATTACAATAAACTCTTTTTGTTTCTTTGTCATATCCTGCTTGTACAGATAAATCATATCCTTCAGGTGCTTTTGTTTCATATACTCTTACTGTTATACCTGCTTTTAGGTTATTTATAGTTATATTTCCGTCTTTATTTGTTGTGAATGTCTTTGCATTTTCATAACTTGCATTATATATATATGCTCCTGTTTTATCTGTTCCTAACCATTTCTTTTCTTTTTCTATATATATTTTAAATTCTGCTCCTGCAAGTGCACTTCCTTTTGAAGAATCTTGTTTATGTATTTTTAAGTTACCTTCAGATTCATGTTCAACTTTTATTTCCACTGTTGCTTCTGTTTTTGTAGTTGATGGATTTGCATCTGCGATAATTAATCTTTGTGTTGGATTTCCACTTTTTACATTTTTTATTATCCAAATTTTTGCTTTTATATTTTCAGAATTTGATGCAGTTGTTTTAAATTTTAATGTAGAAATTTTATTGTTTTTTGTATTTTTAATATAAAATGATTGTTTTGATTTTATATCCTTTATACCACTTAGTTTATTTTTATTGCTATCGTAAAATTCTAATCCATCACTATTTTCCACAGACAATGTTCCTGTAAATGTTAATTTTATTGGTCCGATTAATTGTGAATTATCTAATGTTCCTACTGATTTTACAGTAGAATTAGCACTTTTTATTTGTGCTGTATAATCTTTTTTATTGTTTAAATTTTTAGCATAATTTTGGGCTTCATTATATACTTGATTCTTTTCTCCTGAATTTTCTGCCCATGTATATCCTCCTAATGCTTTTTCTGCCCATGTATTCCAAAATGCCCATAATGCATTTTGTCTTGCTCCACCGTTGTTGTTATTACCAAATCCTTTTTCTTCTTTTCCTCCACCTAGTATATAAGCTATAACAGCATTATCACTATTTGTATATAACTTATATTTTTCAGAATTGCTATATATTTTTGCAATATTTCCATCTATTTCAATATATTTTGCCACTTTATATGTGTTTTTATTTTGCAACAATTTATATTTCTGAATACAATATAAATATGGTGAACGTCCTGAGCCTTCTAGATAGTCTGCATTTCCTACCCCTGGATCTCTACCTATTGGTCCTAATTTCTTTCCTATCGCATTGCTTCCTTGTGAAATTATATCTTTCACATTTGTTGCTTGCGATGTTGTTACCATCGCAAACATCTGAATTAATACAAGCATTAGTATTACTATTATCTTTTTTATTTTACTTTCCATCTTTTTCCCTCCTTTCATATTAAAATTTTATTTCTTTACTTAATACTTTTTTACTTATAAAGTATGCTCCTACACCTATTGCTATTATTATAGATAGTGTAATTAATACATAACTTATTACTGCACCCGTTTTTACTCCGATAATTACATCTGCTTGACCCATATCGTTTTCTCCTTTAGTTTTATTTCCTGGTGTTGAATTTTTGTCTTTTGCTCCTCTTGTGTTATAAGCTTCTGCAATTTCTGCTGTATTTCCAATTAGTCCTGTATTTGATTCTGTCATTGTTTTTGTTAATACTAACTTAAGTTCTTTTGTTTCTCCTGGTTCTAGTTTTGTTTCTGCTAAACTTGAATTGTATACATATTCTCCTTGACTATACCAATCTGTGTTCATTGAAGAGCTAAAATTTAATTCTGAAGATTTGTAATCAACTATCTTTTTAGCATATCCTGCTATTTCACCTTTATTTGTTACTTTAATTATATATTCGATTACAACTTGTGAATCTTTTAAGCTTTTAGCTGCTATTTCAGCTTTTGCAAGAGTTGAATCTGTAAACTCTTTTGTTGTAGTTCCTGCATTATTTGTAACAACTATTTTACTTACATATTTGTTTAATTCTAAATCAAACTCTTTTGCATCTACTAAACCAATGTCTATATTAGCTATACTTCCTTTTAATTCTATTGTATCTGTTGTTGCCATTGAACTTGTTTTTCCGTTTATTGTAATATCATTTAATACAACATCCGAATTTTTATCTGTCGCTACTCCATTTGCTTTATATGTTGTTAGCATATATTTACTTGAATCATATTCAAATACTGCTATATATTTACCTTCTGGTATGTTGGTTAATGTATATAATCCTTCTGAGTTTGTTTTAGCTGATATTTCATTTCCTGATGAGTCTTTTACATATTCTTTTGTTTCAATATTTAATAGTTTAACGTTTACGTCTGATATTAATTGTTCACCTTTATCTCTAGCTCCATTTTCGTTTTCGTCTTTCCATGCAGTTCCTGCTATTGTATATGTATTCTTGTTATCTTTATTTCCTGTTGAAGGATCTTTTCTGTTATCTCCTGTAGTATTTCCTCCATCTGTTGTATTTTTATTGTCTTCGTCTTTATCTCCAGTATTTCCACTACTTGGATCATCGTCTTCAGACTTAATATTGTCTTTTTCTATAAAATATACAATTTCATCTGTAGTTGTAATTTCAACTTCATTATATAAAGTTGCTTTATTAGAAACTTTAGTTACTTCGTCATATGTTATTGTATCATCAGCTTTTGCTGTTATTACTATAGTTGCGCTTTCTCCAGCTTTTAGTGGTGTTGATATTGTCAATATTGAATACTTTGAATTTTCTTCATATACATCATCTTCAGCATATTCAGCATTTTGATCGTTTATTGTTACACTTTCTATTACCAAATAGTCTGATAATTCATCTTTTATTTCTAATTTATCTGCATCATTTTTTCCTGTATTTTTTATGTTGAATATATAAGATACTTTATCTCCTTTTTTCAAATAACCTTCTGTTGTACTTGTTGTCTTTGTTGCAAAGTCTACTTGCAATTCGATTGCATCAATTTTTTCTATTATCTTATTTGATCTATATGTTGTTTTTCCTTCTAATACTGTTGCATAAAGTTCTGCAGTATTTACAGAATTTATTGGTTGTTTTGCTTTAACAGAAATTCTTATTTCAATTTGTTCTCCTGCTTTTATTTTTTCAATTGTAAATGTTTTATCTGTTATTTCTATATGGTCATCATCATTGTTATATTCATTTTGAACTAATTCAAATAAGTCGTTTGTATTTACTGTTATTTTTACATTGTTTTTGTCTTTATTTGATACATTTTTTACTTTTAGTATGTATTGATATTCATACCCTGATTTTATTGTTCCGTTATTGTATATACTGTCTGATTTTACTAATATTGTCTCTATTTCTGTCGTTGATATTTTGTTTGTAAATTTGTTTTCTACTTTTTCACCTTTGTTGTTTGTAGTGGTAATTGTAGTTTCTATTTCTTTATTTGAATTCGTATTTGCTTTTACCATATATTCAAATGTAATTTGAGATTTTGCTTTTATTATTTGATTTTCTATTTTAACTTCTTTTTTATTCGTATCTTCTATAAATGTTTCTGGTTCACTATCAGGTATTGATTCTTTTGGTTTTTCTACATTATTGTTATACTCTACATATGTTGTACCATCTGGAACGTTTCCTACAATTGTTACTCCTGTTGCATCTTCATTTCCTGTATTTTTAACTGTTACTGTATATTTTATTATCTCTCCAGATTTTACTGTATCTCCATCTTTTATAGTATCATTTCCTACTGTTGCTACTACATTTTGTTCTAATACTGCTGATTTTCCTGTGTTATAATCAAGTGTTGTTGCTTTTACAGTATTTGATGTGTTTGACGCATCATTTTTGTAACTTACTGTATATCCTGCTGTTGCATCTAAATTATAGCTTAGATTTGCTGGTACATCTACTTTGTACCCAAATGTATATGTTTCTCCAATTTCTAGTGAATCTATTACTATTAAGTAATTTTTTACTTTTGAAACATCTACTTTTTCTGACCATCCATTTGATGAATTTGTTAAATCATCAGTTGGATTTTCTTGTTCTGTATAATAAATTTTTACATTTTTCTTTGTTACTGAGCTTGTTAATGTATTTACCGTCATTCCTAAGTTATTGTTTTTATTATTTGTTGGGAAACTTCCCAATATTTTTACATTTGATATCTTGCTTGTCTCATTATTAACTACATTCATTATTGTTGTAAGTGTTTGAGCTTTTTTTCCTAATTCTAGATTTATATCTTTTTTGTCTTCATCTACTGTTGTTTCTATTCCTAGTTCATTTATCTTTGTTGTTGCTATTATTGGATTCTTAGCTATTACATTTACTTTTACTTTTTCTTCTCCATTATTGATATATGTAACTGCATTCTCGTTTGTATAATTTAATTTAATTTCTTCATTGCTTGTTACTGCTAATTTGTCTTGTTCCATAGTTGCATCTATTAGAATTGTTGCTCCTTCTGTTACGTCTGATACATATCTTGTTTGTTCTCCTGTAATATTTATTGTTATAACAAGGTTTTCTCCTTCTTTTGTTATTGCTTCATTTGCTATTTTTAATCCATTTCCATGTAATAATTGATAGTTTATATTTAATTTTTTTACTTGTTTTGGAAGTGTTATTTTTATACTTGGATTTTTAAATAGATCTTTACTTTCATCAGATGTGTCAAGTGTAACTGCAATTTTTGTTCTTGTTGCTTCTGTTGTAGAAAGTGATGTGTTTGAAACATTTAAACTAGCTTTTGTTGTTGTTTCCTTTAAAGAAATACTATTTTCTGATTCTTGTTTTTGATTTGAATCATATGTTCCTGCAACTTTTTCACTTATTTTTGTAAATGTTAAAATTTTTGCTCTATCATATTCTGTTTCTTTAATTGTCTTTGTATTTTCAACATTTAAAGTTCCTTCTGCAATTGGCTTACTTGTCTCGATATTAACTTCTTTTATGTTTTCTGGATAATTTATAACTATATAATCTTTTTCATCTCTGTCTGTTGAATCTGTTATGTTTGCAAATACTGTTCCATTATTATCTAATATTTTTATATATCCTTCTTTTCCAAATATTTTTTCAAATTCTGATTTGCTAATTTTTGTTTGTTTAAAGAATATATTTGCTGAATATGTTTCGTTACCTATATAATTTGCTGAATATTCATTTAATGTTACTTTCTCTGCAATATTTGCTTTATTTACATTTATTTTTGTTACTGATGTGTATTCTTTATCTTCTCCTGTATAAATTTTTCCTTTAAACATCTCTTTTTCATTGCTTTCTATATCAAAAGAAATGATTCCATCTTTTTCTTCTTGTGCTATTGTTTTATTTTCTGCAGATTTCTCTTGATTGTCATATGTCTGAATTTTTGTTGTTGATTTTATTTCTTTTCCTTCAATATTGTCTTTGTCTGATTCATCATATACATATGTAACGATAAATTCGTCTGTAGCATTTTTATAGAATTTAATGTTTCCATCTTTATCTGCATTATTTTCTACTGTTATTGAAAGTAATTTATTTTCTTTATTATATACATAATTTTTCTCATTAAATTCAGCATTTCCATTTGTAGCAGTTGTATTTTTTCTTTCTACTGTTACTTCTTCAGCTTTTTCTGGTACATTTAGTTCTATCTTTGTGTTTTTTACTGGATAGCTATTATCTGTTAATTTACTTGTTAGTAAAAATTGAACTATACGTTTTTGTTTTTCTTCAATCTTATATGATTTGTTTGTTAATAAATTAATACTTGATTGAACTGTATTTTGTGAATTTAATTTCCAGTCTATTTCAACTTTTGCTGTTCCTGATATTTGTCTTGTCTTTTTGCTATTTGTATAGTTTCCTGATAAATTTACTTTTGATTCTACATTTAATAGTTTTTCAGACATAGTTTCAGGAAGAGCTTGTTCAATTTCAAGTTCTACTATGGCATTTGTTCCTGCGTTTATTCTATTTAAATAAACAGTATTTGATTCTATTTTGCTTACTTTGTCGCTTAAAACACTATTTTTAATTTTAAAGTTTGCATCGTCTAGTGAAATTTGTCCATCAAAATACCCTTCATTTTTTACAGATACTTCTACATACATTTTTAAATTATTTGTAGTTGTATCTTGTTCAATTTTGCTTACTTTATCTCCATTTTCTTTTGTAAAATAAGCATAAAATTCAACGTTACTGTCACTTGTTTTCGCTGTATCTACTGCATAACTCACTAAGTTACTGCCAATTAGCAAAAAGTCTGACATTGTCATTGCAAGTATTATTATCATTGCAATTACCTTGTTTAAAATCTTCTTTCCAGTAAAATCCATTACTTTTTCCTCCTTATTTTTCATATACATATATTTTTATTATATATGCGTTTTTTTTTTCAGTCAATAGCATATTCTTTAATTAAATTTTTATTACATTATTTCCCAAAAATTCAATTACGGAAACTACTTTTTGACTTTTTATTAAGTTTATATTACATTTTTGTTACATCGTATTTTTTAATATGACATAACGGCTCTAGATACTATTATATCTTTTTTTTTGCAATTTTGCAATAGATTTTTCTGCTTTTTGCAACTTTTTATGTAACTTTTATGACATATTTTTATTCACGCATATTTTTCAATTTAATATAATATATATATACGGAGGTGGTATTATGAATAATAATGATCTTTCTTTCTTAATGAATATGGTTAACAATATGGATAAAAATCAATTAGCCCAAGGCATTAATCAAATAAATCAGATGCTTAGTCCTGAAGATAAAGCTAAGTTAATTCAAGCTTTAAATTCAAAAAATAATTCTTAGGAGGTAATCACTTATGGCAGAAGATATGTCTAAATTAATATCTACAGTTCAAAATATATTACATAATAGTAATTCTAATAATGATAATTCTCAAAAAAATGATCTATCTTCTGATAATAGTGATCATAAAAATGATATAAACAATCAACCTAATTTAAATATCTCACCTGAAATGATTAACAATATTGCCAATATGTTAAAGAATTCGAATGGTTCAACTAACTTTAATAATAGTAATGATAAATCTAATGAGCAACCGAATTCCGAACGTTCTCAAAATAATTCTTCTACTATTGATTTTGAAACAATTATGAAAATAAAATCTATGATGGATAATATGAATAAAAAGGATGATCCAAGAGCTAATCTTCTTTATTCTTTAAAACCGTATCTAAGAGATAGTAGAAAGCAAAAATTAGATCAATATGTTAATATGTTAAAAATAACTAACCTTACAGATTTTTTTAATTTTAACAAAGGAGATAAATCATGATGTTTCCTTTTAGAATGCCATATTTTGGATATCCATATAATAATTATTATAGTTATCCTAAAAGTAATTATTTTCCATATAACAATAAATATGTAGAAAATGTTAAATTTAATAATGCTTATAGTTCAAATAACAATAATGTTTCTAGTAATCCATCTGAATCTATCGTTTCTTCTAAAGCAGATATAAAAACAGAGGAAGAAAACAGAAATAATTCTTCTGATGATTATTTTTTTGAGATTTTTGGTTTAAAACTTTATTTTGATGATATTTTAATTATTTGTATTCTTTTCTTTTTATATGAGCAAGGTGTAAAAGATCAAGAGCTTTTTATTAGTCTTATTTTGCTCCTTTTAGGATAATAAAAAACACTATTTAGTCTAAATAGTGTTTTTTATTGTTTTATTCAATTATTATTTCTTCTCCATCTACATATACGTATGCACATTTATGTAGTGTTTCTTCATCTCTATCCATTTCTTTAACAATATTTGCTATTCTAACCTGGACAATGTCTAACTTTCCTGCTGCTATTATTGCATCTTTATTTCCTTTTGCTCCCGCATGTGCCAATCCTCTTAATGTCCCTAAAACAACAATATTATCTGCTGCGATTACTTGTGCTCCTGCATTTACATCTCCAAGTATTACTATACTTCCATCTTCTTCTAACTTTTGGCCAGATCTTAATGATCCTTTATGGAATATAGTTTCTGACTTTGATACTTCTCTTTCAAATGTTTTTTTTATATTGTGTAATCCCAGTTCTTTTGGCATATCAAAATCAACATCAACGTCTATTTCTTTTTGAATAATTTGTTCTATTACATCCATTTCTTTATTTTTTAAAACTTTACCTGTTATTTTTATTGGTATTTTTGAGTCTTTATATAATTTTTTCAACTGGACTGCTTTATGTTTTACACTTTTTACTATATTTTCAAATTCAGCATCTTCATTTATTTTTATTAAGACTAAATTATTTTTTTGACTTACATTTACACAACTTCGCATTTTTAACCCTTTTCCTCTCTAATTTATACTTTCTGTATAATTTATAGCTCCATTATCTTCTTGAATTTCATTTGCATTGATATTCATTCCAAAGTATTCAGCAATTATCTCTCTTGCTACTTCCGCAGTATAATTACCATGTCCTCCATTTTCAACTAAAACTACTACTGCAATTTCAGGATCATTGTATGGTGCAAAACCAACAAACCATGCATTTACATTTTTTCCTGCTTCCGCTGAACCTGTTTTTCCTCCAACTTCTATGTTAAAGTTTTTAAATATGTTATATGCTGTTCCTCCAGTTTCATCTGTAACTGATTTCATTCCTTCTAATACTGCATTTAAATTTTCCTGATCTATTTGAACATCTTCTGAAGTGTCATTTGTTAATCCTAATTTTTCTTTTGCATAATTTCTTATGTCCCCTTTAGAGACTTCTGTTCCGTCTGAATTTAATATAGTTTTTACTATTGTTGGTTGTATTTTATTTCCTCCATTTGCTACCATAGAAATATATTTTGCTATTTGTATTGGTGAAAAATCATTGTCTCCTTGTCCAATTGCTGCATTTAATACATCTCCACCATTCCATGCTTTTCCTTGCTTTTCTGATGCTTCTTTACTTGCCAAAGTTCCTGCTGTTTCGCTTGGTAATTCAATTCCTGTTTTACTTCCTAAACCAAAATATCTTGCATATTTTGCTAAGTTATCTATCCCCATTCTTCTTGCTACTTCATAGAAGTAATAATTACATGAATGTTGTATAGCTCCTGAAACATTTAAATATCCATGTCCTCTATGATAATCCGTATAATACCAACATTTCCAAGTATTATTTCCATATGTATATACGCCTGTGTCATTTATTTTTTCACCTATTGACATAGCTCCTGTTTGTAGCCCTGCAATTGCTGTTACCATTTTATATATAGATCCTGGTGCATATGACCCTGAAATAGTCTTATTATATAATGAGTTATTTTCTTTTATTACTTGATAATCAGATTTACTTATTCCTCCTACCCATACACTTGGATCATAGTTAGGGTAACTTGCCATTGATAGTACTTCTCCTGATTTTACATCCATTACAACAACTGCTCCACCTTTTGCATCATATGACTTTGAGAAACCACCGTACTTAATTTTTTCTATATTATTTTTCAATGCATTTTCTGTAACTTCTTGAAGTCCTGCATCTATTGTAAGTACTACAGATGAACCTTGAACAGCTTCATTTGTAGTTGATTCTCCTGTAACGGTTCCATCTACAGACATTTCTATTTCTTCTGTTCCATCTTTTCCTCTTAGGTAGTTTTCCATTGAAGATTCTATTCCTGTTTTTCCAACATAGTCATCATTATCGTATATATCTGAATTATTGTTGTATTCAGTTTCACTTATTTTTCCTATATAACCTATTATATGTGATGCAAGAGTACCATAGTTATATTTTCTTTCAGAATCTGTCGTTATCGTTATTCCTGGAAATTCGCTATTTCTTTCACTTATTTGCGCTATAATTTCTCTAGACACATTTTTTGCTAATGTAATTGACTTTGTACTACTATATCCTTTTGTTGTTATTTCATATCTTATAGCTATTATTTTTCTTACGTCTTTTATATCTTCATTTGTTATTTTATATTTATTTTTAAAATATTTAACTACTTCTTCTGGCGTTGCGTTTTGACTGAATTTATATTTAGTTAACCATTTTGAAAGTTCTTCACCTTGTATATTAAAACCTGTAATATCTGCATTTACAGGAAAATTGTCTGGATATTCTTTTTTATATTTATTTAACAATTCAACTAAGTTTAAAATGCATTTATTTAATGATTCATCATCTGATTTTGTCTTATATAATTCTAGATTAAATGTTGTTGTTGTTGTTGCTAAAATGTTCCCTGATCTATCTACTATATTTCCTCTTGCTGCTTCTATCTTGCTTTCTCTTGAAAGTCTTGTATTTGATGTTTCTCTATATGTTGAACCATTGACAATCTGAAGATTGAATAATCTTACTATTAATATTGTTCCTATTATATAGGTGATAACTACTAAAATATTATATCTTATATTTGTATTCTCTTTTTTTACCTTTTTTCTCAAAACTTCACCTTCTAATTTTAAAAATATCTTGTTAAAATTTTATTGCCTTTATATTCTTCTTCAATCTTATAACCTACGTTTTGCATTAATGGGTATATTACAATTGTTATCAATACATTGTATAAAGTCTCTATTAATAATATTTGTATAAAAGTTCCTATTTGTGGATCCATTCTATATATAAAATATCTTATTGTATATGATCCAACTTCAAATATTATTGTTGATATTAGTACCATTAAAATTATTGTTATTCTGCTTTCTTTTGAAAAATTCTTGTCAAATGTTCCAGCTATCGCTCCAACCATTCCTAACATTATTGCTGATATCCCTATATTCTTTCCTATAAATAAGTCTAAAAGTAATCCTAATATAACTCCATATACAGCTCCATTTATTCTTGTGGTATATAACCCTATAAACAGAACAAAAATCACAAATAAGTTTGGCATAACACCTGCAATTTTAAACCATGAGAAGAAATTTATTGTTAGAAGATATAAAATTATAAACACTATAATCAAAACTATGTTTATTACAACTTTTTTCAATTTTGCCTCCTATTTGTTACCTTTTATTACTAATACGGTCTCTAATTTTCCAAAATCAACTGCTGTGTCTATTACGCTATATCTATCTGATAAATTTTTTGTATTAACAACTCTTGATACTACTCCTATATGAATTCCTTTTGGGTATATTCCTCCAAGTCCTGATGTTTCGACACTGTCTCCTTCTGTAACTGTTGCATTGGTTGATATATATACAGCTTTTAAACTTTTGTTTTCTTTCAATATACCTTTACAAACCATTGCTTCTCTTGATGTACTAAATAGTGCACTAGTATTACTTGAGCTGTCTATTATTGTTTGTACTTTTGATGTTGTGTTTGAAGCTGAAATTACATATCCTACTAACCCTTCTGCTGCTATTACTGTCATATTTTCTTTTACTCCGTCATTTGTTCCAGCATTTATAACTATTGTTTTTGAATAATTACTTATATCTCTATTTATTACATCTGCCGGTATTGTACTATAATTACTAAACTTTTCTGCAAGTTGTACATATTGCTTTAAAGTTTCATTTTGTGACTTTATTGTTTCTAATTCTCTAAGTGACTCTTCAAGCTTACTGTTTCTCTCTTTTAACTTTGAGTTTTCATCTTTCAATGTATTTATATCCTCAAAAAAAGAACTGTTCCCATTTAATTTGTTTTTTAAATATGTAAGTCCATTTTGAACTGGATTTACAAGTTTGTTGGCTATACTTTCGATGTATGACAAATTGCTATTTTCTACATTTGTTAATATGACTAATAATACGATTATAACAACTGTTACAATTACACCTATTATTCCGCTTTTTTTGTTTTTATACATTAGATTATCACTCCAATCTTACTATCTTCTTCTTCTTGAGTTTATTAATATTTTTTTTAAATTTTCTAAATCTTCTAATGTTTTTTCTGTTCCCTTTACAACACATTCTAATGGTGTGTTTGCAACATATACTGGCATTTTAATTTCTTGACTTATAAGTTTGTCTATATTTTGTATCAGTGCTCCTCCACCTGCTAAGAATATGCCTTTTTCTGCTAAATCTGCTGCAAGCTCTGGTGGTGTTCTTTCTAGTGTTTGTTTTACTGTATCTACTATCTTAAAAATTGATTCTGACATTGCTTCTAATATTTGAGATGATTTTATTTCAATATTCCTTGGTAGACCTGTTGTTAAATCTCTTCCTCTTATTTCCATAGAAGTGTCTGTCATAAGTGGTAATGCACATCCTATTTGCATCTTTATTTGCTCTGCCGTTGTAAGCCCAATTGCTAAATTTTCGTATTTTCTAATGTAATTTACGATATCTTCATCTATTTGGTCACCTGCTACTCTTAAGGAATTACTTACAACTATTCCTCCTAGTGAAATTACAGCAACTTCTGTCGTTCCTCCTCCAATATCTACAATCATACTTCCACTTGGCTCTGCTATGTTTATTCCAGCTCCTACTGCAGCTGCCATAGGTTCTTCAATTAAATATACTGCTTTTGCTCCAGCTTGTAAAACTGATTCTTCTACTGCCCTTTCTTCTACTTCTGTTATTCCTGATGGTACTCCAACTATTACTCGTGGTCTTCCTGCATTATATCTTTGACATACTTTTGAAAGCATACTTTTTAACATAAGCCCTGTAGCAGTAAAATCAGCAATTACACCATCTTTCATTGGTCTAATTGCTCTTATATTCTCTGGTGTTCTTCCAAGCATTTCTTTTGCATCATATCCTACAGCTAAAATTTTGTCTGTTTTGTCGTCTATTGCAACTACCGCTGGTTCCTGAAGTACAACTCCTTTGCCTTTAATTGTAATTAAAATATTTGCTGTTCCTAAATCTATCCCTATGTCCTTTGACCCTAATACAAAAAAATTCATTGTATGCTTTCATTCCTTTCTTAAACTCAAACATTAGTTAACCATTTTTTGATTTCTTTCTAATGATTTTATACTTGTGTATTCCATATTTCCTATTACAATATGGTCTAATAACTCTACCCCTAGCATTTTAGATGCTTGCTCTATTTTACTTGTTAATTCATAATCTTGCTTGCTAGGTGTTGAATCTCCACTTGGATGATTATGAACTAGTATTATCTTAGGTGCATTCATTTTTATTGTTTCAGATAAGATACTTCTTATGTTTAAATTCACAAAATTACTACTGCCTGTCGCTATTTTCTTTATTTTTAAAATGTTGTTTTTATTGTCAAGTATTATTATCTTAGCTATTTCTATTTTTTCAAATCTTAAATCATTCATCAGTACTTTTGCTACATCTTTAGGCTCTCTTATTTGTATTTTTTTATAATTAGATGGTTTATTCATTCTGTTTGATATTTCACATACAGCTTTTATTTGAATAGCTTTAACCTTTCCAATTCCTTTAATTTGCATTAGTTCTTCTATACTTACTTCTCTTAAGAAGTTTAAGTCATCGTTATTTATATTCTTATTTAAT
Organism: uncultured Clostridium sp.; assembly: GCA_900554175.1. Taxonomy (GTDB): domain Bacteria; phylum Bacillota; class Clostridia; order TANB77; family CAG-508; genus CAG-269. The sequence goes on from USGK01000007.1 coordinate 28,003, forward strand.
TTTAAAATCTCATTTGCAATCTCTACGGATGTTGCATCTTTTCTTCCGCTTTTTATTATTATTGCAAATAATTCTGCATTTGATAATTTCTTTTCACCATATAACTCTAATTTTTCATATGGTCTTTCACTTTCGGGTAATTGTTTTATTTTTATTGCCAATTCATACTCCTTCTTGCCCCGATTTATTATACTTTTCTATATAAAAATATTCCTATTGCCATTCCTAATATACTTGCTATATTTATTTTTATCATTAAAGCAAATGTGATTGTAATAACATATAAATTTATTACCATTGGTGATTCTAGTCCAAAACTTTTTCCATAAGATAACCACCATAATCCATTTATTCCTGAAGTTAATTCCCCTATTAACCCTCCGGATTACTAGTCCTGATAACACAAAAACTAAACATATCCATGTATTTTTATCTTTTGCTGCCATTTTGCTTCCTCCTTAAATTTGTTATTAAACAACTTTTAGCCCTTTCATTATATATTGTATTTATGTTTTTTTCAAGTAAATTATAGATTTTTTTTATTTTTTGTGTTATATTGATTTAAATCATTTGTTACTATTTAATTGTTAAATATAAAATTATATTATCATACTATTTTATCTGAATATATAGTTTTAATATTAACTTTTAAACAATAACAATTATTTAACTATTTCCAAAATTTGTGGCTTTAAATATTTTTTTAAAAATAGTATAATATATATAGCAAAAAATTTTTTTTTACATATAATTTCTAGGAGGATACTATGAAAATTGAAAAACTTACGGAGAATAAAATAAGAATTATAATTGATGCAAATGAATTAACTGAGAAAAATGTAAATATAAATTCACTAGTAAAAAACACCGATACTGCTCATAAGCTTTTTACTTCCATGTTAGAGGAAGCAAAAAAACAAGTTGGTTTTGTGGTAGATGATTCTAAATTACTTGTTGAAGCTTATTCGACTTCGGATGGTCTTTTTGTAATTACATTTACTAAATTTAACACAATAAAGGAAAAGTCTTCTCAAGTTAATTTGGAACAAACTAACTCAAATAGAAAAGTGCAATTTAAAAGAAAAGTGCCTAAAAATAATTATAAAAATGCTATTTATCAATTTGAAAATTTTGAAGAATTCTGTAATTTTTGTACATATATAAATTCTTCTAAAGGAACTGATTTAAAGGATTTTGCAAAAAAGATTTCATTGTATGAATATAATTCATTATATTACTTGGTTTTTACTAATATAGATACTGACTATCCTTTAGCTAAGTTTTTTTACGGATCAATATCAGAATTTGCTAAAATAGTAAATAACTCGAATGTCTTTAAATCTAAATTAGATGAATACGGTCATGTAATTTTTAAAACCAATGCTTTAAAAAACGGAATAAAATACTTTGCCTTTTAATTTTATTAAAAAGAGAATTTCTATATACGAAATAGAAATTCTCTTTTATTATTCAGAATTATTTGTTATTACCTTCATTAATTCTATACTTATTAAAATATTAGTACTAAATATAGCAACTATAATTTGCTCCCAAAAATTTGTATTTTCCTGTATACATATTATAAAATCTGATAACATTTCATTCTCCTTTTTAATGTATATTTTATTATATAATATAATACCATATATTAATCATTTTTGCAAGTCATTTGTTATGCAGAATAATATCTTTTTTTATAATAAAATAATTAAAATTATGTTAAAGGAGTATTTTTATATGAAAAAGTTTAAAATTCCAAGTATTCCTCCTACTACAAATAAATGTATTAGGTTTCCAAATAATATTATTGAACAAGTTGAAAATGCTATAGAGGGAAAAGATTGTACTTTTACAGCTTTTGTTATTGAAGCAGTTAGAACTGCATTATATAATTTAGAAGAAGAGGAAGAAAAAAATAAGAATAGCTAAACGAAGCTATTCTCTTATTTTTTATAATTTCTATTTTACATTTTTAGAAATATTTCTATATTTTAATAATCCTATTATTCCAGAAACTAATGTAATAATTGCTATTATTAATAAAAGATTTCTAGTTCCTGTTTTTGGTAATGTTTTAGATGTTGATGTAGAAATATCTTTTGTATTCGTTGTAGATTTATTTGTTGCATTATTAACTTTATTTACATTACCTATTCCATTTGAATTATTTATGTTTTCTATAACGCTATTATTCTCTTCTATAACAGTATTGTTTTCTACTACAGTGTTATTTTCTACAGTTGTATTGTTATCAATTTTGTTCTCGTCTACATTATTTCCATCAGTACTTTGTTTTTTAGATAATTTTATAGTTGTATTGGCATCATCTGCAGATATAGTATTTGTTTGTGTAACATCAGTTTCAGACATCCTAAAACCTGCTTCAATTTCGCTCACAGATATTTTTGTTTCTTTATCGCTTGTTCCGTCTTTTACTTTAAAGGAAAATGTTACTAGAGCTTGATCTTGTAATATATATTCACCATTAGTCATTGCAAATGTCATATTTTCTTTATTTAAACTAATTAAATTCCAGTTATTTTCTGTTTTATATCCGGTATATTCTAGTAAACTACTATCATATTGAATCTTTGCTTTAATGGCATTTGTACCAATTGAATCTCCTTTTTGTAAATCTGATAAACTTATTGTAAATGAAACATTGTCTCCATAGTTAACTTCGTCTTCACTTGCATCTATTTTTATTTTAAATGTTGTATCTGCTGCATTTGATGTTAAATTCAACATAAAAATAATTAAAATTACTAAAAAACTTACAATTGTTATCTTATTTTTCATATTTTTCCACTTCCTTAATATATTTTCTCATAATTTTATTTTATCATTTTATGCTTTCTTGTCAACTATTTTTATGAGGATGCATTCTTTTTCTTCTTACTCTACCAATGGACTTTTACTTTTGTTTCATTTTTTTGACATTTTTATTACAAAAATGGTGCACCAGGAGGAATTCGAATCCCCGACCTCTCGGTTCGTAGCCGAGTGCTCTATCCAACTAAGCTACTGGTGCATTTTTTACTTTTCTATTATACTTGTATTTTTTAACTTTTGCAAGTATTTTTTTAAGTTTTTTATTTTTTTTTGAAAAGTACTTGATTTTTTATTATTTGTGTGTTATATTATTTAAGTATTTAAAATTAATCGAGGCGTAGCGCAGTTGGTAGCGCGCGTGGTTTGGGACCATGAGGTCGCAGGTTCGATCCCTGTCGCCTCGACCATATTTTTGCAATTTTTGCAAAAAGTCGAGAGAATTTATAAAAATTCAAAAACATTCAAATATGCTATTTTCTAAGAAAATTAGAGAATAGCATATTTTTTTATATTCTGAAAAATTCTAAAAAATGCTGAAAAATTTGAATATTTTATTCCGCAAAAAATTCCGCAACACATTTTTTTAACATTTTACGGAACAAAAAAATTTCCGCAAAGCTAGTTTTCCTTTAAATATCAGCAAAAAGTCCTATTCCGCAAAAATTTTTTAGGAAAGGAAAACTATTGTTATGGATTTTATACCTTATAAGAAAAATGAGGCTTTACAAAATGTCTTTATTCAAATTCCTGTAGAATTATTCGATAAAGAATTATATGGCAATCTTAATTCTGATAGTATTTTATTATATGGACTACTACTAGCAAGATTATCATTGTCTTTAAAAAATGATTGGGCAGATAAAGATGGTAATATATATCTTGTTTTCTCAAGAAAAGAAGCCCAAAAGATGTTAAACCTTTCTGATAAAACTATTACAAAAGCATTCAAAAAACTTGAAGAAGCTAAGTTAATATATGAAATCAGAAGTGGTTTTAGAAAAAGTAATATTATATATGTTGGAAAAATAAACCATCAATCAACTAGAAAAACTATGAATCGTAAAAACTCCGATTCAAGAATCGTAAAATCTACGACTCATGATACGGAAAATTTACGACCTAATTATAATAATAATAAATATAATAATAAAAATAAAAGTGGATGGAATTATGAACAAAGAACACATAGTGATGAAGAATTTGAATCTTTGTATTGTAATATACCGAAAGGAGAATAAAATTTATGAGAAATAATATAACTTATCACAAAGAAGGAGATTATTTAATTCCTAATTTAGTAATTAAAAATGATAATAAAAACTATCATATAGGAAAATATGGACACTTAAGACTTAAATATCTTAGGGAAAACAAAAGAGGATTATATACTGAATTAATAATGACAGGGCAACTTGCAAATCATTTATCTAATATTGATGGGGTTGCTACTAAAATAGTTTCAGATACTATAAAGAAATTATCAGAACAGGAAGGAATAAATGAAGAATTAAAAGCAACAAACCAACTTGAGTGGGTACAAGCTATGAATAACATTAAAAACAGAGCTGAAGAAATTATATTTAAAGAATTAATATATGTATAGGAGAGTTTGAGTATGAATAATTTAAGAGAAGTAAAAGAAGATTTGCTTAAAGATTGGATTACTTATAGAGAAGAAACAATACTTGCTATTTCAAATGAAGAAGATAAAAAACATGTTATAAGATATGACGATATTACTGAAAGAATATTAAAAAATGTTCCAATTGAAAGAAAAAAATATGTAATGAGCCAACTTGATTTACTTGATAAAAATTATATGGAGTATTTTGACTATTGGTCTGAAAAGTATTATAGAAATGGTTTTGCAGATAGTATTGAACTATTAAAAATATAACGACGCAGATTTTGCTTAAATGGTAGTTATATTCGATTTTATTATAAAAAGAATATAACTACCCTATTCACTTCATAAACTTGTTTTATTTGCCAATATAAAATGAAGTGAATTAGAAAAAGCAGAACTGCTTTTTCTATGTAGAGGAAAAATTTATTTTACCTCTACATGCAAAAATTGTGAGCAGCCAATTTTTGCTAAAACATAAATTAGCGATTAGCATAATTTATGTTTTGGGGTTGTAGGGTGTCCCTGCCACACTAACACTTTTTACCATCAGGCAAAAAAAGTGTTGTAGTGTGTTACAATACTTCGAAGAAACTGCTAAACCTACCACCATTGCAATACCAGTATTTGCTCTTACAGGAAGACTAAAGCTTCCTGCATAGCGAGTCAAAAAATAAATTGAAGGAGGATAAAAAAATGAGCTATGCTATTATAAGAAATGCGAAATATAAAGCGAATAATCTAAAAGGAATATATCGCCATAACGAAAGAAAAAATTTCAACTATTCTAACAAGAATATAGATAAAGAAAAAACATATTTGAATTATGCAATTAAAAAACCTATATATAGTTATGAAAAAGAATTTGATAGACTGAAAAAAGAAAATGATTTAAAAGGACAAATTAAAACAGTAAGCAATATTGCTTGTGAATATATAATTACATCAGATAAAAATTTCTTCGAACAAATTGGTGAAGAAGAAACAAAAAGATATTTTGAAACTGCCTACGAATTTGTAACTAAATATAAAAACTTAGGCGAAAAATATATAATGTCTGCACAGGTGCATATGGACGAAGAAAGTCCACATATGCACCTTATTTTTTTGCCTGTTGTCCATACTACAGATAAAAAAGGAAATGAAATAGACAAGCTTGCTTGTAGCGAATTTTGGAAAGAAAAAGATAGTTATAGGCAACTACAAAATGCTTTTTATGAATATATGGTATCACATAATTTTGAATTAGAAAGAGGCTTACCCAAAGAAGAAACTAATAGAAAGCATATAGATTTAGCTGAATATAAGGAGTTAACTAATTTTGAAAATACTAAAAAGCTTGTTGAAAGTATTTCTTATGATATTCCTGAAGAAACAGATATAAAAGATTTGAAAAAATTTATGTTCAATAAAAACGAGAAAATTTTAAATGATGTTATAAAACCCAAAGAAGAAATGATAAAGGAATTAGCTATTGAAAATAAATCACTAAAAAAGGAACTTTCAAAGCAATCAAAGATTGTAGATGAGGCAACTAAATTTCAAAAAGAACGAGATTCTATAATTGCCGATAATAGAGCTTTGCACACTAAAGTTTATAATTTAGAAAATGAATACAAGAAAAAGTCCACTAATCTTGAATGGAAATATGAAAATAAATACAATAGATTAGAAAAGGAAAATAAAAAACTTCACAAAATAATTGATAAATTTTATATTACTATCGAAAAATTTATCGAATGGATTTGCAATAAATTCAATTTAGGCGAGTCAAAAGAGCTTATTCGAAATTTTGAAAAAGAAACTAATACTTTTATTGATCCAGTAAAACAAATGGCAAAGGAAAATAGAGAAAAAGAATGGGATAGAGAAATGTAAATATAATAAAATATATATCTTTTGAATGAAAAAGGAACTGGAAATAAATCCAGTTCCTTTGAAGGTTTACAATGCTGAATTCCACGATTTGTTGCAAAGATAAAAGAAAGCACAGGCTATCATACTACCACCAAAGAAACTAACAGCCCCTATACAAGTAGCAACGTTTTCCGATACTTGATACCCAAAAACATTAACTATACCATCAATTTCATTTACTGGCATTATAAATAAACCTATTATTGCTGCTACTATGAAACAAGCACCAAAAAAGCCACACAGAACAGAAAATATTCTTTTTACGACCTTCCCTGCTGCAGTTTGGTCTTTTTTTTCAGCTCTTGGAACTCCTACTATACCATAGCCTCCTAATTCCACACAACATTCATATGGATTGTACTCAAACTCTCTTGTTTTTTCATTCATCTTCATAAGATATTCCTCCTGTTGATTTAATAATATTATTTGCATACATCTATATATAACCCCATACAACTGGGGAGAATAAAAAATTAAGAGATTTTTACCTCCTTATAAAGTATTGTATAAACACGTATGTTTAAACTATTTATTATTTTATCATATTTTATGTAAATTGTCAAATTACTATATCACTTTGTAAATATTTTAAATTCTAATGAAAAAAGTCCCCGAATGAAAGGGACTTTTTTTGAAAACCTCACTGTATATGACAGGAGGAAACAAAGTTTTTTAATTCAGATGATACATGGCATAAATTTCATCGCCATTATCATCAGTTTGAGCACCAGTTTGTTCTAGTAATGTAACCATTGCTTTGCGTAGCGCAACTACATAACATTCTGCATCACAATGTTCAGGAACAATAGAAAGAATATCTTCGCGAGATTCAAATACAAGTTCAATACTAATACCGTCCTCAGTAACTGTTAAACAAGCATTTGCTGTAATTCTTAATCCTAACCAAGGAAATGCCTTTTCAAGAAAAGTATTCATTTCCTCAAATACATTCTTATTATAAACATATAAGTATGCATTACTAAGTAGCGGTTCAGTAACTTGCTCCCAGATTTTCATCGTTCCATTTTCGTTTTCTCTTATAAAGATGTTCGGATCATCATTGAGACTATAATTCCATTCGATAAATAACTCTGTCAAATCATCTCTTTCAGAAAACTTCTCAGTTGCGTTCATAAACTCTTCAATCACTTTTGAAATAAGTTCCTTAAATTCAGCAATCTTCCGATTCTGATTGTCCTTGTACTTTGCGTATGCCTGCATAATGTTAGCCATAATAATACCTCCTGTTTATACGTTATACGGTTTTCAATGTACTTCACTCTTGCGAGTGTTCAGTGGGCGAATTCCCACTTATACCTTAATTATAGCACATTTTATGTAAAATTGCAAATTTCACGATTAGTATAGTTTATTTATCCAATCAGACGAGCTATATAATACTCTATCAATATTTACAATTTTTTTATTTTCATTTACTCTATAGAAAGCAATATGATTTTTTATATTTAATTTTCTAATTTTTAAATCTCTTATAGTATCATCATCTATAATTGCAAATTTTTGTGGAGAATACTCCAATGTTTGAATTTCATTTCTTATGGTTTTAGCATATCTACTTGCAATAGAAGGCTCTTTTAGTACGTTTTTTATATATAAAACAATACTTTTAATATCGTCTTTTGCCTTTATAGATAGTTCAACTTTATATTTCTCAGCCATTTGAACCTCCTAAAATTATTGTGCTAATGCAGATTCAATTTCGGTAAATGCTTCATCAATAGAGCAAACATTCCCATTTTCTGAATCTTTAATTCCCTCTTCTAATTTTTTTCTTAAATCTTTTTTATCTTTTATAATAAGATTTTCAGGTGCTCTATTTGTAATATCAGCATATTTAAGAAAATCAATATATTCTAAAACCTTGTTTGAAAGTTCTTCAGGTAGAGTTTCTATAATATTATATAATTCTTGATTTCTAACAGTCATAATTAGATCTCCTTTCAAATTTTACTACTATATATTATAACATATAAAATTCAGTTTTTATACTACTTTTTCAAAATTATTTATTTTCTTCTAGCCATTTACACAATTCATCGGCTGTTATTTTTTTCTCTCTATATAATTTTAATTGTTTTCTTGCTTTATCTTTCCATGAATTGAATTCTATTCTCATAACTGGCTTTACAACTTCACTTGCACGATACACTTTTGTCATTCTTCTTTGATATTCTCTTTTATACGCAAGTTCGGCAGAATCTTCTACTATTTTTATATCATAAGCTTTTCTTGAAGCATATGATTTACAAGTTGGGCTTCCATCTTGATTTGGAAGTTCACAATATATTTCTTTTCCAGAATATTGAAGATAGTATCTTCCACAATTTTGACATACACTTATATTTCTTTTTGTGTTTTGTATTAAATCATTTAATGCAACATATGTTAGATTTAAAAACGATTTACTCTGGTAAACATATACTACACTATTACGAATCTTTTTATTTGCAATATCTAAAGCAAGTTTTTCTAATTGATTAACGCTCATTTCATTAGGTAATTCTTTATCTAAGCTTCTAACCATTCCCAGTTCTATTCGTCCAGTAAATTGCCCAATTAAATTAATAGCTGAAGAATATGCCATGAATTTTGAATATTTATCTATATTTTTTGTACTTTTATGTTCATGTAAATCAAAAACAAAATCTATGGTTTTTCTTAAATCTTGTTGGTATTTTATATAATCCATACTGACAAGTTCATATACTTTATAATAGAAGTCTAGAAATTTCTTAGTTGATACATATCTTGTAGAATACTCAATTGGATATTTCATTTTTATATCATATAAACTTCCAATACCTTCAATTCCATAATAAACAAAAAATGAATTATATGCACTTTCAGCATTTGAAAAGTCTGCATTTAAAAAATCTAATAAAAAAGTGCCATATTTTTGATTACACATAAATTTCATTATTTTTTCATTTTTATTTTTTTTGTCTAAATCCAATACTATATGTTTTGAAAATTCATTATCTTCTTCTGCTAATTCTATTTTTGATTTATGTAAAAATATTGTAGTATTATAATTTTCAACATCTCCAGCTGGATCTAAAATCATTGAAATACTATCCTTTGGAACAGCCATATTTAATAATTTCATAATTATCACTTCCTATCTTGTGAGAAAATTAAAAATATTTTGAAAATTTGTTGACATTTTACAAATATCAATATATAATGTGAGTAACTTTAAAAGTGCGGTTGTCTTTTCTCACTATCAATTATAAACTTTTTATTGATGATAGTCAAGAGAATTGTACAAATCTTTTGAACATTTACAAATATGTTCTAGATTTTAGGAACATCATATAACATTTTTTACTACATTTAATGAAACTTTTACCTAGTCACAGCTTGAGCGTTGAAGTCAGAGTAATCGACTGACGAGCCGTCGCACGCAATGAGGGTAACTCGGCAGAATTGCGGAGTGGTGAAATTCCAATGAAAGATAAAGTATCTATCTTTTAGATATTAATTACTTACACTAAACGAAAGGAGAACTGCTTATGAAAACACTTAATGGAACAATATTTTTAGAAACAAAAGATATTAGACAAGCACTAAAGATAGGTAATCAAACTTGTTTAGAGCTATTCCATAAAAAAGATTTTCCAGCAAAGAAAATTGGCAAGTCTTGGCTTGTTATGGAGGAATCTTTTAAAGAGTATTTTAAGAATACACAAACAAATGAATAAAATAAAAAGAAGATTTAAATAAGCGACATTTAAACCTTCAAGAGAAACTATTTTACTATTTAAATAAAATTACAAGGAAGACCTTGCTATATGTTTCTTAATCTAGTATAATTATAACATAAAATCACAATATAGCAATAGTTTTCCTTTAATTTTATCATAGAAAGGATTTTTAAAATGAGTAAAATTAATGGAATAACTTATGGCACATACCCTTCAATTCGACCTAAAAAGAATGTTGATAAAAGTGTATGTGAAAATTGTAATATATGTAAAAGCAAACCTTATCAATTAGCCAATAGTTTGGAAAGAATGCATATTTGTAAAAATAGTGGATGTAATTTGTTTTATTTTTCTCAAACAAGTAAAGCTACAGTTATTCTAGGTAGAGATACGATAACAGGAAAAGAGTTAAAAAAGACATTTGTTGCAGACACCGAAGAAGAAGCATTAAATTTAGCATTAGAGGCAAAACTTAATATTGATAAAAATGGTGGACCAAGAATAATTAGTAAAACCAATTTATCTATTATGGATATTGCTAAAACACTTTATATGGAAGATTATAAGCTTCATAAAATAAACAGCAATACTCATAGCAAAAACAATACAAACTTAAAAATGATTGAAAAGGAATCTTTTACAACAAAACCTATTAACAAAGTAAGTAGAATGGAAATTATTGACTATTTTAATGAGCTTGCTAAATATTCTCCAACTACAATTAAAGAAAGGTTTAGAATTATAAAAAGAGCTTTCGACTATGCTTATAGCCAAAATTTAATTAGAGATAATTTTATGAGTGGCTATAATGCAATTGAAAAGCCTAAAACTAAGGTAATTAAAGTAGTTCCTAATGTAATTGCACTTACACTAGATAAAGAACGACAACTTGTAGATTATCTTGAAACTACACCTATCTATAATTGTAAACACAAGAATTTATTTTTACTATTGCTTACAACTGGTATGAGAATTGGAGAAGCTTTATCTTTGGATTATAAGAAAGATATTGATTTAGAAAATAAAACTATTACTATTTCTAAAACAATTACTAAAGATGAAGATGGTAAAGACTGTATTGGATTAGATACAAAAACTCCTACAGGTAGAAGAACTATTCATTTAAGTGATATTGCTTTAAAATATCTTAATGAATGTTTAGCTCGTGTTAAAAAGAATAAGTTCAATTTACTATTCTACAACCCAGAAAACACTACTGGAGGATTTTATGCAGAAGGTACAATAAATTCAGCTATAAAGAGAATTGCATTTAAGTTAGATATTTATTTGTATGTGGATCTTGACGGAAAAACTAAAACTCAAGTTCATACTCACATGTTAAGAGGAACATTTGCAACGAGATGTGCTGAAGCTAAAATGCCACCGATTGTTTTACAAAAGATATTAGGTCATGCAGACATTCAGATAACTAACAAATATTATATTGATGTTGACCGCCATTTCATTGACTCAGAGAACGAAAACTTTGTTAATTATATGAAAGAACACAATTTATTTAACGAATATTATTTAAAAGCTTAAAACAGAAGATAAAATTGCAGCGAATTTGTTGGAATTTTAAGGCTTATAAAGTACTTAATATTCCGCAAATTTGCTCCGCAATAATAAAATGAATAGGATGAAAGTTGATATTTAGAGGAATATAGCATTTTTAGTAATGTTTTCGCCTCGACCAAAAATGCTCGGTTTGAATAGAACTCAGCAATTTTTTATGAAATTAAATAAATACTGAAATAGTGTAGTTTAAAGGATTTTAAGCTATGCTATTTTTTTGTATAGTTTTATTAGATTCTAGAAAAAGCCAAAAGTTAGGTGGGAAAAATTTGTGTCGTAATTTTTATGCCAGAATTTTTTTGTGTCGTAATGAGTGTCGGAAAGGAAAAATGTATGAATACTGATATACAACTATTCAAAGCAAATGAAATTCTACAATACAAATATATTGCTGTACCCAAAGAACTATTTGTTAATCCTAAATATAGTCATCTATCTTCTGATAGTAAATTACTATATGGATTTATACTAGATAGATTTCATCTTTCTATTCAAAATAACTGGAAAGATGAAAATGACAATATATATTTAATATTTACAAGAAGAGATATTCAGAAATTATTTCATTTATCAGATAAGACTGTTACAAAGGCTTTTAAAGAATTAAGTGATTGTAATCTTATCTATGAAAAGAAACAAGGAAGAAATAAACCTAATCTTATTTATCCTTGTAAAATAGATTTTGAATGGAGTCGTAAAAATTACGATTCAGGACTCGTAAAATCTACGACTCTGGAATCGGAAAATTTACGACCTAATAATACTAATAATAAAAATACTAATAGAGTAAAAGGCAAACACACTTCAAATTTTGAACAAAGAAGTTATGAAGGTTTTGACTTTAATACTCTGCTTGCAAATTATAAAGAATTTATCTAAAAGGAGATTTAAAAATATGGAAAATAAAGAATTACAAAAAAATTATATTGATGAAAAAACAGGAATTGAATATACACTACATGGAGATTATTATATCCCCAATCTACTTTTACCAGATAGAAAGAATGTAAAACTAGGTAAATACGGAAGAATGAGAGCAAGATATTTAAAGGAAAATAAAAAAGAAGAATATTCAATAATGCTTATTGAAAATACTTTGCAAGATCATTTAATTGAAATAGATAGAACAGCAAATAAAAGATTTGATTTACTAATGAAACAATTTGCAAAAAAAGAAAATATTACAGAGGAATTAAAAGCAACTAATCAAATGGAATGGGTTGGCAAAATGAATGCTATTAAAAATGCAGTCGAAGAAATAATATTTAAAGAATTAATTTATGTTTAGGAGGAAATGAAAATGGAAGATATGAAATTATATGATATAAATTCAGGAGAATTATGTGAGCTAATAGATAGTAAAAGAATTGAATTAAGAAATAAAAATGAGGACTATAAAAAATTAAGAAATCAAGTATGTGAAATAAAAGAAAATTATCCAAATGTTTTAGCACTTATTGAAGATAATGAAGTAGAAAATTTAAATAAAGAAGAATGTAAAAAACTTCAAAAATTACTTTCATTATATTCAAGAATGATGGACTATGAAGACAGAGAAATTTTCTTTTTAGGTGCAAGAGAAAATTATTTTTATTTTAAAAATTTAGGAATTTTAAAATAGTTTTTAGAAGAAGTTTTAGAGCAAAGTTTCTTCTTTTTTTATACAATTTTTTAGCCAATAGTGGATAATTAGGGGCAAATTTTACAACTTGAAATATCAAAAGCAAGCGACGCATTTATACTCCCATATAAATACACAGCTAAAATTTCAGTATAGAAATTTTATATGGGGAAAATCTTCCCCAAGCCCCTAAAAATATTTTTGAAAGGAGCAAGTAATTTTATGAGAACAAGAACTATAAAACAACAAATTTATTTAAATGCTAATGAGAAAAAATTATTAAAAGAAAAATCTAAAAGAGCAGGATTAAATGAATCTGAATTTATACGAAGTATGATTAAAGGTTACAAGATAAAAGAACAACCAACAAAAGAAATCAGAGAATTTACAAGAGATATATCTGGAATAGCAAATAATATAAATCAAATCGCAAAAAGTGTTAATATGAGGTATGGTCGAAATGAAGATATAGAAAATATAAAAAATACTATTTCAAAATTTATTTTAGATTTTCAAAAGAAAGTTTATTCAAGAAATTAGAAAGAGGTGTTGCAATGGCTGTTATGAAAATAAAAACAATAAAAAGCAATTTACAAACAGTTATAAACTATGGTAAAAATGGCGATAAAACGGATAATGGTATTCTAGTATCAAGTGTAAATTGTTCTGTAAATACTGCTTATGAAGAAATGGCACTTACTAAAAAATTCTTTCATAAAGAAGATAAAACTCTAGGCTATCATATAATACAATCATTTAAAGGAAATGAAGTATCTGCAAGAACAGCAAATCAAATAGGAAAAGAACTTGCAGAAGAACTATGGGGAGATAAATATCAAGTTATAATATGTACTCATATAAACAAAGAAAATGTGCATAATCATCTGATTTTAAATTCTGTTTCATTTATTGATGGAAAGAAGTATCATAATTCAAACTCTGAAATTGCATTTATGAAAGAAGCATCAGATAATTTATGTATAAAATATAGGCTATCATTAGTAAATACTCCACGAGCTGAAAAGGAAAGAACATTTAGGCAAAATCATATTGATTATTTTAATCGTAGAGACGAAAAAATGCAAAAGATAATAACTGATATAGATGAAGCAATAAAAACCGCTAGAAGGTATTCTGAATTCAAATTAACATTAAAATCAAAAGGTTATGAAAAAATAAAAGATACAGGAAAATATTTATCTCTAAAAACACCATATTATTCAAGAAATGTACGAATTGATAGAGTATTTGGAGAAAGATATTCGGCTCAAGGAATTAAAGAAAGAATTTATTATAAGGAAAAAGAAAAAATTCCTGTTGCTAATCTAAATAAAAAGAATTACAGAAAAGTTTATACTGGTCCGAAAATAAATAAATTTTTATTGAAGACCAGTTCTTTTTATAGATTATATGTGCATTATTTATATTTCTTTGGAAAACTACCTGCTAAAAATCAATATAAAGAACTAACTCCAGAATATAATAAACAAAAACGAAAGAATAATATGATTTTTGAAGAAATTAATTTTTTGGCGAGAAATAGTTTTAAATCTATTAAAGAAGTAGTAAATTATATGGATAATCTAGAGAAACAGTTACCTGAATTAAAAGGGAAAAGAGAAACTTTATGGAGGAAGCATAAAACTGCAAATGAAAATGATAAAGAAACTATATTAGATGAAATCAATGCACTTACTGATAAGATTGACACTATTCAATCAAGAAAAAAGACTTGTAATAGGATTATTGCTGAATATAAAGAAATTAAAGAACATTATAATAAGGAAATTGAAGCAAAAGAAAAATTAAAAGAACTTGTAATTACTGATAAGAAGAAAAGGACTAGAAATATATAACAGGAGCAAGCTATCCCTTTCCATATAATTTCGAATACAAATCCACTATATTAATTACAAATAAAAAGCTACCCAAATACAGGTAGCTTTTTGAAAGGATAATTACAAAAACAATTTAGTTAATTTCAAGTATCTGAATCTTAACTTTATTTCCATTTGCAATTCTACACTCTCCCAAGAATCCAATTTCTTTCTGAAAAATTGTTTTTCCTATAGGAGAATTTAAAGTAACTGTTGCTTCTTCACTGGACGGTAATGCTTGTAGTCTATATTCAGTTTCAAAAACATCATCATTTCCATAGTCTAATTTAAGTCTTACCAAATCACCAACCTGAACTATCTGTTTACTTTTATCTTCAAAAGTTTCAACTATAGTTGCATTTTCCAACTCAATAGTCAAATCATTAATGTCTTTTATAACTGCTCTTTCTTGAATCTCTGCTTGTTCAAATCCAAAATTATCATGTCTGTCATCTCCTGGTGATTGTAAAATATGCAATGCTTTTTCCTTTCTTACATCCTGCAATTTTATTTTTAGTTGTTCCAGTTCTTTCTCCTTTTGCCGATAAGCTTCTTTTGTTAATAACATAATAGTTACCTTCCTTTCATTTCGATTTATAATACATAAAGTATTACCAAAATTATAAAATTTACCTTTCAATAGCATTCATCCTTTGCATTGTTATTTGCAATATTTTCTCACTTACTTCTTCAAAAGTCATATTATCTGTATTTATCATGAATGCATCTTTAGGTATTAAAATTGATTTAGCAGCTATTTCTATCTTATCTCTTTCTATTAGTTTTTTAAGGATATCTTCATAAGAAAGTTTTTTATCTTTTCCTTCTAAAAATTTTCTTCTAGCCCTTACTTCTGGACTAGCTTCTAAATAAAATTTTATTTCTGCATTTGGAAAAATCCTTGTTCCTATATCTCTTCCATCCATAACAACATTATTTGAATTTCCAAAATTTCTTTGAATTTGAATTACTTTTTCTTTTACTTCTTTAATTGTTGCAATATAAGCCGAATTTAGAGTTATATCCATTTGCCTTATTCTATCAGATACATCTATATTATCTAATGTTACCATCTGCTCATCTACTTGAATTTCTGTATTATTTAGAAGTTCTATCAATTTCTCTGTATTTCTAGGGTCTATTCTATCTTGTATAAGTTTTAATGTAATCGCCCTATATACTGCTCCTGTGTCAAAACTTTTAAAATTGAGTTTTCTTGCTAATTCACGAGCTTGTGATGATTTTCCTGTACCTCCAAGACCATCCATTGTTATTATCATTTTTCAAATTCCTCCATTGTTCTGACTTTTTCTCTCAAATGCTCTACTCCATATTGCAGAATTGACTCTGTAGCTATTGCATTTGCTTTTTCTAGTGCTATTTGAGGATTATTAGTTCTTGATAATACTGCTAAAAATGAACCTATTAAAACATCCCCTGCTCCTGTTTTATCTATTACTTCATCATCTGGTATAATTCTTTTGTTATTAAAAATGTATTGATTATTTTCATCTAAATAAAGACAACCTACTTTTCCATATTTTATTATTTTTGTTTTCGCTTTTGAATTTATTAATGTTTCAAATTCTCTATCTATAAAAGCAATATCTGCATTGTCATATACTTGTCTTGTAATAGGTTGCTCTGAAAATTCTTTTAATGTGTCAACCGCAATTTTTGCATTTGATACCTTTCTAATATCTTTTATTAGTTGTAATTGATTTATTGGTAATGTTGTAGATAAAAAAATATATTTTGCATTGTTTAAATATTCCAATGGTATGTCTTGTATAGAAATTTTCGTTTCTGGATTTCTTTCGGCTCTAAACTCTCTTTCTTGCCCATCTTTAGTTAAGAAAGTTTGAAAAAATCTAGTTGTTTTTCCTTTTACTGTACTAACTCCCGTTACATCTATTCCAAACTTTCTATAATTATTTATATCAAAATCCTCTCCAATTTTTGTTACAACTCCGCAGTTACAAAAAATACTTGCCCCTACTGATGAATAAAAACACGCACCTCCGTTATTTACAACTTTTGTATCTTTCTCATAACTGTCTTTTTGTGTTCTTCCTTTAAAAATATTAATATCTTTAGCAGTATCTCCTATAACTACTATATCCATCTATTTTTTACCATCCCATTCTTTATAAAATTCATCTAAAAATTCTTCCATATATTTTGTTCTCTCTATTGCTATATTTCTAGCCTCATTAGTGTTTATTGTGTCTTTTATCTTTAGAAGTTTTTCATAAAAATGATTAACGGCATGTCTTTTCATTTTTCTATATTCTTCTTCTGATGAAATTTCTATAATTCCGAACTTCTGGATCGTAAATAGGATTTCCTTTTTTTCCATTATAAGCAAAACATCTTGCAATACCTATTGCTCCAATGGCATCTATTCTATCAGCATCTTGAACTATTTGACCTTCTTTTGAAAGTTCTACATTATTAAATCCACCCTTAAATCCTAAATTTTCTATAGAAAATAATATATTCTCTAATTTATTTTTATCTATTGCTTCAAAAACATTTAGTTTTTTCATCAATTCAATTAAATTATCTCTCATATTTCCGTCACTAAATTTATCGTCATATATATCATGTAATAAAGCTATCATTCTAATAGTAAATTCATTTGCATTTTCCTTTTCATTAATTTTTAATGCTAAATCATGTACTCTTTTTACATGCCACCAGTCATGTCCGCTTGATTCGTTATACATTACCTCCTTTATATAACTTTCAATTTTTAAAACGATTTCTTCTTCTTTCATAAACTTCCTCCTAATAAAATTTTTTTATTATATTATATATGACATTAAATTGAATTTCAAGCAAAACACTAACAAAGTATTTTGCCTGAAATTCATTAGATTCTAAAAGTAAATACATCTTAAATGTTTATTGCAAAGTTCACTAGATACCTTTCTCTGTGCTAGTTTCATTTTTAATTTTAAAACATCTAAGTTGTTTTCCTGTATTTCCTCCCAGAAGTCAATATAGTCTTGACTTAATCTACAGAGAGGAAATGTTGCATCGTGATTCACATACAGATCGTGATTCGCTCTACAATACCCAATAGGAGAATCTGAAAGAATTGCTTTTGAACAGGTACATTGTGTTAAAAAAATTTGATGTTCTTCTTTTTCATAACACTCTGTTCTATCTTGTGTTGGAATATATATATATCCCAACTCTGTTAATTGCACTCTTAATGTTTCCATTGTTACGCAATCTTCTTGATTATTAGGAAATAATTCTGTACACTTTATAGAGGCATTTATTGTTTTAGCATAAGAAATTAAATTGCTCAATTCCTCAATGCTCCAATTGTTTTGCTCACAAGGTGTTACATTTAACCTAATAGCCAAATTTGGATATAAAGCTCTTACTGTTTGCAGATTATTCTTAACAACACACAGTTTTTCCGCTTCTCTTCCTATAATCTTGCCATACATTTCTTGATTCATTGTATGAATAGAAACATTAATTCTTTCAATGTACTTCACAATTGGTAAATGCAGATGAAGTAAAGATCCGTTTGTGACAACTGTTATTTTTGCACCTTCTTCATAGAGTTTTTCCACAAGTGTGTCTACGCCTCGGAATATAAATGGTTCTCCTCCAGATAGTGTAACACCATTCCACTTTTCAATATCTGAATACAATTTGAATAATGTAACATAATTGTCTACACTTAATTCGTGCTTCCGAAAAGCTCCACCAACTCCTTCTGAATGACAAAAATAGCAATTGTAGTTGCACATGTTAGTTACTAAAAATCTAATATCTTTTTTCATGGCTTTACCTCCTACAATTGTTTAAAGGTATTGTGAAAAGAAGTATTTACTTTTTTAGATGTCAAAATTATATCACTTTTTCACTGTGTTGTCAACATAATATATAATCAAATGTATTATATTTCAGCCTCTATATTGATTTTTATACCATATCATGATATAATTATGTAAAACTTTTAGGAGGTGCTTTATATGATTAATATTTATAATTGGTCATACGAAGTTGACAAAAATCTTGTACGGATTGAGTACTCTGGTCCTATAAAAACCAAACTTCAATCTGCTATAAAGAAATTCAATGGTCAACCGATGCCAGTAAAAACGCAACCCAACGAGTTTATTGTAAAATTCAAAAACACAAGAGTAGTTAATGATTTTATAACCTTTACTTTAGAGCAATATCCTAATTTTTTTAGTTTAAAGAATAACTGGGATATTACCAAGAGTTCAGAAAATACAATTTCATTAACTGCAATGAAAGAAAGTTCTAACTCAATTGCAGATTTATCTGAAATATTATGCTCATTTCTTGCCGATAGTAATACAATTTCTAATCTTACTAGAAATGAAATATTTGATATTCAGATTAATGTAGATGCAACTATTTGTTATATTTCTTTCAGTATTAAATTTGCAACTGACACCGAAGCTCAAGATTTCTTAATGGATTTTATCAAATTCAAAGCATAATTATTTATCCTAATTAGGACAAATAAATCGTCTGATTATAACTAAATATAATCAGACGATTTTTTTATTATTGTTTATTTAACCATTTCATATATTCTTCTTGTGTAATTTCTCCATTATTTATCTTTTCTTTTAATTCAATATTCTTTTCTTTAAATTGTTGAAATTCTTTTTCATATTGTGAATTATCTGGATTTCTTCTAGTTCTTAATAACAATTTTTGATAAACATTTCTGTATATTCTTAAATCATCATCTTCTTTCATAAGCCTTTGTTGAGTTCTAAAATGTCCTACTTCTTTGCAAGTCTTTCCATTTTCATAAATATTGCTACAATAAATTTCATTTGACCTACTATCAGGCACAAAATATTTACCACAATTCTTACATCTTTTTATCTCTATATTTTCAGTTGTTGCTATTTCAAACAATTCTACAATAAAACTTTGGATTATGTTATTGCAACTAAAGCAATAAGGAGATAATTTATCATTATCTACATATTTTGCAATTTCTTGTGCATCTTCTTCGTTTGTAATAGAGAAGTTAGTAAAATCTCCAAAATTATTAAATTTTATTTTTAAATCTTCTGATTTATATAATTTTAAAACAGCAGAAGATTTTTTACTTCCTCTTAATATATGTAATCTTTGTGCTGGAGATAACTCGTGAAATTCTTCTAAATCATTTAAATTATATATGTATTTTATATCTTCTATAAAAGCCTTTTTGAATTTTTCTAATTTATCTGCAGATTGATTAAGTACATTCTTTAACATTTCTAAATATTCATTTTCATCATAATCCCTGTAAATCGATATATCAGATAATTCTGCAAAAGTTACAATGCTGTATTTATCTACAAATGCTTTAAAACTTTCAAATAAATTAAAATCCGTATTTACAAAATCACAAAGTTGAAACCCTAACTTCAATTTTTCATTTTTATTATAAAATTCATAACTTTTATGCTTTTCATTATATCTAAATGACTGATATATAATCATTTTTGTTCTTGCAAGTTTATTTATAAAAAACTGTATATCCTTTGATATTTCTAATCTTTTCATATTTACCTCTTATTTTTTGTTATTTTTCTGAAAATATTTTAACATAAACTATTGACTTTGTAAAGTAATTATGATAATATCTAGTTAGTTCTTTTGAAGTCGTTGTCAAAAAACTAACGATTATTATGATAGGAACATTGAAAATTGAATATTTAGTTATTGGATACAAGATAATGATACTCTTACACAGCCACAGCTCGAGCGTGATAAAACCGTCGCAAGCAATGGGTGTAACTCGGCAAATAGCGGAGTGGTGAAATTCCAGTGAAGTAATTTAAAGATTACCATCTAATAATTCCCAAATGATGAGGGGCTGAAATAAATGTCATCATAAAAAATACAATAAAAGGAGGAACGCAAATGGAAAATACAAGAGAACTTACAGTAGATAAAAGTAAATTATTTTTTACAACAACAGATGTATGCAGAATATTAAAAATTGGAAGGAAAAAATGTTTAGCATTATTTCACAGAGATGATTTTCCTTGCTTAATATATGGAAAAACATTCTTAATTGAAAAAGATAGTTTTATAAACTACTTTAAAAATAGAAATGTAATACTTGCAGATAAATCCATAGAAATGGATTAAAAAATTTGAAGACTTAAATATGAACTATTTAAATCTCCAACTTATGTATGTTTGAAAAGGGAATATCCTTTTCTATTTAAATTATAAACGAAAAATAGAACAAAATCAAGATATTCCCTTAATTTTTTAATGAAAGGAATAGAAAATGATAAAATTAAAAGAAGGTATAGACTACAATATTTATACTGCTGTAAAAAAGAAGCCAAAGCCAACAGCTAACGGAACAATGTGCAATAATTGTAAAGAATGTACTCACAAAAAAGTATGCTTAAATAGAAGAAATCTAAATACAATGAATAAGTGCAAAACTTGTAAAAATTGCACAGATGCAGAAAATTGCGATAAGTTTTATATTTATAATGGATTTAGGATAGAACTTAAAAATATAAGATTAGATGATGGTACAAAATTAAGAAAACAATTTACAGCACATACAAAAGAAGAAGCAATTCAAAAAGCAAAAGACTTTATAATATTTACAAAAGAGCATGGATTACCTAATACAAAAAATTTAAAAACAGATGATACCTTTATTACATTAGGTAGAGAAATGGAAGCAAATAAATATAAAATGGGGATAACAAAAGACAATGCTTATGGTACTAATTTACAAACAATAAATAGATTAGAAGGATTTAAAGCAACAAATAAGCCTATTCAGAAAGTAACAAGAAAAGAACTTGTTGATTTATTAGAGGCTGAAAGAGTAAAATCCAATTCTGTGATAAAGAAAGATCATTCCGAATTAAAGCAAATAATGGAGTTCGCTGTTCATAAAAATATAATTAATGAGAACTATTTTGTAGGAACTTATGGTATAAAAAGACCTTTAAGTTTTAAAGAAGATAAAAAAGTAGAGCCATTAACCAGAGATGAACAAATAAAACTTGAAAATCAATTAAATAGAACCAGTAAAAGAAGTGATGCAATACTTATGATTGCTTTAAATACAGGTATGAGAATTGGTGAAGTACTTGCTTTAAAACTAGAAGATATAAAAACAGATATGGATAATATTTTTATAAATGTAAATAAAACATTAACAAAAAATTTGCAGAAAGAAATTATTGTCGGTCCACCTAAAACTAAAAAAGGTTACAGGAAAATTAAAGTAAGTAAAGAAACTAAAAAAGCAATTGAAATTGCTAAAAAGTTTATGATTCCTAATGAAGAGAATTATTTATTTCTTCAAGCAAATGGGAAGTTCTTCGCAGACAATACAATAAATTCACATTTTAAAACAGTTGCAAAAAATGCTGGACTTACAATTGATGTAAATACACATATGTTAAGACATACATTTGCAACAAGATGTATTGAATCTGGTATGGAACTTACTGTATTGCAGGTTATTTTAGGACACGAAGATATCCAAACAACAATTAACACCTATGGCAAGATATATGATTATTTTAAAAATAATGATTTTGCTAAATATGAAAAATATATTGATGAGATACGAGAGAAATATAATGAAAATACAGATGATTAAATGGTTTAACCTACCAATTATATAAAAAATTATAATTCAATGACACTCAATAGGAATTGCGACACACTTTTGTCGTAATTCCTAACACATTTAAAAATTCAGTATTTAAGCCTATTTACGGCTTTATTTCAATTTACCGCCTCGACCAATTTAAAGGATTTTTCAAGAAATTCTAGAAAATTTCAAAAAAGTCCAAAATGTGAAAAAGCACATGTCTGTAGGAATACGGCATGTGCTTTAAATTTTATCAAATTCTATAAAATACGGAAAAATACCGAAAAAATTTCCAAGTTAAATTTCCAAAATTAATTTTTTATCTAAAAAAATTTCCAAAAAATTTCCAAAATTTTTTAAAACTTCTATCTCTTATCCAGACTGGGTTAGGAGGAACGCATGTTAAATTTTGTACCTCATAAATTTAACGAAAACTATAATAAAGTAAAATTTTATCGTGTAAATAAAGAACTTTGTGAAAGCAAAGAATACAGCAAACTATCTCCCACTGCTATTCTATTATATTCGCTTTTATGTGATAGATTATCACTTGCATATAGTAATGCAAATGATGAGAAAATTTCCAAAAACAATAAATATTGTGATGAAGAAGGAAATATGTATGTAATTTTTACGAGAATCGGATTACAAGAGAAATTACATGTCGGTAAGTCTGCTATAGCTTCTGCATTTAAACAACTTGAAAACGCCAATTTAATTAAAGAAAAATTTCAAGGTCGAAATAGACCTAATAAAATTTATGTTGGAAAAACATTTGCAGAAATAAGTGGAGAATTTATAAAAGCGACATCTGAAAATCAGTCATCTGGAGATTCTAATTTCGGTACTCCTGATGTCCGAAAATCAGATGCAAATAAGAATAATATATTAAACTATGAAAATAAGAAAAAATCTTCTGCAAATTTCGAACAACGAGATTGGTCTGGTTATGATTGGGATAGTTTGTATACAAATAAAGATTAAAAGAAAGGTATGTGAAAATTTATGAAGAATTCAAATTTTAAAATAACTTATCATCAAGAAGGTGATTATTTAATCCCTGATTTAGTTATTAAAAAAGAAACTAACAATTATCAAATTGGTAAATATGGATACTTAAGATTAAACTTTTTAAAGAATCATAAGCGAGGATTATATTGCGAATTATGTTTAAAAAATGAACTTAATAAACACCTAATTGAAGTAGATAAAGAAGCTAATATAAAGGTTAATAATTTAATTAAAGAACTTGCTAAAAAGGAAAATGTGAGTGTATGTCCTGACGAAAAAGAACCTTTATCTTGGACTCAAAAAATGAATAATATTAAAAATAGAGCTGAAGAAATTGTACTAAATGAGGGGATATTTTGTTTATAAAAAAGTGATTTCTTGTATTAGCAAGCACTGAATTTGGGGACTCGAAATTTTCGGTCCTTTCAAATTCTATGCAATGGGATTAAATCCCAAACCCTTTTTTAAAAAATATAATTTGAGGAGATTTTGATATGAATAATTTTAGAGAAGTAAATGATGATATATTAAAAGATTGGTTGGAATTTAGAGACCAAACTGAATTTGCATACATGACAAAAGAAGATAAAAAACATATGATTTATTTTGATGAGATTTGTGAAAAAATTTTGAATAGTGTTCCAAAACAAAATAGAAAATTTATTCAAAAACAATTTAATCAACTTGATGATAATTTGATGGATTATATTTCTTATTGGAATGAGAAGTATTATAGGAATGGATTTTGTGATGGAGTGCAACTTATTGTGAAATGTTTTGATAATTCTAAATAAAAGGCGTCTCCCGCCTTTTATTTAGAATTAAGTTTATCATAAACTTCTTTGCCTATTAATTTTCTTATTGTAGTATTTATTTTTCTCAAATCGTTAAATTGAGCTACGTCAATATTTTTAATTTCATCAATTTTTTCTTTTGCTATAACTATTTTTTTATTATTTAATAATTTATTAATATAATCTACTCTATCTGACACATATTTTTTCTTGTCATCTAAAGAGATATCAGTCATCTTGTA
This sequence comes from uncultured Clostridium sp., assembly GCA_900554175.1. Lineage (GTDB taxonomy): Bacteria > Bacillota > Clostridia > TANB77 > CAG-508 > CAG-269. The sequence continues at coordinate 52,863 of USGK01000007.1, forward strand.
TATCAAATTGAATCTAGAAAATAATTCTGGAGAAATTTTTTCCTTCAATTTATCTGATTTAATATTAGATGTAAAATATATTATATATTGATTTAGATTATATTCTCTTCCTAATGAATCAGTAAATTTTCCTTCTTCTAATAATTGTAAAAAGAAATTAAAAATTGGTTTACTAGCTTTCTCAAATTCATCTATAATAATTATTTTTGACTGACTTTTTGAAATCTTTTCAGAAAGTTCTCCATGCTCACTACCTATATACCCTCTTGGACTACCAATTAAGCTACTTAAAGCATGTTCATCTGAATAGTTCTCAAAATTAAGTTTTATAATATCTTCTTTTCCATATAGCTTATTATGTATAACTCTTGCTGTTTCTGTTTTCCCAATACCAGGATTTCCAAAAACAAATACAGATAAAACTGGTTGCATATTTATCTTATTGAACACTCTAAAGTTTTTTATTTCTTCAATTAATCTTCTTCTAAAATTTTCATTTCCATATATTCTGGTATTTAATTCTTTACTCAAAGAATTAAACTCCGTTTCATCAATTTCTACTACTGATTTATTTGTTTCTATTTCTATATTTAATATTTTTTCTAATGAACTTATTTTTTCAATTAAATAATATAAATTATCTTTTATCGTACGTGAATATTCTTTTTCTACTATAAACTTAATTTTTTCTAATGGTTTATCTTCTAAAATTTGCAAAATTTTTTCTAGTATCCCAATAGAAATATCAATTCTGTCATAATTAAATAAGCTTGAAGCATCTATATAATAGTCTTTATTTTCTTCAAATTGATAATTTTCTTTAGTTGTTAATAAATTAATAATTGTTGCATTCTTTTCTTTTAATTTTTTCTTGATTTCCTTTCTATTTTTCTTATCATATTCGTAAATAATAAAATCCGACATTTTTACCATCCTTACTAAAAATCTATATCTTGTACAATAGCTATAATATCAATATAATGATATTCTTTGTTTTTAATAACTTCATCTTTATCATTCTCATCAGTTTCATATTCTACATTTTGTTCTTGATTACTTTGCTCTTGAGCATATAATGATAATTTGCTTAATTTTTTGTATATTTCTGAATATCTATATTTCCCCTTATATATTCCAATTACAGAGATTTCTCCTATTTCTAAATCAGATATGCTATATTGACTTTCTAATTCATTTTCAGTTAGCATTGGAATCTTAATTATTATATCTTGATTGTGATTGCTTTTATTTTTCCCACTAAAAATATATGAAGAATCCTTAAGTAGAACTTCAAATACAGAAGTAATATTTACATCGCCTAATCCCTCTATCGCTACTTTATTGAATATGCCACTTTGAATAGTTTTTACTGCCAATATATCACTTGCATTCATTGTAGTCAGTGAAATATTATTAAGTTTTATCAATTGACCTATCTTACAATTATTTAAATTTCCAGTTATTTTTGCGTGAGTATATATATCTTTTAAAATTGTAGATTTGGTACTAACTACATTTACTGTGTCAATAACCTTCCACGATTTGTTTCCCTCTGCACTTGCATCAAAGGAAAAATTGGGAATTGCATTTCCTATGAGTGGTATCTTTTTTAAGTCTTTTGTTCCTATATTTCCTTCTCCTTCCAACTGTAAATCTGTATTACTTTCTTTTGTTTGCCCTGTTTTTATCTTATTATTTTGTAGCATAGCTATTTCATATGCTTTTGCATAATTTATATAATAGATATTAAACATCATTTCCTCCTTTTAGCAATTTTTGATACATTTTCATAAGTTCTGCTACACAATCTGATTCCGTCATATTTCTCCAGTCAAAACCATAGGCTTCCATGACTGCTTTATCATTTTCCTGATGTGATTTTCTTAAATCTGATGGCATTGTCAATTCATCATATAAATCTGCAAGGGAACTATTAGTATATTTATTTCTAACTTCTAAAATCATTTTTGCTGTCTTTTCAATTTTTTCTTTTTGTATTTCTGTAGGTTTAGGTAATGGAAAATTATTATAAACTATATCTTTTGAATATCTATAATCAGATTTTAATCTACCAGCGACAGCTCTCATCCATGCCATATGTACATTTGATGTTAGTATTCCAAAATCATATATTTTTGCATCTGGAATAATCAATGTTCCCATTACAGGAATAGTATCTTTATTTAAAAAACCTATAGGAATATACTTTCTTCTCTCTGATGAAACACAAGGAATTAAAAGGTATCTATCAGGATTAATTTGTTCCCTAAATAATGTTGGAGTTTCTGCTAGCCTTAAAGATTCAGCAGTATTTGCCCTTATTCTATCTTCTCTACATTTATTTACTCTATCTAATACTAGAGGCATCTTTCTTAATTCAGTTGGTTCACATCCAACCAACCATAAGCAATATCTATCCTTGTTATTAATAAATTCTTGAGCTCCAACCATTTTTTTAATCCATTTCTTCGATTGTGGGCATTTTTTAATAAATTCATTATATTCGTCTTTCTCTATTTTTAAATTATTATAGTCACATGGTTTATTAGGTGCCACCATCTTTTTTCTATCATCAAAAGGTTTATTTCTACTTTCAATAAATATGTTATCTGCATCAACAAGATATGCATTAATATTCTTAGCTTTACAAACTCGTCCATCTTCATAAATGTATTTCTCAATATTATCATTTCCACTATCAAATCCTATGATAATACAGTGAACATGAGCTTTTAGCGAAGCTTCACTATCCCATCTAAAAGTTTTATGTGCAAATATTATTCTAACATTATATTTTGTCATTATTTTCCACAATATTTCTGTTTGTTCTCCTTGACATATACTATTTGTAGATACAAAAGCGCATCTAATTCTTGTATTTTTTATATAGTCTCCCGCCAAAATATACCAGCAAGAAACATAATCTAAAGTTCTATATTTTGAATTATTATCGTTTCTAAATACATAGTCCATATCTTCTTTTTGTCCTTGTGCAGAATACTTTGACCCAACAAACGGTGGATTTCCCATTATATAATTCAATTCATTTTTATCAACAACATCATTCCAATCAATTCTCAAAGCATTACCTTCAATTATATTCGTATAACTCTTTAAAGGCAAAAAATCTAAATTCATATGTAATATTTCTTCTGTTTCATGCATCATTTGACTTTCTGCAATCCATAATGCTGTTTTTGCAACAGTTACTGCGAAGTCATTTATCTCTATTCCATAAAATTGTCCTATTGAAACTTTAATTGGATTAATACTTGCATCTCCAAATCCTATTTGTCCACCTTGTAAAGCATCTAATCCTTTATTTTCCAATCTTCTTAAAGACAAATATGTTTCTGTTAAGAAATTACCTGAACCACATGCTGGATCAAGGAATTTTAATTTTGATATTTTATCTTGAAAAGCATATATTTTCTCTTTTTTAGTTTTTAAAACTTTTAAAGAAAGTATTTCATCTAATTCAGCTTTTAAATCATTCAAAAATAATGGATCGATTACTTTATGAATGTTTTCAATAGATGTATAATGCATTCCTCCACTTCTTCTTGTTTCTGGATTTAATGTACTTTCAAAAACAGCTCCAAATATTGTAGGACTAATATCACTCCAATCGAAATCTTCACTTGCTTTAGTTAGTAATAATTCTTTTACTTTATCATTTAAGTTAGGAATTTCAATATCTTCATCTGCAAATAATCCACCATTAACATAAGGAAAACTTGCTAATTCTTCATCTAGATATGGATCTCTTTCTTCAGGTTTTTGGTCTAATACTTTAAATAAATCTATTAAAGCTCTTCTTAAATCTTTTGTTTCAAACTTATTTAAATAGTCATGAAACATTTGATGTTTTCCAAATAATCCTGCATCTTCTGCATATAAACAAAATACTAACCTTACACAAAGCATATTTAAGCTTTTAAGAGATTCTACATTTTCAGGATTTTTGTATAATGGCAATATTTCATCATATATTTTTCCAACTAATTCTCCTGCTTGAATAGATATTTCCATTTCTTTCTTTAAGTTTTCATTTTCCTTATCAACGATAAATTGTAATCTATAATATTCTTTCTCTAAATCTTTTAAAAATATTTCTTCAGGCTCTCCATTTGGGTTTTCCATGTTGTATATTAAGAAAGATTTAAAATTACATGTTATTACCCATTTAGGATGTTTTGATAATGGTAATTCAGCTATGTATTTTTTAGCTTGTTGAAAAGGATTTAAAAGTGAACCATCTGATTGTCTTATTCCTTTTCTTAAATCTTTATCTATGCTTTTTTGTTCAATTAATACTTTAGTTGTAGGAATATATCCATCTATAAATCCAGTATTTTTATCTATATGGACTTGGTCTTCAAATTCTATAAATTGTTCAGGTCTTTCTATTCCATACACTTGACTTAATAATTGTAGCCAAAATGTTTGAGATTGACCTTTTTCATAACCTTTATCTTTCCAAAACTCTGCAAATTGTTTTGCTGCTTGTTTTTGTTCCTTTTCAGTCATAATATTTACTCCTTTACAATCAATATCCTAAATCCTTAATAAAATTTCTTAGTACTTTTATTATTTCATCAAATTCTATATTTTCAGCATATTTATTTTTATTTGAATATTTATTCCAAGTATTTTTTAATGTTTCATATTCTAACATTTCATCAAATATTTGATTATAATCTTTTAAATAATCTAATGCATTTCTATTTGTTAGAGTATTATTAAATGCTTTTTTAAAGTCAGAAATATTTATATCATTTTTGAATTTAGTTAAAAATATGTATATATCATAAAAATCTTTCATTCTTCCATTATATAATGTTCTTCTTAATACAGTTTCAATTTTTTCCGATAATATGGTTTCAATATTATAAGAATCAATATGTATAGTTTTATCTTCAAATAGCGAATAATAATCGAATTTTAATTGACGAGGAATAATCTCATCTCCAGTAGAAATGTCAATTTCTAAAGGAACAGTCAAATTTTCTAATTTACCAGTAATATGATATTTATTTCCACCATATTCATCATCTTGTCTAATATCTGTAATGTTTACAACTTCAAATTTTATATTGTCCTCTAGTTTTATAGACAATATTTCATTAAGGACCTCTACCATTTTTTCTTTAGACACATCAATTCCTTTTATTGAAATATCTATATCTCGTGTATTTCTACTTTCAATTCCAAACATAGCAGAAAGTAGTAAGCCACCTTTAAGAATAAAATTTTCACTATAGTTTGAAACAGAAATCCTTTCCAATATTCTTTCAAACATAAATCTTCTGTATATATCTAAATGTTGTAACCCTGTTTTTTTCTCTAATTCTTTTGCTTTAATATTTAATTCTTTATAAGTTATCACTATATTAGTACCTCCATAATATTTTGCAATTTTTCATATACATTTAGCTTTTTAGCATATTTTTCTAATGTAATTAAGTTTCTATGCCTTTGTCTAAAATAATTATTTATGATTTTATTATAAACCTCTAAATCAACTGAATCTGGATTCTTTAATATATCGCAAATACAGCGTTCGGCATTATATATTTTTATAGGATTTCCATAAGGACTTTGAATTTCAGTTATACCTAAATCATATTTATCTTTTGCTACATAGTGAATATTTAAGTCATCATTAATATGTTTCCCAGTTATTGTTGTTACATCTAACTTGTATGGAGATCGATCACTAAACTCTAAAAGGTAGCAGGCTGTATTATAAGAAAAAACAATATTTGAAATTCTTTTTTGCAAAATATAATATTCATCTTCTATAAGGTTATTATCAATATATAACCCATAAGAAACTTTACGAATTATTTCTTTTTCAACAAAATTAGGTATTAAAACTCTAGAAATACCTATTTGTTCAAATTCCTTTGAAGAAATATAACCATTATGTTCTTTTAAGAATTTTTTTAATTTCTCTTCCATGATATTCTCCTTTTACACTTTTGCTTACATTTTAACATATTTACGCACAATTGTAAATATGCTCTTATAAATTCTTTTATTATTTTTTCAAAAAATTTGATATTTATTAAAAAAAATAGATTTTTAAATTTTATTTGTACGAAATTTTATGCATTTGCAAAGAAATTCGTACAAATAATTAATAGTTTTGCTATTTTTCTTACGAATTTTTTTGCCTTTTCAACTTTTTTCGTTAATATAAATTCGTTAATATAATTTAAAAAATTAACCTAATTAGCTCCATTGTTATAAATATATGGAGTCAATTAGGTTAATAGTATTATTTATAATTGTATTTCTGTATTATCCATAATTAATATTCCTTCGTAATTCCCAATGCTTTTTACATAGATCCAGTCAATTTGAACAAAAAATGCTTCATTAATTCGTTTTAACGGTCTCGATTTATTCGAGGTCTAGAATTAATGAAGCTCTTTTTTCTTTTTATAAATTAAGTTAATTATCTCTATAAATTGTAATTTGTATTACTTTTTCTTTTTATCTTTTTTTATACTTGAGCCAATAGCAAGTCCTATAATCATACCTGTACAAACACATAGTGGAAGATAATATGTTACATTGGAAATTGCTATAACTATTGCTCCAATTACTGCGCCAGCTGCAACACCATAACACATTCCTTCTCTAGAATATGTATTATCTTCTTTTTCTTTTTGTTCTTCTTTTTCACTATTTTCTTTCATTATAAATTCCTCCAATTCTACAGTTTAGTAGACAAATGCCTCTCGACACTAGCCCCTATTCAGAACCGTACGTGCA
>USGK01000008.1 GCA_900554175.1 uncultured Clostridium sp.
AAAACTTAGTGCTAATAAATAAAATTTTTTAAGACATTTTCAAAAATGATTGACAATTTTTACTGGTGGAACTTCATATTCAACCTTGAAAAATTTAAAGTTGTCTAATTTATTTTCTTCAAGACAATCCATATATGTGTCCAATTCCTCTAAATTTTTACATGCTGTGATAATAGCCGGATTTAAATTATATTTAAAAGTTACTTCTATAGCTACATCTAATGCTTCCGAAAATGTAGCATTTTCTCTTTCTCTCATTAAATGGTATGCTTCTTTAAATCTTGAAAAAGCTGAATTTTTATATTTATCTAATGATACTACGTACTTTTCATTAATTATATCCTGATATGTTTTATATTTTTTTGAATTTTTTTTCAAGATTTTATCTAAATCTGAAATTTTATATGGTAAAAACACTTTATTTTGAATTTCTGAAATTTTGAGAATATTATTATCTTCTGAAACTTTTTTTTCATTTAAATCTTCGTTAATTGTTTCATTTTCAATATTTTCCAAATTGTTAATACTTTCTGTATTCACAACCGTTTTATTATCATTTTCAATTTGCGATTTTATATTATCTTCACTTTCTTTATTCTCATCATTAATTGCATTTGAGTCTTCAATTCCTTTTTCATCAGTTTCACTTAGCTTTTCATTAATTTCTATATCTTCTTTATCTTCCTTATCAGTTAAATCTTTTTCTTCATTATTCTCTATAATTTCTTCATTCACTTCATTTATTTTTTCATTATCTTCTATATTACTTGCAAATTCATTAACTAAATTCTCTGATACTATAGAATTAGATATTAATTTAAAAAGATATTCATATACATCTGATAAAAGTTTTTCATATGTTACATTTGTTTCTTCTATAAGAGTTTGTTTTTCAGTATAAAACATATAAAAATAATTTATATCTTTGATTAAGTTCTCATCTTTTTTTGATTCTTCATTATATTTTTCTATTTTTTCTACAATGTCTTTAGAATTACTTAACATTTTTGCTAAACTTTCTATATAATCATTAATTCTATCTAGATTATTTTTTATATTTTCAATTATAGAAAGAAGTGTTTGAGTATTATCTGAACTTATTGCCTCTATTTTTATATTAGCAATTTCATCTAGTATTTGTGTTAAATTTCTTTTTTTGGCGTATTGTACTTCAAGTGCCTCTTCTATATTTTGGCTTGTCTTGATTATATATTTATATAAATCACTTTGTTTATTTATTTCTTCTAAAAATAACATTTTTATCACCTCTAAAACTATAAATATTTAAAATTTTCAAATTTGTATTTAATATCTGTATAATTTGCTGGCAACAAATTTAGTTATATAATTCTTTATATATTTCATAGTCTCTTAATATTTTTCTTACATAATTGTTTGTTTCTTTATATGGAATATTTTCTACATTACTTCCATCTTCTAAAAGAATAGATTTTTCTACCCATTTGTCAACATTTCCACTCCCCGCATTATATGCAGCTAGAGCTAACTCTATATTCGAGTATCTATTTAATAAAATAGAAATATATTTTGTTCCAATCATAATATTACACTCAGGCTCCAGTAATTTTTTCTCATCAATTTCTATGTTCAAAGTTTTGGCAACATCTAGTGCTGTTGTATACATAATTTGCATCAATCCTTTTGCCTCTTTATTAGAAACTGCTTCTTCATTAAATTTACTTTCTGCCTTTATTATTGCATATATTAGATTTGGATCAACTCCAAACTCTTCTGAATATCTTTCAACATATTCTTGATAATCTCTTATGTATATCTTCATTAGTATTTGTTTTCGTATATTTTTATAATTTAAAATTGATACAACTATTCCTATTAATACGGCAAAAATAATAATCTTTTTTAATAGTTTTGTCAATTAAATTCCTCATTTCAAATAATTTTATTTTTCTAATTTTTCTTTTACAATTTCATTTATAGTTCTTCCATCAGCACTTGCACCTATTTTTGCTTTAGCTTCTTTCATTACAAGTCCCATATCTTTCATTGATGTAGCACCTAAATCACTTATTATATTTTCAACAATAATTGTGATTTCTTCCTTACTTAATTGTTTAGGTAGATACTTTTCTAAAATTTTAATTTCTTGGTTTGTCTGTTCAATTAAATCTTGTCTTTCAGCTTTTTCAAAATCTTTCAATGCATCTTTTTTACCTTTCACACTTTTTGCAATTATGTCGATAATAGTTTCATCTTCAACTTCAATTCCCTTATCTTTTTCTATTTGTAAAATAGCTGCTCTTACCATTTGAACAGTATTTTTCTTAATTGTATCTTTTTCTTTCATAGCATTTTTCAAATCATTCATTAATTCTTCTTTTAACATTTTATTACCTTCCTTCTGCAAATATTTTACTATAACATATTATAAAATTCAAGAAAATTAAAAAAAAATCGCAAAATTATTAGCCCTATCATTTAATATATTAATATTTATAAATAAAATCACTTATGAACCATATTTTTTATTATAATTATTAACATATTAAATATTAGGACTAACTCTCCAAAAACAAATAACATTTCTTTATTCTTATCTTCTTTTTAATACTTTTAATCTAGTAAATTCTTCTCGGTCTCTTTCCTCTAATATATTTGTAATCTCATGTTCTAATTTTTCATCATTTGGAATAATAATATCTTGAAGTGCATTAGATCTCTTTTGTACACTTTTTATACTCTCTTCTAATCTTATTTCAGTATTTTCTAATTCGGCAAGTCTAATCATCTTTTCTTTAATCTTGTTGAATATTAATATACACTCATCTACAGAAGATGTAGTACCAAAAAGCCCATAATTTAATTTCACTTCATTTTTTTCATATACAATTGAAGGAATTTCCACTCCCATAATTGTTTTATACTTTATATTAATATTTTCTTCTACCTGAATATCTTCAGATATATTAATTAATTCATCTAAACCCACATCAATGCTCGCATATTTTAATTTTAATGTTGCATTTTCTATTAATTCATTTAATTCCATACGCAATTCGTTTAGTTCATTTTTTATTTTATCCTTTTCAACTGTTAAAATAAATTTCTTTTTTTCTAATAAATCATGACCTTGTTTAGATAATCTTATTTTTTCTTTTAAACGCATTAAATTATTTTTTGTTGGCAATGTACTTGTATCCAATTTATTACTTCCTTTTTACTTTTTTTATTTCTATTTTATTATAGATTTATCGATTTTATCCCACTCTTCTTCCGGCAAAATTTTTAAAACATCCCATGCTAAATCTAATGTTTGATTTATAGTTCTTGATTCCATTATTTCTTGATTAATAAATCTTTCTTCAAATGCTTTACCAAATTCTATATACTTTTTATCTAAATCTGATAAATCCGATTCACCCAAAACTTTAGCTAATGCTCTAACATCTTGAACCTTTGAATACGATGAAAATAGCTGATCAGCTAGTCCTCTATGATCTTCTCTTGTGTATTCTTTTCCGATTCCGTCTTTCATAAGCCTTGATAAAGAATCTAATATGTTTATTGGAGGATTAATTCCTCTTTTGTATAAATCTTTTGAAAGAACTATTTGTCCCTCTGTAATATATCCTGTCATATCAGGAATAGGATGTGAAATATCATCATTAGGCATTGTAAGAATAGGAATTTGCGTAATAGACCCTTTTCTTCCTTTTATTTTTCCAGCTCTTTCATATATTGATGCTAAGTCACTATATAAGTAACCAGGGTATCCTTTTCTACTTGGAATCTCACCTTTTAATGTTGAAATTTCCCTTAAACTTTCCGCATATGCTGTCATATCTGTTAATACTACTAAAACTTGCATATCTAGATCAAATGCTAAATATTCTGCACATGTTAATGCAACTTTTGGTGTTAGAATTCTTTCTACTGATGGATCATTAGAAAGATTTTGAAAAGTTACAACTTTTGATAAAATACCATTTTCCTCAAAGCTTTTTCTAAAAAATTCTGCTGTTTCATATTCAGCCCCCATTAACCCAAAAACAATTGCAAAATTTTCATCATCTTTTATATTTGCCTGTCTTATTATTTTTTCTGCAAGTTCATTATGATTTATTCCACTTCCTGAAAAAATGGGTAACTTTTGGCCTCTTATTAATGTAATTAATCCATCTATTGCTGAAATTCCTGTTTCAATAAAATTTCTAGGATACTCTCTAGAAATAGGATTTATGGCCTTTCCATTTATATCTCTTTTTATTTCTGAATTAATTGGTCCTAATCCATCTATTGGGTTTCCTGCACCATCAAAAAACCTTCCAAGCATGTCTTTAGAAAGACTTAATTCAAGCGGTCTTCCTTTTAACACACTTCTTACTCCTTTTGCATTCATGCCACTAGTTCCCTCATATACTTGAATTACTGAAATATCATCACCTAATGCAATAACATTTCCAATCCTTTTTTCCCCATTTTGTAAGATAAGTTCTACTTGTTCATTAAATGATAATTCTTTAGGTGTTCTTATACATACTAAAGGTCCATTTATTTGCTCTAACCCTGTATATTCTATTTTCAACCTTATCACTTCCTAACTCTAAGACTAAATATGCATTTCATATTCTTCTTCTATTTTTCTGAATTCACTTTTTATTCTTTTATTTAAAGCTTTAAACTTTTCCATTTCACTTTCTTCATTTCCAATATCAAATTTAATTTTTACATATTCTTCAAAAAAACCAGCTTGTTTTATTCTTGATATAGGAATCGACTCTTTTATAAGTCTATTTGCTGTATCATAAAGTATCAAAGCAGTTTCCATCATTTTGAATTGTTTAATAAGAGGTACTGATGTGTCTACTTTATTAAATGCACTTTGTTGTAAAAAGCCTACTCTAATTGCTTTACTTATCTCAAGAATTAACTTTTTGTTGTCTGACAAAACATCTTGTCCAACTACCTTAGCAATTTCTAGTAATTCCTTTTCTTCTTCAAGAATTTTTATAATTCTTCCTCTATATTCATTGAACTTTGGATTTACATTTTTTTCATACCAATCTTCCAATTTAGGAACATATTCACTATAACTAATATTCCAATCAACAGCTGGATAATGTCTTGAATATGCAAGTTCTCTATTCAAAGCCCAAAATACATGGACAAATCTTTTTGTATTTTGGGTTACAGGTTCTGAAAAGTCTGATCCCTGTGGTGAAACTGCTCCTATTATAGAAACTGTCCCTATTTTTCCGTTAAAATTTTCTGTTTTTCCTGCTCTTCCATAAAATTCTGAAAGTCTAGATGGTAAATAAGATGGAAAGCCTTCCTCTGCTGGCATTTCTTCAAGTCTTCCCGATATTTCACGAAGGGCTTCAGCCCATCTCGATGTTGAATCAGCCATTATTGCAACATTATACCCCATATCCTTAAAATATTCTGCAATTGTAATACCTGTATAAATTGATGCTTCTCTTGCTGCTACAGGCATATTTGAAGTATTAGCAATTAATATAGTTCTTTCCATAAGCGGTCTTCCAGTTCTAGGGTCTGTAAGTTTTGGAAATTCCTCCAAAACATCGGTCATTTCATTGCCTCTTTCTCCACATCCAATATAAACTATAATATCAGCATCACACCATTTTGCAAGTTGATGTTGTAACATTGTTTTTCCTGTACCAAACCCACCAGGAATCATTGCCGTTCCACCTTTTGTTAACGGAAATATTGAGTCAATAACTCTTTGTCCTGTATAAAGAAGTTCGTTTGCTTCTAGTCTATTTTTATATGGCCTTTGAATTCTTATAGGCCATTTTTGAACCATATTTAAATTTATTATTTCATTTCCTACATTTACTTTTGCTATTGTATCATACGCTCCATACTCTGAATTATTTGCAATCTCAACAACTTCACCTTTAATCCCATATGGTACCATTATTTTATTTACTATACTATTAGTTTCTTGTACTTCTCCAATTATATCTCCAAAAGAAATTTTATCTCCAACATTAACTTTAGCTATAAAATTCCACTTTTTTTCTTTACTTATTGCATCAATTATGCAACCTCTTTCAATAAAATCTCCTGTTTTCTCTTTTAATTCACTCAATGGTCTTAATATTCCATCAAATATATTTCCAATAAGTCCTGGTCCCAATGAAAGTGCTAAAGGTGCCATAGTAGATTCAACTTTTTCTCCAATTTTAAGTCCACTTGTTTCTTCATAGACTTGTATTACAGCCATATCTTTATCTATCTTAATTACTTCTCCTAATAAATTTAAATTTCCTACATATACCATATCATGCATTGCAAAATCCTTCTCTCCTTTTGCAATAACAACAGGTCCATTTATTGAAATAATTCTTTTAAATTCTTCCATTATAGTTTTTCCTTTCGATTAAAAGATTTGATTATTTAATTCTTCTAATATAGTATTATTTACTACAATATTTTTCTTCTCATCTTTGCAAACTGATCCACCTATATTTTCATTATCAATTTCTAGAATATTACAATTAAATTTTTGTTTAATATCCATTTCAAATCTTTCTTTATCTCTTTTAGTAATAAATATTGTTATATTTTCTAAATTGTTATCATTTATTTTTTTCAAACATTCGTCAATGTTATTTAATAAATAAGTTTTATACTCATCTTTACAAATAAAATCATTAATTCTATTTATCACTTCATTTTTTACATCATTTTGAAATTCTTGTTTCTTTAATAGAATAATTTTTTTAGCATTTGTATTTAATTCGAAAATTTTTGAATTAAGATTATGTTCTAATTTTATAATATTTCTTTCATATTCTTTTCTTTTAGAATTTTCATATTCTTCTACTTCTTGTCTTATATCCTCTTTTATTGTTAAATTTATTTGATTTTCCATATTATTTGCTTCATTTTTTGCCATATTATTGCAACTCTCAGCAAATTTTCTCAATTTTTCATCGATATTTTTCATTTTCTAATAGATATTGATTAAATCAACATCCTTCCTCCTTTGCTCTTAATAAATTTAAAATAATATTAATTTGTTTTTGATGATAAATTAACAATTAAAGGAAACTTATTTTTTCTTCTAAATTCATTAATTTCTTTTTGAGACTTTTGGTAAAGACTATCTGTTACAATTATTATTCCTATATTACTATCTTTTGCAATTTCTTCTATTTTTTTTAAAAGATTATCATCTTTTAGAATTTTACAATCAATACCCGAAAGTCTAAAACCAACTGCAAACTCAATTTTTTCACATATACCAACTATCTTCAATTTTTTATTCTAATCCTTTTAAAATTTATTTAGTTTTTGCGGGACTTACCTATAACCCAAAATAATTTTATTAAGCTTGATTTAATATCATTATTGAGATTATTAATCCATAAATTGCAATACCCTCTGCTAACCCAGCAAATATAATTGTTTTACCCAATAGCCCTGGATTTTCACTTATTGCTCCAACAGCACTTGATGCAACTAAAGCAACAGCTATACCTGCACCTAAACAAGCTAATCCTGTTGATAAAGCTGCCGCTATCATAGCTATACCTTTATTATTATTTGATTCTTTTTTCTCAGATGCATCATTTTCTGCTTTTACATTTTTTTCAACAGTTGGTTGAACCGTTGTTTCTACTTCATTTTCTCCATTTTTATTTTCAGAACTTAAAGAATTTGAAAATACCTCATTTACTGAATTTGTATTTTGGTTATTATTTTTTGACTTTGACGTTGTATTTACTGCATAAACTCCATTTGCTATAAAAATAACTAATAATATACTTACTAATAAAATTTTCTTATAAATTCTTTTCATTTTCAATCACATTCCTTTTCTTTTTGTTTATTTTTATCAAAATATTTAAATTTGATTTCTTTATCTTAATTTCTATATTTCAGATTTTAAAGGTTTATAAGGTCTTCCGTCACCTTGATAAAATCTACTAAATAGTTCATAATATTCTAGTCTTAAAACTTGAATTGCTACAATTAATCCTTCTAAAACAATAACTACAATATTTCCTATTATAGCAATTGCTATATTTCCAGCACCACTTGCCATATTAGATAAAATGTACACAGCCATACATAAACCAACATGGTTTATTGCGAAAGCAGACAATCTCACAAAAGATATTGTGTTACTTGCAACAGATAGTAACATTTCAATAATCTCGAAAATCTTTTCAACTAAAGATCCTTTTTCTTCTTTTTTTTTCTTTACTATAATTTTTTCTAAATTCTCCTTAAACATTATAATCAAAAGTAATATTACTAGAATACTTGCTAATATTCCAAATGATACAATCATTTTTCCTTTTAAGAAATAATAAATAACTGCTAATAAAATTGTTAAGTAAAAAATTAGTCCTGCTAATCCATTTTCACTAAAGAATATTTTTTTAATATCCTTATTTTTTATTCCATTCTTTATATTTATAATCATTGCAATTAATATAAGAATTGCTCCAAAACTTATTCCAGCAATTAACATAGTTGTAATGTTTTCCATTGGACTAATTAACAAACTTGGAATTATTCCCTCTTTTCCAAAAATACTTCCATATAAAAATCCAAATATTATTGCAGAAATTCCTCCTGCTGTTAGTATTGGCCCTATTGAATTTTTCTTTTTACTTAGTATTAATCCAATTATAGCTATGCATAGCCCTTGTCCTACATCTCCAAACATAAATCCAAACATTATAAAAGCTGTAATTGCAACAAATGTTGTTGGATCTGTTTCTGTATAATTTGGCATTCCATACATTTCAACTATTTTTTCAAATTTTCTTACAATCCAATTATTCTTTAAATGTGTAGGTGGTGTATTTGGTACTTCACTCTGATCTTTTACTTTAAATTGAATATCTTTTTCTTTTGAAAATCTTGGTAAAATCTCATTTAATTCACTTAATGGAATCCAACCAATTAAATAAAAATTATGGTTGTTATCATGTGCAAAAAACTTTTTTATTTGCTCTACTTTTTGTAAAACAATAAGCTGTCTATACATATACAATAATGTTGATTCACATTTCTTTTTTGTCTCATCTTTAATTATTTTTTGTTTTTCTATTGTATCTTTATATTGACTTATTGCTTTTTTTATGTTACTCATCATAACTTTGGGTGATCCGTAAATTTCTTCAGGTATCCAAATTCTTTCAAATTTCATTACATTAAAATAACTATCAATTTTTGCTTCAAATTCTTTTGTTGTAAAATATATAAGCCATACTGCATCATCCTCTTCTGCTACTTTTGAAACAATTACTTCCATATTTTCAGATTCTTTTTTTACCTGTTCAAAGTTCTCTTTATTTATTTTTCCATATCTAAATTTCATATATTTAGAATTATATAGTTTACTTATATCCATATCTAAATTCTCTAATTTGTCTATAGACTTTCCCATATACTCTAATTTTTTTATTTCTTCATTTGATTTTATAATGGTTTCTTGAGAATTCTTTAAAGAATTTTCAATATTATTTAATTCCTCCTGAATACTCTCAATTGAACATTCAAGTTTTACTTTAGTGAATGCTTTACTATAGTTAAGTTCTAAATCACTCATTAAGTTTTCGCATCTTTTTACTATATCTTTTGTTTTATTCTCGTAGTCAAAATATGATAATTTCCAGCCTTTTTCGTAGACTTTTAATACATCTTCAGGTTGAATTCCACTATCTAGCAAATATTCCGAAATAAATTTATCTAAGTTTTTCTCTTCTCCTACTATACTTAGTAACTTCATTTTTTCAACTGCCATTGTTTTTCCTCCTAATCTTATGTGATTATTCTTTTATCTATTACTTTACGTTCTATATTATAACTTATACCACCTAAAATATTTATTATATTTTGCTTTTCAAACTCTTTTAGATACATATAACTAAATACAGTGTTTAAATTGTATTTTTGAAACATAAATACTTTCTTACATTTTTGATATAAATATTTATCTATTTTATTATCTAAATCTACTTCTTTATCATTCATGATAATAAGATATTCTGTTTTATCAACTATCTTTTTAAATTCATCATAGTCTTTTGAATTTATAAGATTTTCTATTATTTCCTTATCTATTTTATAGTAAACATTTATTAATTTTTCTTTAATATTTTCGTTTGAAATATTATAATATTTGTTCATTCTGAAAATCCAATTTATATTCAATAAATCGATATTCCTGCCTATTATATCTACCAAGTTCTTATCTATTCTTTTTAGATTTTTATATAAGTTTTCAAAATAAACTTTATATAAAATTGTTTCTAAGTCATTTACCTTAAAATCTTTTTTTTCTATATATTCTTTTACATATTTATAATATTTCGTTCTTTTTAGAATATTTAAAAACTGCTCACTATTTGTTGCTTTTGTAATTCCATTTATTTCTTTAAATATTTTACTTGTCCACAAATCAACAATTTTCTGTGAATCATTCATATCATTATTACTATAAACAATTTTATATGCTTCTATTATACATTTAATTTCATATTTTGATACAAAATCTTCAAAAAGTTCTTTTTCACTTGAACTTAATACTTTTTCTATTTTATTTATATCATCAATTATAATTTTATCTAATTCTTTTTCAACTAAAATGCGATCTGAATTTTCATCTAAATTGGATAAATCCTCTATATTTTCTCTTAGAAAAAATATAGCATTTCTCATATCATTTTGTCTAGATAATTTAAACAGTTCATCTTGATTTAAAAACTTTGCATGCATCCCCTTAAGTTTTGCATTTATATTTGCATATCTTAAGTTTATCATTTTTTTCCTCCTTTTTCTTATTGTAAAAGTAATATCTAGCTATTATAGTTATTAGATTAAATTATAAATTAATATTTAAGAATATTTTTTAGAACCTCTTCTATTTTTTCTTGTCTCTTATCTTCATTTTGCTTTTTTAATTTTTCTAATTCTTCGTTTAAGTTCTTTTCAATCTTTTCCTGTTCTAATTTCAATTTTTCTTCTGTTTCTTTTTGTTTAAATCTTAGTTTTGATACATACATTACATCTATTTTGTCTTTTTGTTTATTTAATTCATTTTCAACTAATTCATCGATATTTTCCTTTTTTTCTTTAGTTAATTTAACAATATCATTTGCTTTTTCTTCTATTTTCATAAGATTATTAATATAATTGTCCATAAAAAACCTTCCTATTTATTATTCATAATATTTTGTGCTGTTTGCACCCCTGAATCTTCTTCTGGTAAAACAATCTCATTAATTTCTAATTTTTCTAATACTCTTTTGTGAAGCCTGTCTCCTGCTTTTGCAATAATATAATTAATCCCTGCTTCTTGTAGAGCTAAACAACATAATACACTTACTGCAATACTTTCTCCAATCCCAACTACTGCTATATCAAAATCGTTAATTGGTAAATTGTCAAAAGCATCAAGTGATGTTATATCCATACATATTGCCTTTGTTACATATTTACTTGCCTTATCTACTAATTTCATTTCTTTATCAATTGCTAAAACTTCAATATCTTCTTCTGAAAGTGTTCTAGCAACACTCATTCCATAAACTCCAAGTCCTATTACTAAACATTGTTTTTTCATTTTTTTACTCCCTTTCTTAATATACAAATACTGTTATAATATAATATTTGCATCTGGATATCCTATATCTTGTCTTTCTTTTCTTTCTACTAAAAAGATACTTAAAATTGCTATTGGTTCCACTCTTCCTATAAACATTATAAACATTAATACCAATTGACTTATTTGATTAAAACTTCCTAAATCAACATATGAAATCCCTACTTCCGAAAATGCTGATATTACATGAAAAGCTGTGTCTTCTAATTGTAAACTTTCTAAATGTAATAATAAAATTGTTCCTATCAAAATAACAATTAAACCTAAAATTACAATTGTTACTGCTTTTCTTATTGTATCTTGATCAATTCTTCTATAAAATACTACTACTTCTCTTTTTTCTCTTAAAGTAGCTGAAACTACTAAGCACAAAATTGCCACTACGTTTTCTCTAATTCCTCCAGATGTTGATCCAGGAGCTCCACCTATAAACATAAAAATACAGCAAATAAATTTTGTTATTACATTTATTTTAGAAAAATCAATCGTGGTAAATCCAGTTGTTCTTAAAGCTAACGATGTAAATAAATCTTCTAGAAAGCTTATATTAGGTTCAAATATTTTAATTAATATTAATGATATTACTAATACAATAAGTGATGTACTTAAAACTATTTTAGTTTGAAATGAAATTTTTTCTAATTTTGATTTCTTAAAACATGTCCATATATCTTCAATAACAAAAAAACCTATTCCTCCTAAAAACATTAAAACAATAATAACTATATTAACATATACTTCATCATTAAATATTCTTAAACTATCTGTTCCACCAATTATATCAAATCCTGCATTACAAAAAGCTGTTGCCGAGTGAAATAATCCACACCATAATCCTTCTCCCATCCCATACATTGGTATAAACTTTAATGAAAGCAATATAGTTCCGATTAATTGAATAATAAAAGTATATTTAAAAATATTTAATATTCTCTTTCTTACATTTGAATATACATTTTCTTTTATCGAATCACCAGCTAGTAATATATCAGATATACTCATTTTTTTATTTCTAATTGTTAAAATAAAAACTATAAAGCTCATAAAACCAAGTGCACCAATTTCCACTAACAAAAGTAAAATAAACTGCCCTATACCTGTAAATTGTTCAGATATAGTGAAAGTAGTAAATCCATTTACACAAACTGCTGAAGTAGCTATAAAAAAAGCATCCATAATTGGTAGATGTGTGTTATTGCATACTGGTAATGATAGTATCATTGCTCCAACTATTATAATAGACAAAAATCCTAATATTGTTATTAAATAAAATTTTTTCTTTTTTAACATTGTTATCTCTTTTCGTATTTTTTATTCTCTGATTATTATATACTTTTTTTTCGTTTTGTAAAGTTTTTTATAAACATTTATATCATAATTTATATAAAAATAAATTATACTCTACTTACTTTATGTATAATGCAATATAGCTTAAATAGTTCTATTTTCTTATGCTTGACTTTTTTTATAAATTGAAGTATATTATCATTATTAACATAATGCACATAAAAAAATTTAACTTTTTAATCAAATTTGTGCCTTACGAAAGGAATGAAATTAAATATGAATAGTTTATATTTAAAAAAATTAGAATACGACTTTATTTTAAAAAATCTCTCAAACTATTGTCATACATATATAGGTAAAAAAAAGGTATCAAGTCTTTTACCATCTAATACCAAAGAAGAAGTTATTCAAATGCTTGCTGAAACAAAAGAGGCTGTTTCATTAGTAGAAAGAAATAATACCCCACCTATTTCTGAAATTGAAAATATCGGTTTTTTTATAAAACAACTTGAAAGCTACAATACAATTTCAGCAAAAGGTCTTTTAGATATTGCAAACATTTTAGAAATGTCTTCAGAGCTTCATGATTATTTTTATAATTTTTCGGAACATTCAACATTTCCAATTCTAGATACCTACTTTTCAGAAATTTATACTAATTCTAGTATATGTGATAAAATAAAAAAAGCTATTTTAGATGAAAATACTATTTCTGATACAGCTTCTCAAAATCTAGCTAATATTAGAAGAAAAAAACGTCATTTAGAACAGGATATTAAAAATAGACTGAATACTATTTTACATTCATCTACTTACTCAAAATATATTCAAGAAAATGTTGTGATGATTAGAAATGATAGATATGTAATTCCTGTAAAAGAAGAATATCGATCACAAATTAAAGGTTTTATACATGATATGTCTGCAAGTGGATCAACTGTTTTTATAGAGCCTATAAGTGTATTTGAAGCAAACAATGAAATTAACAATCTAAAAATCGAAGAGAAATCAGAAATTGATAGAATTCTTCAAAGCTTGAGTCAAACTCTATATCCTTTTACAAATCAAATAAAAATAGATGAATCTATAATTGGTCAGCTCGACTTTATTTTCGCTAAAGCTAAATACTCTGCTTCAATTAATGGAATAACACCAATTGTAAATGATGAAAAATTCATTAATTTAATTAATGCAAGACATCCTTTAATTAATCCTGATAAAGTTATCCCAACATCAATAAATATCGGAAGAGACTTTTCTTTATTAATTATAACAGGTCCAAATACTGGTGGTAAAACTGTAAATTTAAAAACTGTTGGATTATTAGAATGTATGGCGTGCAGTGGCTTAAATATTCCTGCAGATGAAAATTCTAGTATATTTGTATTTGATAAAATCTTTGCAGACATTGGAGATGACCAAAGTATTTCTGATTCTTTGAGTACTTTTTCTAGTCATATGATAAATATTGCAAAAATTGTAAATACTTTTTCAGAAAATAGCCTAATTCTAGTTGATGAACTAGGTTCTGGTACAGATCCATTAGAAGGTGCTAATCTTGCAATAAGTATATTAGAATACTTTAAAGACCATCATGCATTAACAATCGCAACAACGCATTATCAAGAGCTAAAAAGATATGCTATTGTCACTAAAGATGTTCAAAATGCAAGTGTTGAATTTGACATTGAAAATTTAAAACCTACATATAAATTACTTTTGGGAATACCAGGAAAAAGCAATGCTTTTGCAATTAGCGAAAAATTAGGACTAAAAAAAGAAATAATTCAAAAAGCATCATCAATGATTTCATCTAATGATGTTGATATTGAATCACTACTTAAAAAAATATATGATGATAAAATAAAAATCGAACATGATAAAGAAGAAATTGAAAAAAACTTGAATCAAATAGAAGTATTAAAGAAAAATTTACAAAGAGACGATTCTAAGGTAAAAGCCAAAGAGAAAGAAATTATTGACAATGCAAAAATCGAGGCAAGACAAATTCTTTTAGACGCAAAAGATGAGGCTACTTCTCTTATTTCTCAAATGAATAAGGTCGCAGAATCTTCTGATAAAATAAATGAACTTAATAATATTAGAAATAAATTAAATGACTCTGTAAAACAAAAAAATATCACAAACAATAATAATTTATCCACTGTAAATGCAATCGATAGAAGTCTTATCGTTCCAAATACTAAAGTTTATGTTACAACTTTAATGCAAAATGGAATTGTTATTTCTAAAATAAATAAAAATGATGAAGTTCAGATTCAAATTGGTTTAATAAAAACAAATATAAATATAAAATATTTAGAGCCAGCTAAAAAAATAAAAGACGACCTTACCTCTCCCGAAGTTTTTTCTAAACCTAGAGTAAATAAAACAAAAATAGCAAATTCTGAACTTAATGTAATTGGTCTTACAACTTATGAAGCTATCCCATTAGTAGATAAATTTTTAGATGATTGCTTTTTGGCAAAACTTCAAACAGCAAGAATTGTCCATGGTAAAGGAACAGGTAAATTAAGAACAGAAATACAAAAATTTTTAAAGAAACATCCTAAAGTAAAATCATATAGATCTGGAACATATGGCGAAGGTGAAATGGGAGTTACAATTGTTAATCTTAAAATATAGAAAAAATGTTATGAAAGTGCATATATTAATATATACTTTCATAACATTTTTATTTCTGCCAAAATTTCTCTAATTCATCTATTAACTCTTTTTTACTACTTATAGTATTTATTTTATTTCTAAAAGCTGATGAATTACTCAAATTTTTGGTATAAGCTGCAATGTGCTTTCTAAATTCTTTTACACCATTTTCCTCTCCTTTTTCTTCTGTAATTAAATTAATATGTTCTTCAATAATTTCAAGTTTTTCTCCCATTTGTAAGTCTTCCATCTTTTTTCCTGTTTCTAGAAAATATCTTATCTTTTTAAAAATCCAGGGATTTCCCATTGCTCCTCTTCCTATCATAATTCCATCTACATTAGTTTTTTCTAACATTTCTAATGCAGATTCCTCATCTATTATATCCCCATTCCCTATTACAGGTATTTTAACAGAATCTTTAACCTTTTTTATAATCTCCCAGTCTGCTTTTCCTGCATAAAAATCTTTTCTTGTTCTACCATGAATTGTTATAGCAGATATTCCAGCATCTTCAGCAATTTTAGCTACTTCTACTGCCACAACATTTTCATCATCCCATCCTTTTCTTATTTTAAGTGTTACTGGAACTTTGGAATTTTTAACTACTGATTTAATTACTTCTTTTGCTTTTTCTAAATCTAGGAGTAATTTGCTTCCATCTCCATTCTTTGTTACTTTTGGTGCTGGACATCCCATATTTATATCTACAATATCTGCTATTTGAGATGCATATTTTGCACCCACAGCCATAGCCTCTGGCTCACTTCCAAAAATTTGTATTGCAATAGGCCTTTTCTCCCCTTTTAAGTTCATAAGTTTTTTTGTTTTTTCGTCACCAAAAAAAATAGCCTTACTACTTACCATTTCAGTACATACAAGACCTGGATTAAATTTTTCGCATATTAATCTAAATGGCAGGTCTGTTATACCTGCCATTGGTGCTAATATTATATTATTTTCTAATTTTACATTTCCTATTTTTAATTCATGTAAATACATAAATTTAGCTCCTTTTATTCCTCTATTCTGCTTTTTTTACTCTTACTTTTTCTTTTTTAGGTTCCTTTTCTACTTTTTCTTTTACTTCTTTTATTTCTTCTACTTTTTCTTCTTTTACATCATTTTTAGGAGGATTTTCTGTTTTAATTTTTTCTTTTATTGTATTTTCATCTAGTTTTGAATTAGATTTTTTTACTTCTGCTTTTGCTTTTTTTGAGCCATCTTCTAATTCCTTTTTTTCTTCGCTTTCTAAATTATTTTTATGTATTTTTTCTTCTTTCGTATTTTCTTTCTCTGAATATTCTTTATGTTTTAATTCTTTCATATTGCCAATTCTTCTTGTTTCATCTTTAATATTCAAAATAGGAATATTTGCATATAATGCTGGTGCTCCTATAGTACCATCTTCATTTTCTTTATTCGTAAGCCTTACATCAATTGCTTTTTCATCAATATCGATATATTTTTTTATTACTTCAATAATTTCTTTCCTCATTAAATCCAAAAAATCAGCTGAAACATTTGCCCTATCTTGCATTAAAACTAAATGTAATCTTTCTTTGGCTTTATCTTTCGAACTTGAGTTTTCCTTTTCCTTCAAAGTTGAATCTTCTATTCGCTTAGTCTTTTTAAAAAATTTCATGATGTTATCAAACATTTTTCACTACCTCCACTTTTTTATGTTTTATTTCTTAAAAAGCCTTTTTAGTGTTGCCAAAAAACCTTTTTCTCTACCAGGAATTGTAACTTCTATGTCCTCTCCTAATACTCTTTTTGCAATTTCCAAATACGCTTTTCCTGATGGTGCCTTTTTATTTTGTATTACTGGTTCTCCTTTGTTTGTCTGTGTTATTATGTATTCATCATCTGGTACTACACCAATTAAATCTATAGATAGCAAGTCCACAATATCATCAACATCCATCATTTCGCCACGTCTTACCATATTAGGTTTAATTTTATTAATTACTAATTCTGGATTTTTAATTTCAGAAGATTCCAAAAGACCTATAATTCTATCTGCATCTCTTATAGAAGAAATTTCCGCCGTAGTTACAACAATTGCTCTATTTGCTCCTGCAATTGCATTTTTAAATCCCTGTTCTATTCCTGCTGGGCAATCTATAAGGATATAGTCAAATTCTTCTTTTAATTTATTTGTAAGTTCTATCATTTGTTCTTCATTAACCGCTGATTTATCTCTTGTTTGTGCAGCTGGTAATAGGTATAATTCTTTAAATCTTTTGTCTTTAATTAATGCTTGTCTTATTTTGCATTTTCCTTCAACAACATCTACTATGTCATAAACAATTCTGTTTTCAAGCCCCATAACAACGTCTAGATTACGAAGACCAATGTCTGTATCTATTAGTGCTACTTTTTTTCCTTCTAATGCCAAACTTGATCCTAAATTCGCTGTTGTTGTTGTTTTTCCTACTCCACCTTTTCCTGATGTAATAACTATAACTTCACCCATAATATTTGTTCTCCCTTTCTAGGCTTTATGCATTATTTAAAATCTGCTATTATAATATAATGAATTTAGCAAAAAGTCAATGTGTTTAACATAAAAATTATAAATATTTTAAAATAAAAAAAGTACTGACATAATATTTTATGCCAATACGTCTGCTTAATTTTTTCTAATAAGTTTCACAGAAAAAATTATACTTTTTTCCACTTAAATTTCCAACCTTCATACTTACCCCATTAAAAATATCTTTTAATGGTAAATCAAAATTTAGCCAACAAGAGTATTTTTCATTTTCATTATTTTCTAAATTTATTCTAAAAACAATATTAGTGTCTATATCTTCTTGATTAATATTAGCTGCTTTTAAAATCTTTCCGTCAAAAGAAACTGATGTATTTTCACCCATATTAAAGTCTTTAACTATTCCTTTATTTACATACCCTAAAGTTATGGGATTAGAACAATCTGTATAAAAAGTAGGATTATTATAATCTGTTTTTAAATTTTCTTCATTTGTATATACAATATTAAAATCTATTCTTTCAGGTTGCTCTTCATCTTTTAAACTTGCTAAACCAAATTTTTGAAAATTTTTATAATCTAAAGTTTGATTTCCTTGATTTTTATTTACATTTAACTCTATATTATCTATATAAAGATTTTTAACTGTATTTTTATTTGTTAATTCTTCTCCATTATTTATATATATTGCAATATCTGTATATTGAAAAATATCCAATTTCTTTAAATTGTTATTTTCAGAACTATCTTGTGCATCTGCAGAACTAGTTAAAATAATCTTTTCTAAACTAAATATTGTATTTTTATTTTTTTCTGAAATAGCTATTGATTGTTTTGTAAATTTATTATTTGCATTATTAATAATAAAAATTTTAATATAGAAAAATATTAATATAGAAATTGTAAAAAGAAAAACCGTAAAAATTACTTTTTCATTGATTTTTATTTTCTTTAGTTTCATTAAACTCTTCCTTTATAAATCTTATATTCTAAATTAATATAGTATATTTTTATAACCTATTATATAAAAATACCATATAATTGTACACTTTGTTTGCCCAATTTTCATCACTTGCATATCTAGTATTTACTGCTGTTGCTGTTGCTCCATTATAATATGACGCTGTAGCAGTTAGATCATCATTAATTTCTGTACCTGCAGCATTTAGATAATTTTTTGCCAAAGCTTTTCCAACCTCATCTATACATTTTTCATATGTCTCAAAATATGTTGCCGAATTATATGGATCTCTATCATATGCAGCAAAACCGAATAAATTGTGTTTATCCACTGCTAAACTTGATGTTCCCCATGCACTTTCATGTATACCAATTGATGCAATAAATACACCATTTACTTTATACTTTTGCTCTACATTGTAAAATGTTTCTGCATTAGTAGCAAAAATATTATTTTTATCACTATTTATGCCTGATAATATTGTTTTAAAATCACTTAAAGTCAATCCGCTAACTTTATTTAAGTCCATATCAAAACTTAAATTATTTTTTAAATTTGCAACCCTATTTTTTTCGGTAATCATCGGAGTTACCGTTTCTGACGTTAATTTTGAACTATCTATATATCCTTCATAATTAGAATATTTTACTTTTATAAAATCTTTGTTATCTTCAAGTATAGTTACATTTAAATATCTATTTATAGTACATAATGTATTTGAATCTGATTTAGCTTCTTCTTTTAAATCAGCAATTTCCATTAAATACATCGTATCTCCTATATGTACATTATATTTGCTTAAAAACTCTGATGTCCCTTTATAGATGATTTTTTTTGTTGCTTCTTGTTCAACTTGGCTTTCAACAACCTTTTCATTTATCATATTTTCATTCTTATATTCTTGAAGTGCTGTTACTTTAAGTTTTCCATTTATTCCTTCTTGTTTTACTTGCTCTTCATCTTTTGGTAGATTTGCGTTTTCTTCATATTCTGTTTCAAAATTAATTTCTCTTTCTTCATTTACAAGTTTTTGATTATTATCGGTATTTTCTATCATCACTTTTAATATATTTACCTGATTTTCATTTTTTTCAAATCCCTTTATTTCATCGCTTTGTATAGGTTGATTTGTAGCTAAAATATAATTTTTAAAGAATGCAATTATGCATACTATAATAATTATCGATACAAATATCCATGCAATGTTTATATTTATAACTTTTTTATTACAATTTGTATGTTTCATAAATACATTCTCCTTATAATAATATTTAGATTTTTGGTCTCATCTATAACCTTATTTCTCACAAATTAGCCCAATTTAAATATACATTATTTAAGCTTTACTGTCAATGTAATCATTTACCAAAATTTTAAATACAGCGGCAATTGGAACGGCTAAAAACATTCCTATAACTCCGAAATAAGCTCCTCCAATTGTAACTGATATTATTACAATTAGTGGACTTATCTTTAAAGAATCTCCTATTATTTTTGGATTTATAATATTTGCATCTATTTGTTGAAGTATTACAACTACAATAAGCATAACTATTGTTTGAGATACCCCTCCTGTAATTAGGGTAATTAATGCTGATATTGCAACAGCAATAATAGCTCCAAAATATGGAATCATATTAAATAATCCAATTGTAAATCCTAATAAAACTGCATATTTAACACCAATTATTTTCATTGCAATAGTTGTTAAAATTCCAACGACTATAGCATCTAGAAATTGACTTGATATAAATGTAAAAAATACCCTATTAGAATTTACAAAATATTTTCCTAAATATTTATATGTTTTTTCTTTAACTGTAACTTTAAATATTTTCTTAAAAAATTGTATTATTTCTGTTCTTTCAGATAATATATATATAGAAACAACAAAAGCTATAAACACATTAAAAATTTCACTTGCAAAATTCATTGCACCTTTTAGATATCCTGTCACTGTTTCAATATTTATATATTGCTTTAAATCAACATTTTGCACTTCTTTTAATAAATTATTTATTGTATCTGACTTTAAAAAGTCATCCTCAGGTAAGTTATTATATGTATCCATAAACTTAGAATAATATCCCTGGAAATTAACAATTAATTCATTTACACTTTTTATTACAACAGGTAAAATAACATTTAATATTATAATTAGTATCAATACAAAAATAACGTATGTACTAAAAATTCCAATAGTCCTTGCCTTTTTTCTTACAAATCTTTTCTTTGATTTTTTTAATCCCATTTCAATTTTGCTCTCTGGAGTGTATAATAAATATGCAATTAAAATTCCGGCCAAAAATGGTGATATAACCTTTAAAAATCCATTTATAAATGTTACAATATATCCAATACTATCTATAGCCTTATATATAATTATTACTGCAAATGCAAGTGATAAACAAAATGTCCATATTTTCCAATGGCTCTTTATTTCTTCTTTCATAAAAAACTCCTTATTTAATATTTTATATTTCTATTTCTAACTCTACTGGACAATGATCACTTCCTAGAACATTATCATGTATCTTTGCTTCCTTTATATCTTCTTTTATATCATCAGAAACTATAAAATAATCTATTCTCCATCCAACATTTTTTTCTCTTGCTTTTCTCATATATGACCACCAACTATATATATTTTCTTTTTCAGGATATAAATATCTAAAAGAATCTATAAAACCTGAATTTAAAAGACTAGTCATTTTCTCTCTTTCTTCATCTGTAAATCCTGCACTATGCCTGTTCGTACTTGGATTTTTCAAATCTATTTCTTTATGAGCAACATTTAAATCTCCACACATTATAACAGGCTTTGTTTTATTTAAATCAATTAAATACTTTCTTATTTCATCTTCCCAAACCTGCCTATAACCGCAACCTTTCTAATTCTCTTTTAGAATTTGGAGTATAAATATTAACTAAATAAAACTTTTCGAATTCTAAAGTTATAACTCTTCCTTCTTTATCATGTTCTTCGATTCCAATTCCATATTCCACTTTTTTGGGCTTTATCTTTGTAAAAACAGCTGTTCCAGAATATCCTTTCTTTTCGGCACTATTCCAATAGCTCTCATATCCATCAAAATTAAGTTCAACTTGTCCATTTTGACATTTAGTCTCTTGTATGCAAAATATATCTGCATTAATTTCTTTAAAGAAATTTTGAAATCCTTTACTTAAACATGCTCTTATTCCATTTACATTCCATGAAATTAATTTCATTTTCCTTACATATGTATCTGAAAAGACAACATATAGCTCCTTTTATAATTTATTTAGGTTTTTCTAGGATTACCTATAACCAAAATCATGTTTATATTATACAAGATTTTAAAATAAAAGTAAAGAGTAGAAATATTTTATATTCTACTCTTTTAGCTTTATACTATTTAAAATTCATAACAATTATATTAGATAAATTTGTATTAATTCTTTACCTGAACCGGTAAATATTTTACTCCCCAAGATAATGCCTGTGCATGAGAATTAACGTAAACATCTATACGATTTCCTTTAATTGCTCCTCCTCTATCTTCTACTGTGTATTCTTTTCCGTTTATTAATAATTTAGTACCATACGAGAAATTTGCTGGTGCAGCAACTGTTCTTCCCGCTGTAGCCTTTGTTCCAGAAGATGTATATCCATTAGCATGTTTACCACAACATTTTGAACATGAACAATATGCTGTAATTTTATATACTTTAACAGAAGATCCCGAACTTGATGAATTCTCTGTATTTCTTGTAGTTGATGAAGATCTTGATGAGATTACAACCTTTGATTGAACTTGAACTATTTTTTCTACAGGCTCTTTTATAATTTCTTCAGAAATTTTATTTCTTTCTATTTCTACATCATTCTGATATTTCACTTTGTATGTAACCTTTTTTATACCATTTTCTCCTTCTTGTACTACCTTATTTTTTGTAGATTCTGCACCTGATGATACATCCTTGGTTACTGTTTCAAATGGAATTTCCTCTTCAACTATTTCTATTTTTTCTTTTATTGAATCATAAGCTTTAAGTAATGAATCTAATGATGTATCTATCCCACTTTCTGATATTTTTGCAACTTCTACTTCTTGACTTGATTTATCAGTAATTGTAATTCTATTATTTGCGGTTATTTCCGTTTCTAAATCAGGAATTACTCTTTCGTTATTTTCTAATATTATGTTGTTTTCTTTTAGGATATCTGATACTTTTGTTTTTGTTGTTAACACTTTCATTTCATATCCATTTGCAAGTTTAATTGTTACATTTGATATCTGTGTTGTTACTGCCATTACTCCAACTCCTGAAAGTAAAATTAAAATAAGACATACACAAACAATTTTTATTACGGAAAAAGCAGTTTTACTTTTTTTCTTCATAAAATGATATACCTCCTTTTAACAACATACTCATTATACTCTAATTTTATAATTTTGTCAAATTTTCAAAACTTTACCAGTCTACCTTGTGAATAGTTGTCTTAGTATTATTTTATGAACGAGTTTACATTTTTATGACTAAATTTTTTTTTATTTTTGTTACATTATTGTAAAAAAATAATATAACAGCTACGGAATCAATGTTTACAGTAGCTGTTATATTTTATTATCTAATTATATTTTTATTATCTGAATAAGGTATATCATCTTTTGAAAAATTCCAAGGATCGTTTGAAGCAAGTTTCTTCCATAAATCCGCATATGGTTCTATTTTATATTCTTCCTTTAAACTATCTAAGTCAATTTTAGGCAACACATCTAATGGATTTAATGTATACTCTAATCCTGTTTCTTCTGTGTTTGCTTTTCTTATTTCTAAATGCAAATGTGGAACTCTTGACCCTCCACTACATCCAG
Source organism: uncultured Clostridium sp. (assembly GCA_900554175.1). Taxonomy (GTDB): domain Bacteria; phylum Bacillota; class Clostridia; order TANB77; family CAG-508; genus CAG-269. Next base: position 23,902 of record USGK01000008.1, read on the forward strand.
TTATTCCTATTATTGTTTGTTGTGTTACTCTTTCTCCTTTTTTTACATAGAATTCTCTTAAATGACCATACACTACTCTTCTTCCATCATCATTTAATATTTCTACTTTATTTCCATATCCATCATTAAATGCATCCAACCCTTCTGTAGTTGTTCCATCAAATTCAGCACATAAGACAATCCCAGATGATATTGGATAAACTTTAGTTCCTATATCAGCTGTAATATCAAACCCAGAGTGTTGTCTTTGTTTAAACAACACATAGTGGTTTTTTCTTATCCCATATTTATCATGTTCTGTTACTTTATACTTTGGCTTAATTGGCCAAATGTAGTCATTTTTTTCATGCATATATTATTACCTCTTTTCAATAATGTATCTATTTTATCTTCCACCCATTTTTGCTTTTATACTTCTATTAATTTGATTACGTACTTTTCGCGCCATTTCCTGTAAATTCTCTATCTTTTCCATTTTTCTTGGAACTCCACTTAAAGTTCCACTATAATTATAATTACCATAACTTGTGGCATTTAAGTTCTCTACTTGTCTATTTTCATATTTTAGTTGTTCTTCTATTATTTCTAATTTTCTATTATCCGATAATTTTTTATTTGTAGGATTATATCCATAAAGAACTATTAATTTATCTTGCATTTTTTCTAAATAATCTTTATATTCATCTTTAGAAATTTTACATATATGAACCTCTCTGTTTCTTCCGCTTCTTCTTTGTACATATAAACTATCTTTTAATCCAAAAAACTCTGAAACATATTTTGAAGATTTATTATCTCTATGTAATGTTGAACATAAATATATCTCGCTATTTTTATCATCTTGAAAATGTTTTTCAATATGATTTTTCAAAGATTCATATACAATAATTCTTGCTAACCCAGATTGCCTGAATTCAGGATTTGTAATATATGTATCAAGTTCTATAGAATTACTAGTATTAGCTCCATAATATTTACTTATATTAAATTGTGGTTCTTCAAATATTTTTAAAGGTCCTTTTTGTAAAATTTCGCAGTATTCCTGGCTTTTTTCAGAATTTAATAAAGTTTCATATTCTTCCATTGTTGATGATTTATTCGAAATTTCTTTATTAAATATTTTTGAGATATCTTCTGAACTTAACCAATAAAATCTATCATATAATTTTGATATGCTATCATCTTCTTTGGCAGCCTTCTCAATATATTCAGACATATATGTATTTAAATTTTCTCTTAATTTGCTTTTTTCATGAAATTCGTTGTCTTTTTCTGATAGTTCATTTTGTAGATATTTTATTATATTTCCCTTATATTTTGGTTCTTCTTCTAACACTTTATTTTTTGCATATTCAAAAGCTTTTAGTTTTATTTCAAATATTTTTAATACGTCCTTTTTATATTCATTTTCTGTATTATATAAATTTCTAACATAATTATTATATTTCTCTCCGCATTTAAAATATTTGGTTATATCATTATATGTAAATGGTTTTTGTCCTTGTGTTATATATGTAGCAGATTGAACTTGATCTTTTGAATCAATCGCAATCTCTACAGTGTTTTCAGGAGATAAAATATATTCTTCTATCCCTTCTTTACCTGTTGTAAAAAATTGGCCTTCTCTACCTTCTTCTATCATTTTATTTGAAACCAATTCTTCTAATTCAACAACTTGGTCTATATATTTTTTGTAATTATCTTTAGTAAGTTCAATACATCTAATATCTTTCAAAAAGTACCTCCTATTTTTGTAAAATATTTATCTAATTATACTATTTATCTCGAAGAATTACAATATTTTTTAAAAAATTCGTTATATACTATACTTAAATCTACTTCCTCATTTATCTTAGTTTCCACTCCAGTTTCAGTAAATTGCCATCCTATCATTCTTTTTATAATTTTTTGATTTTTTGCTGGATCCTGATTAGTTTCTGAATACCAATAGGTTGGTATATTAGTTAATTTAGGATAATATGCAAGCCATAAATAACTTTTAACGTTTTCAAGATATTTATCTGCAATTTTTGCATTACTATACACTATTGTATTTATATTCTTATCATTTAGATTTTTAATTAGCTCATTTACTAAATCACATCTTTCTTCGAAAATAGAGTCTGCTCTTCCTTGTCCATCATGATTTTCTACATCTATGGCAAGTGGCAATTTATTAAATTTATATATATTATTCTTTAATAGTTCTTCTATTATTTCTGTTTCTTCTTTTATCTCATCACTAGTAATTGCCTCATCTATATAATAATATCCAAATGGAACTTCCATAAATTCACAAGCTTCTGAATATTTCTTAAAATATTCATCCTCGTACAATATCCCTTTTTTCCCATATCCTCTTCCAGCAATTCTAATATAAATATATTTAATATCATTTTTTAAAATAAAAGCTTTAAATTCTCCTATTGTTCTAAAACTGCTTTTCATATTAAATTTTGAAACATCTAACATTAACACCTTTTTATCATCTGTAGATTTATATGATGAAATCTCTTCTTTTAATACAAATCCCACCTTATTTTCTGCATATACTTTACTTAAAATTTTTCCGTTTTCTTCAATGCTATCTTCTAAAATATATATATTGGCTCCTATTTCCAATTTAGTTAAACTCTTTTTGGCTTTTTTATTTTTATATAAATCTACATTTTCATTTAATGTAATTGCATGTTGTGCTGTTTCAAGTTTCTTATTTAATTTTTTCCTTTGAACTTTATAATTAATAAATAAAACTATTGCTATTATTATTACTAAAATTACTCCAGTTATAATTACTTTTTTTATATTTAATTTTCTTTCCATTTATAATTATACCTCTTTACTTTTGTAATTTTTTATTATTATCTTTCCTCTGCTTCTTTCATAAGCTTTTTTACATTTGGAATTTTTTCTAATGTATTTAATCCATTATCAAATCTTTCTTTTAATTCGGAAGCAGATATTTTTTTGTACATTCCTTCTTTTTCATCATACATATATACATTTGTTTTTTCTCCATATGAGATAGCTATACAGTTATAATAAATCTTTTCATCATTTTTAATTTCATAACAATCTATAAAATGTACTTTATTTAACTCTTTATCTGAAAATAATTTACATAAAATTTCTTGATGATGCCACTTTCTTTCAAGATATTCAATTTTTTTAAAATTTTGTGGTTCTAAGTTAGTTATAATAAAATCAGCTTTTTCTAGAAAGTCTTCAAAAAGATCCATATCCGATTTTAGTAAATATAAATATTCATCTGAATAATAATTTTCTTTGGATATATATCCTATTTTTTTATCAATTTCTTCTAATGTTTTTCTTGGTATCACTCTTTCTCTTTTATGTAATTCTACACCAAAATTTTTAGTAAATGACTTTGATTTTATATTTTTTATATCCTCTTGTAAATCAATCCTATATTCTACTCCATCTTTTTGTTCTATAATATTATATACATGAGGACATCTTCGAAAATCCCCAGCTACAGCTACTGTCCTTATTTTTATACCTAATTCTTGTAATACTTTTTGAATTATCAATGCCATTGATTTGCATATACCTTCTTCTTTTTCTAAACATTCATCTTGAACTTCTGCTAGCACACTATTTCTATATATTCTTTGCCTTCTCTCCCTATTACCTGTAGCATAATTTATATCAAAAGAAAGTTTACTCCCAAGATCTAAATACACATATCTTACTTTTTCTAATTCTGTCATTCCATTAGTTTCATTTTTTACTTTTTGTATATATTTTTCTAAATTAGTCATTGTTTCTCCTTTTTTCTATATTGATTTTTAATTATAACAAAAATTCAATAATTTGTAAATAATTTTAAATTTAAAAGGTTGTATATGAAGTTAAGAAGAATAGATCAAAAAATTTTCAGAAAAGCATATAAGAAAAAATTAATCCTAAAGTCAAAAAACTTTAGGATGATTCATTGTTAATTATTTGTAAAATCTTATATATATTATTTTCTTAAAACTCTCAATGCATTTAATATAGCTATTACAGAAACTCCAACATCTGCAAAAACAGCCTCCCACATTGTAGCAATTCCCATAGCACTTAAAGCAAGAACTAATACTTTTACCAAAATAGCAAAAATTATATTTTCCTTTACAATTCTCATTGTTTTTTTAGAAAGAGCTATTCCCTCATTTATTTTTGAAGGTTCATCTGTCATTAGTACTATATCTGCTGCTTCGATTGCACTATCTGAACCTAATCCTCCCATTGCAATTCCAATATCAGATAAAGCTAAAACAGGTGCATCATTTATTCCATCACCTACAAAAGCAAGTTTTTCTTTTTCACTTTTTTCTTTTATCATTTCCTCTACTTTTTTTACTTTTCCATCTGGTAATAATTCTGAATATACTTCATCAATTTCTAATTTTTTTGCTACATCTTCTGCTACTTCTTTTCTATCTCCAGTAAGCATAACCGTTTTTCGTATTTTATTTTTCTTTAAATCTTTGATTGTTTTTACAGAATCATCTTTTATTTCATCTGAAATCAATATGTATCCTGCAAATTGATTGTTTATTACAACATATAGAATTGTTCCAACTTCTACACATTTTTCATATTTTATACCTTTTTCAATCATTAATTTCTCGTTACCAACTAAAACTTCTTTTCCGTCTATATTAGCTGAAATTCCGTGTCCCGAAATTTCATTCACCTTTGTAATTTTACTTTCATCTATGTTTTTTCCATACGCTTCTTTTACAGACTTCGCAATTGGATGATTTGAATAATTTTCTGCAAAAGCAACTATTTCAATTAATTCTTCTGAGCTTATATCTTGAGTTGGGCAAACTTTTTGTACTTTAAACACTCCTTTTGTTAATGTTCCTGTTTTATCAAATACAACAATTCCTGTTTTAGATAAAGCTTCTAAATAATTACTTCCCTTTATTAATATTCCTTTTCTAGAAGCTCCTCCAATTCCTCCGAAAAATCCTAATGGAATTGAAATTACAAGTGCACATGGGCATGATACAACTAAAAATGATAGTGCTCTATATATCCATTTAGCAAATGTTTCTCCTTCTAAAATAATTGGTGGTAAAATTGCTAAAATGAAAGCTATTATTACAACGGTTGGAGTATAATATTTTGCAAATTTTGTAATAAAATTTTCTGATTTTGATTTTTTATTACTTGCATTTTCAACTAAATCTAAAATTTTTGTTACAGTCGATTCTCCAAATTCTTTTTGTACTTCTACTTTTATAACACCATCTTTATTTATACAACCACTTAAAATTTCTTCTCCTATATTTATTCTTCTTGGGACAGATTCACCTGTTAAAGCCATTGTATCCAACATTGCTGTTCCTTCTATTACTTTACCATCTAATGGAACTTTTTCTCCTGGTTTTACTACAATTTGTTCACCAATTTTTACATCTGCTGGATTTACTTTTTGTGCTTTTCCTTCTTTTAATACATTAGCAAAATCAGGTCTTATATCCATAAGTTCTGAAATTGATTTTTTTGATTTGTCTACTGCATAATCTTCAAGTAATTCACCAACTTCAAAAAACAACATTACTGCAACTGCCTCAGCAAAATCACCTATTGCAAATGCTCCTATTGTCGCAATTGCCATTAAAAGCTCTTCTCCAAAAATTTCTCCTTCTTTTATATTTTCTATACCTTCTTTTATTACTTCAAAACCTACTATGATATAACTTATTATAAATATTGCTCTGTTTATCCATATATTTGAAAATGGCACAATTAAAGCTATTGCCAATAAAATTGCTGATATTATTATTTTTCTTAATTCTTCTTTCATTTTTTTCCTATCATTCCTTTCTCAAAAGTTGAAATTTTTTTCACATTTCTATTATTGTTATACTATAAAATTAAAAAAAATGCAATATTTTTTATCTATTTAATTTATTAATTTCCGCACCTAAAAAAAATATATAAAAACATGAATAAGTCCACATCATTATTAGCATTAGTGTTGTCAAACTTCCATAAGTTATTGAAAAACCTTTAAAAATATATAAATATTTCGAAAATACAACTGATACAACATTAAGTAAAATTGCTCCTATAGCTGCACCTTTAATTTGACTTTTAAATGTTACTTTATGTTTAGGCATAAACTTGTATACTAATAAGAATATAACGAATGTTAATGAAACTAAAGATACCTCTGTTAAAATATCTGACATTATATTATAACTTCCTATCTCAGGAAAATATGATTGTATAAAAATTTTTAAACTATTACCAAATACTAAAAAAACTAACCCCAAAACTATTAGAATAATAAAAAGTACAGTTTCAAATAAAACTCTTATTCTTAAATAGAAATATGATGCTTTATCCTTGTCATTAGTACGATAAACAAATTGTAATCCTTTTGACAGTGCAAATAATCCTTTTCCTGCTGACCAAATTGTAAAAATTATAGAGACTGAAATAGTTCCTATTGACTTTGAATACACTTCTTGAACAATGTTTAATACTATTTCATTCATACTAGATGGTATTATTTTGGATATTGCTTCAAATAATGTACTTGGTGATATTCCTGTATATTGAATTAATGTTATTAATAAAATTATAAACGGTATAAATGATAAAATTGTATAATATGCACATGCCGATGTTGATTCATTAACATGATCCTTATCCATATTATAAAATAACTCTTTAACCATTTCATATTTTTTCTTAATATTTTTGTTTTTCATCTTTACTGATATTCCTTTTTTATTTTAGTTAAAAATGTATAGATGTAGTATTCCCACATCTATATATTTTTAAAATCTTTTTATTTTGTTCCAAAAATTCTGTCTCCTGCATCTCCAAGACCTGGCACTATGTAAGCATCTTTATTTAATTTTTCATCAATATGTGCACAATATATTTTAACATCTGGATGTTCTTCAACAACTTTTTTTAATCCTTCTGGTGCTGCTATCATGCATAAAAACTTAATCTTCTTTACTCCCTTTTCTTTTATTAAATTTATTGCATCTATTGCACTTCCACCAGTTGCAAGCATAGGATCTAAAATAATTACTTCCTTTTTTTCAATATTTTCAGGAACTTTAAAAAAATAATTAACAGGTTTATGATTATTTTCTTCATCTCTATACATTCCAATGTGCCCAATTTTAGCATTTGGAATTACATTTATAACTCCATCTACCATCCCCATTCCTGCTCTTAAAATTGGTACAAATACGAAATTATCTTCATTTAAACTTTTAGTTTTCATTTTACAAATTGGCGTTTCTATTTCTATATCTTCTAACTCAACATCCTCCATTGCTTTGTAGCATAAAAATGTTCCTATCTCATTTGCAAGTTCTCTAAATTCCTTTGTTCCTGTTTTCTTATTTCTTAATATTCCTAATTTATGCTCTATTAAAGGATGATTTAATTCTATAACATTATTCATATCCATTTTATTTTCTCCTTTTTTAATTTCTATACTATCTTTATTTTTATCTTCTAATTTTTCGTCTTTTTTATTTTCACTTTTTTCTTCTGGAAGTAGTAAATTTAATAAAATTCCAACTATTGCAGCCAAACTCATTCCTGATACTGATATTGAAAAATCATTTTGTGTTGTTGAAATAGTTGCTCCTCCTAAACCTAAAACAAGCATTGTTGAGGCAATTATTATATTTTTATTTTTACTAAAATCCATTTTATTTTCAATTAAAACTTTTAGACCATTTACTGCAATAAATCCATATAATATTAAGGAAACTCCACCTAAAACAGAATTTGGAATTGAACTTACTATTGCTGTAAACTTTCCTAGAAATCCTAGAATTATTGCGAATATTGCGGCTAATCCAATTACCCATACTGAAGCAATTTTAGTCATTCCAACAACTGATGTATTTTCACCATAAGTTGTATTAGCAGGTCCTCCTAATGCCCCTGCTACAAAAGTTGCTAATCCATCTCCTAATAATGTTTTATCTAACCCGGGATTTTTTAGTAAATCTTTTCCTATTATTGCACTAAGTGCAGTATGGTCGCCTATGTGCTCTGCCATTGTAGCCAATGCAATTGGAACAATGGTAAGTAATGCACTTGCATTTGGAGTATAATGTACAAATGGTATTTTAAAACTTGGAACAGCAAGAAAAGCAGCTTCTTTTACACTTTCAAAACTTACTAGTCCTAAGCATATTGATGATATATAGCCTACAATTATTCCTAATAAAAAAGGTATTATCTTAAAAAATCCTTTTGCCTTAACCATTACAATTGTAGTTGTTAAAAATGTTATTAGTGCAACTATTACACCTTTCCATTCTATTGTTGAATCTGAACCTAATCCTATTTGTGAAACTGCTGAAGGTGCTAAACTTAATCCTATTATCATTATCATTGGTCCAATAACAATTGGAGGCAATATCTTGTCTATCCAGTTTTTCCCAATAAGTTTAATTATAAATGATACTACTATATAAACAATTCCAACTGCCATTATACCTGTCATTGCACCTGGCACCCCTCCTTTTAAATATCCTGCTGTAATTGGAACTATAAAAGCGAACGAACTTCCTAAATATACTGGTGATTTTGCTCCTGTACATAAAATATAAAGCAAAGTTCCTATTCCTGATGTTACTAATGCTACTGGAATTGATATTACTTCCGCTCCTGCAGCTGAATTTACTAATATTGGAACTAAAATAGTTGCTCCAAACATTGCAAATACATGTTGAAAAGCTAATATTATCCATTTTAATAATGGTGGCTTTTCATTTACATCTAAAATAATTTTTTTAGTAGATGTGTTTTCCATTTTTTTCATCCTTTCCTTTTTTTATTTATGCAATTTGAGCTTAATTATTTGTTTTCTTTTTTTTAAGCTTACTCAAATCGAATTTATACAAAAAAAATACTAGAGATAAAATAAATCTAGTATTTTTCATATAACATATTAAAATTAGAAATAAGAGGAAAAACTATTCTTCCTGTTGATTTTGTATTATTTAATTTAATTACTTTTTCTATTTCTATATTCATTTTTCCTAATCCTTAAAATTTTTATTTTATTTTATACTATAATTTTAAAAATTACAACATTTTTACATTTTTTTCAATTAATTTTTCTTTATATATTCTATTACCTTTAATCCTGCTTTTGCACCTTCATATACTGCTTTATTTACTTGAAAAAGTCCTCCTGTTAAATTACCACATGCAAAAATTCCTTTTACATTAGTTTGCATCTCTTCATCTGTTTTTATATTTTCTCCTTGCATTGTTATACCAAGTTTTTTGGCAAAATCTACTCCCCCTGCTTCTCCTATTGCTATAAATATTCCATCTAAATTTAATCTCTCTCCATCTTCAAATTCAATGTACTCTACTTTTTCTTTTCCTCGTATTTCTTTTATCTTTCTAGTGTCTATTTTATAATTTTTTTCTTTTACTTTTGAATTTTGCACAATATTTAATCCATTTGTTAATATTTTAATATTTTTTACTATATTCTCTAATTTTTCAGCTTCACTTATTGCATAGTCTCCATTTCCAATCACTGCAACTTCTTTATTCCTATAAAAAAATCCATCACATATAGCACAATAGCTAATTCCTTTTCCTACGAACTGATTAATCCCTTTAATATTAGGGTTTATTTTTTTATTTCCCGTTGCTATTATTATTGTTTTTCCTTTATATTCTTCATTTGATGTTACTACTTTATACAAATTTTTATCTAAAGCTATGTCTATCACTTCTTTTTCTCTTAACTCTACTCCTAACTCTTTAGCTTGCTTAATTCCTCTTTTATATAAATCTTCTCCAGAAATACCTCCAGGAAATCCATAAAAATTTTCAATTTTTTCTGCTTTTTCTAGTTCTGATCTTCTATGATATAAAACCATAACTTTTAAATTTGCCCTTCTAGTATAAATAGCAGCAGATATCCCTGCAGGTCCTGCTCCAATTATTATTACATCATACATTTTTCTACCTCACTTTTCCCTGTAACCTATAATTTAATATCTATAATATACTTAAAAAATATTTTTTCTCCATTTTCCACCATGACATATTTATTATCTTCATCTATTTTTTTTGTTTTTTGTGTTACTGTTATATATTTTCCACCATCCTTTTTGTTGTCTGGTATAAAATATGTAATTGTTATATTAGGTCTATTTTTTATATTTTTTTTAATTACATTTAATTTTTCGTTTATATTATATCTTATTTCTTCATCAATGTCTATTTCTTTTTCTGTTTGCCTTACAGTTTCTTTTACTTCATCTCCATATCCTATTAAAGCAGCAAAAGGTGCGAATTGTGCTGCTCTTGCTTCCATTGACATTTGCGGATACTTTTTAGATACGTGATGTGGCATATTTATTATATCATTATATTTACTTTTTTCATTCCTTATGTCCACCTATTTGCTCATTCCTTTCTATTGTTGTTCCCCCTTCTTCAAAATTCATTCCTTTTAAAATTGCATTTTTTCCGTATTTTTTCTTTATATCAATTAACACATGTTGTAATTTATTCTCTTTCTTTTCTTTTTCTTGATTTTTTTCAATTTCTTCATAATTTGTAAATAGATTTATTTGCTCATATTTTTTCTCATTTTGTATTTCTTTCTCATTTATTAGATTATTTGCAGAAATGTATATTCTTCTTATTAAAAGTTTTTTATTTGTTATCCTATCATAAAGTTTTTCAACCGCTTCTAGTATCTGTCTTGTAGATGATGTTTTATGTTCTAAATTTATTGTACCGTGAGCATGTTTTGGAACCTTCCTCCCATACCTATCTATTGAAATTTCTCCTTCATATACATTTTTTTCTTTAGATATATTTGAGACATCATATCCTATTGTTAATACTATCTGATCCGTAACTAAATGTTTTTCAACTAAATCTAAACTTAGTAATTCAGTCATTTCTTGAACTATTAATTTTGCTTTTTGTGAATCATATGGACAATGTAATACTTGTCCTGAATTTAAACTATTTGTTTTTGGTTTATATGACTTTATTTGTTGCATCGTACATGGCTCCCATCCCCATGCATGATCTATTAGAAGTTCTGCATTTATTCCAAACATCTTGTATAATAAATCTTCGTTATAATAATCTTTTTCTTTTCCTATAGAACATCTTGCAATATCTCCCATTGTATAAAGCCCATATTCTTCCAATTTTTTTGCATATCCAGCTCCTACACGCCAAAAATCTTTTAATGGTCTATGGTTCCATAAATATTTTCTATATGTATATTCATTTAGCTCTGCAATTCTTACTCCGTCTTTATTTGGTTCAACATGTTTTGCCCATATGTCCATTGCAATTTTAGCTAAATACATATTTGTTCCAATTCCAGCTGTTGCTGTTATTCCCGTTTGATTAAATACCTCTTTTATCATCTTTGTTGCTAATTCTTTTGCCGTCATTTTATAATATCTTAAATATTTTGTTACATCAAAAAAAACTTCATCTACTGAATATGGATACATATCTTCATTCGATATATATCTCATATAAATATTATATATTTTTATACTATATTTCATATATAAATCCATTCTTGGAGGTGCTGCTATGTAATCTAACTCTAGCGAATTATTTCTTTCAAGTTCATTTGCATCATAAGATTTCCCTTTAAATTCATCCCCTTTATTTTTCAACTTTCTTTGATAATTTATATTTTTTACTTTTTGGTTAACTTCGAATAATCTTACCCTTCCTGGAATTCCATATTTTTTTAATGCAGGAGTTACTGCCAAACATATTGTTTTTTCAGTTCTGCTTTTATCTGCCACTACTAAATTTGTTGTTATTGGGTTTAATCCTCTTTCTCTACATTCAACTGACGCATAAAAACTTTTTAAATCTATACACATATACACTTTGTCCATTTTTATGGTATTTTCTCCTTTATAATTGATAGAAATTTTTGTTTCTTCTTCATTTTAAAACATTTGTTTGTTTTTGTCAATACTTTAAATGAAAAAATGGACTTTTTACAGCCCAATTTTTATTTACCTTTCAACCATAATTTCATTTAAAAAAGCACTTATCTGCATAGCTAATTCTTTTTCCTTTCCGCTATATGAATGGTTTGCTCCTTTAATTAAATTAATGTCTTTATTATTATTTTTTATTTTCATATTCATAAACTCAACCTGATCTTTACTTTTCATTTTAATTAATTCATTGTTTTCTCCCCATCTCATAAATAAAGGTACATTAATATTATTTAAAATTTTAAAATCATCATTCTTATTGCTATATTGTGCAAAATTTATATTTTCGTTATACTTTATGTATTTCAAAAATGTCTTTACAGATATCAAATGTATAAAACCTTCTGCTGGCATTAATTCTAAATTTCTATCTTCTTTTTCTTTTTTTTCTGCATATTTTAAGATTTCTCCACCAGCGTAAGACTTAAACATATCTGGAATGTCGACTAATGAAAGTAAAATTAATGCCTTTATATTTTTTAGTAAACTCTTATTTTCTTTTTGTATTTTATTATACACATATACAACTTTTGTTGCACCTAAACTATGACCTTGAAGGTAAATAGAAGTATACCCTAAATTAATTGCATATTTAATAGCTCCTACTATATCGTAGTAGGAGTCATCTATATTTTCATATGCTGTTCCTGCAAGAATTTTTCTTCCATCTTGATATTTTTGATATTTTATAATTTCACTTCCTCTTGTATTAAAACAAATTGTATCAATTTTATTTTTTTGAACTTCATCTGCAATTATTTTTTCCCTTAATTGGAAGCAATTACTTGTCATCCCATGTATTTCTATTAAAACTTTATTTGTTCTTTCTTTGGATTTATTTAAAAATCCATTTAAAATTGCTCCATCTGTGGCCAAGAATTCAATTATTTGTACCATATTTTTCCTCCTCAATATGTTTTTAGTTTTATACAATATATAAAATCTTATTTTCATGAAAATATTTTTTTAGATTTTCTAAAAAGAATTTTTCTCCCTCTTCTCTTAATTCTTTTTTGTACCAATATTTTCCTCTTCCTCTACCCGTCATCTGCTCTTTACTGTAAATTTGAACTTTACTTTTAAATGCTTCTTCATTTATTTTTGTATGAACATAGCTATATGTCATAAAAATGACTTCAAAAAATACATCTTTTTTTACTTTGGCACTTAACTTGCTTTCTAAAATTTTTATAAGTTCCAAATATTTTTCTTTCCAATTTTCTACAAAAATGACAGGTGCAATTAATATTCCTATCTCGTACCCTGCTTCTTTTAATTTATTAATTGCTTCAATTCTCGCTATTAATCTTGATGTGCCAATTTCTATTTCATTTATAATTTCTTCAGGGTTTACACTCATTCTTACTACTATTTTACCATTATGATTAAGATTTAAAATACTATCAACCATTTCAAATTTTGTAGGAAACGTAATTTTTCCTTTTTTAGTGTTTGAAAAATTTTCTATTGTCCATACTAAATTATTTGTTATAGTATTTTCTAAAACCAAATCACTATTACTTCCAATCTCAAATGTTAATTCTTTCTCCGATTTTTCAGCTTTTTCTATTATTTTTGAAAGTAATTCTTCTCTATTTACAAAAAGTCTTAAATATGAACATTTATTGTAGTTACATACTAAATAACAATACATACATGCTGCTATACACCCTGATGATGTATATGGTACTAGATAATCTGATACTTTGTGATTTTCTACAAATTTTTGCGTTTTTCTAACACCTATTATAAGATTCTTTTTCATATTCAAAAATTCTCTATTCGAGTTTTTTCGCATTTCTTCTATATTGTTATGACTTTGAATTTGCACTTTAGGGGTATCTTCATATTTTTTTAAAAGCTCTTTTCCAAGTTCATAATTTTCTATTTGAGGTTCATAATATATTTTTTGCGGTTTAAACATAAATCTCTCCTTTGAAATTTAGTTTAACCCTATCTTTGTAAATTATCCAACGAAATTTCTGATAACTTTTGGTATCTTAATTTTTTATCTTGAATTTTTTCATTCAAAGCTGGTAAAATTCCAAAATTAGCATTCATTGGCTGAAATTTTTCATTTTGAGTTGATATATATTTCGCAAGTGCTCCTATCATTGTCTTTTCACTAAATATATTCTTTTCTTTTAATTCAATTTGATTTACAGCATTTATACCTGCAAGGAATCCAGATGAAATAGATTCTACATATCCCTCTACACCTGTAATTTGTCCTGCAAAATATACTTTTTTATTCTTAATTAAATTATATGTATTATCTAATAATTTTGGTGAATTTATATATGTATTTTTATGCATAACTCCATATTTTATAAAATCTGCATTTTTTAGCCCAGGAATTTTACTAAATACTCTTTTTTGTTCACCATATTTTAAATTTGTTTGAAAACCAACTATATTATATAGTTCTCCACTCATATTGTCTTGTCTTAATTGAACAACGGCATAAGGTCTTTTACCTGTTCTTGGGTCATCAAAACCAACTGGTTTTAATGGACCAAACCTTAAAGTATCTATTCCTCTGCTTGCCATTACTTCAACTGGCATACATCCCTCGAAAATTTCTCTTTTTTCAAATTCATGTAATATTACTTTTTCAGCATTTACAATTTCTTTACAAAATTCCTCATATTCTTCTTTATTCATAGGTAAATTCACATAACTGGCTTCTAAAGTTCTTAGTCTTTCTTTCCATTCTTCTTCTGTTTCGTCTTTCTTTTTTTCTTCTTCATATCTGTCTCCATAAAATGCTATATTAAAGTCTATACTTTCTTTTGTTACTATTGGAGCTGCCGCATCATAAAAAGCAAGTTCTTTTTCTCCTATTAATTTAATTATTTCATTTGAGAGTTCATCAGTAGTTAGTGGACCTGTAGCAATAATTGTAATACTTTCATCTATTATATCTTTTAAAGCAATTTTATTACCTTCCGTCTTCTCGCCAACTTCTTTTTCTATTACTTCTATTAAATCGTTTTCTTTTATATAGTTTGTAACCTTTTCAGAAAATAATTCTCTATCTACTGCTAAAGCTTGTCCTGCTGGTACTTTTGTTTCATCTGCTATTTTTATTAGAAGTGAATCCATTTTTCTTAATTCTTCTTTTAAAAGTCCACAAGCATTTGTTAATAAATTTGACTTAAAAGAATTACTACATACTATTTCTGCAAAATTTTTATTATGATGTGCAGGTGAAAAATTGTTAGGTTTCATCTCATATAATTTTACTTTTATTCCTCTTTTTGCTATTTGATATGCTGCTTCACATCCCGCTAATCCAGCACCTATTACTGATATTGTTTTTTCATTTTCTACCATGACTATTCACATTCCTTTCTGTGTGTGAAACTTTTTATTCTTTCTCTTTTTTCACAAATATATTCCAAGATTCTTTCCAATCATCCATAATTTTTTGAGTCTCCTCACTTGAAAGTCCACTATATAAAATAGAATTTTTTATTAACATTTTTATTTGTGATAAATTAAGATTCCAACAAATAATAGCTGCAAAATAATCGTCCACAAGAGGTGTTAACTCTTGAAATTCTGCATCATCTGAACATATTACAATAGGTATACCTTTTTTTAAATACTTAACTGCTGGATGTAACCTCAAATCATCTACATATCCTAATATGCGGTTACTTATTGGACATACTTCTAATGCTATATCTTTATTTATAATCTCATCCATTAATTTTGGAAACCTATATAAGTTAAAACCATGTCCTATACGTTTTACGCCAATATCATATGCTGTAAGTATATTATTATTTTCAGTTTTAAGACTCTCTCCTGCATGCAAGAAATATTGTATATTTTCTTTTTTCTCTTCTTTTAACATCTTTTGATAATCTGAAAGAGGAAAACTTTTATCTTCTTCATTTAGAAGATCGAATCCAATAATAAACTCTTGTATATTGTTTGGATCAAATTCATCTTTTATTTCCTCTTTTAATTTAATAGTTGTATGTAACCTTTTTCTTGCATCTTCTGAGTCAAAAATAGGTTTACATTTAAGTCCACCTCCAATAAGACGAACAACAAGTTTTGGGTATATTTTCTTTACTTCATAATAAGCTTGCCTTACCCTTTTTACTAAAGGTCTCATAGTATCAATATCTGCAAACATAAGGAAATGTGGTTCTATTAAAAAAATATTATTCTCACAATATCTAGTAAAACCTAATTTAAACATTTCTTTATAAAGTTCTGAATCAGTGGCAAGTCCCCCTACCACTTTAAATAATTCTTCAAATTTATCCCATTTATTTTTATATTTTTTTTCATTTTTTAATGTAAAAAAGTCTAGAAATTCGTCTTTTGTAAACACTCCATCTTCCATTGCTTGCCTAAACAACATATATCCATTTGGTATCTCTTTTCCTTTTGGTAAATATTTCATATATCCAAATGTCTCGCCTTTTTTTATGCAAATTATAACATCTTGGCGTTTTGAAAATAGTTCTATAAGATCATTACTTGAAAGTAATTGAAAGTCATGTAAATGCAAATCCCCACCTTTAGGTAATTTTTTACATAGCTTATATAAGTTACTATTTGATATACGAACATCATTTAATGTTGGCATATCGTACGGAATATTTCCATTGCATTGTTCCTCAAATTCTCTTTTTAATTCTTTAATTTTATTGTCTAATATTTTTTCATTTTCTGTCAATTCTGTCATTTTCTTACTCCTTTCCCAAAATACATTTATCTTTTTTATTTTTTCTACTAAATCTATTTTTTAATTTTCTTTTTCAAACGGAAAAGGGCACAAATCTCTTAGCTTAAATTCTTTTACTTCATTATTAGTTGAGTAACAAATTATTTTAGAATCTTCATCAAAAAATTCTTCTATAACCTGTCTACACAAAAAGCATGGCATTCCAACATTTCCTGAGCCAACCATAATATGCAATTCTTTTAAATCACCTTTTTTATAACCTTCAGAAATTGCCTTAAATATAGCAACTCTTTCCGCACATATAGTTGCTCCATAAGATGCATTTTCAATATTTACACCTGTATATTCTTTTCCATCTCTACAAACTACAATTGCACTAACAGGATATTTTGAATATGGACTATAACTTTTAAGCAAATTTTTTCTTAATTTTTCTATCATATTTTCTTTGTCTCCTCTATAAAAATAAATTTCTAATTGCGAAAATTATATCATATTTTCCTGTAAAAAAGAATACAACTATTTATCTTTCTTAAAATTTTTTATTTACTAATTTCAAAATGTAAAAAAACCTTTACCAAAGTAAAGGCTCTTTTACATTTTAATTAATTGCTTTTCCATTTACATATAGAGTATATCCATTAAAATCTATGTTACTATAATAAATATCCTCATCATCTAAAGATGTTACATAAGAATCTCCTGTCAATTTTATTTTAGAAGATGTATCCAATTTTAGTGAAATATTTTTTGCTTGATTCTCTCCATTTATAGTCCCTTCATAATAAGAACCATTATTAATTGTCATATCTAATGTTGATATAGAATCTATTACTATGTTTCCTATTGCTTTTTGATTTGTCATTTTTACAGTAACATTTCCTCCATTAGCTCCCGATTTTCCCCAAGAATCTTTTTGAACTCTTAAAAAATTCCCAGTACTATCATTGTTGATAATTGTATTATTAGTTAAATTAATTGTTGCTGTATAATTAACATTAACACTATTAAAATTCATGCCTTTTTCAGGTAACTGCATATTACTATTTTGTGTTTGGTTATTACTATTATCTATTAAAACATTATTCGTATAATATATTTGTAAAATTGTTATTCCTACAGTTAAAAATGCAACTATAACAATATATATTATCGCTTTTGTTACATTATCTAAGGTTTCTTTTATTGTTTTTTTATTAAAATTTGACATTATTAAATAAACTAATAATACACTAATTGCACATGCTTCTTCTGCAAAAATAACATAGTATACTTTTTCTATTTTTTCAGTTTTATTTTCTTGATTATTTGATTGTTTTTGATTGCTTGATTCTTTCTTATCTATTTGATTATTTGAAGAATCTTCTCCTTCTGGTTTTGATGGTGGCTCTGATTGCTCTTCTACATTTGAATCATTTGGTTTTAATGGAGGTGTTCCTTTCTCTCCATTGGTCATTGAACCTTCATTAGACATTTCATGCGGCATTCCCATCTCTGATGCATTATTACTATTTTGTTCACTTTGAACGCTATTTTTAGCAGTACTCATTGTAAAAAAACTTAAAACAGTTACACTAATAATTACTAAAACACTAATTATATTTTTACTTTTTCTATTCATATTTATCACATTCCTTTCTAAAGTATAAACTATGGTTCTAACATTAATATTTGTCAAAACAATTTTTAGTTATTCATGAACCTTGTTCTTCCTTGTTTATTTTCCTGTATTTTAATAAGCGAATATTAAATGAACATTAAATTTTAGATTTTATTTAAATATAATTTTAAACGTTGTATATCCACTTTCACAACATACAGATATTTTCCCATTATGATTTGTGACAATATTTTTGGCAATAGCTAAACCTAATCCATACCTATTTTCATTTCTATTTCTAGAGTCGTCCACACGATAAAATCTTTCAAAAATTTTTTCCTGCTCGTTCTTTGGAATCTCATTTCCTTTGTTAGCTACTGTTAATATAATACTATTTTTTATTTTTTTTAAGTTAACCTTTATTTCCCCGTTTAAAAAGCTATGTTTTATAGCATTATCCATCAATATACCAATAAGCTGATTTATTTGACTACTATTACATTTAAAAAATATATCTTTTTCGATTTTATATTCTAATTTAATATTTTTTTCATATACTAAACTTTCAAATGTTAATACAGCCATTTCAATTAATTTAGATAGGTTTTGATTAGAATATTGCTCTGTATTTATACTTTCTGATTTTGCCATATCTAACAAGTTTGATATAAGATTATTCATTCTTTCAGATTCACTTTTAATATTTCTAAGCCACTTTTCTTCTTTTGGTTCATTTTCTAGAGCTTCTGAACTTGCAATAATCACAGAAAGTGGTGTTTTTAACTCATGAGACACATCTTCAACAAACTGTTTTTGCTTATTAAAAGATTCCTCAACTGGTTTTATTATCCATTTGGTTAAATTCCTTGAAACTATTATAATTATGCTTTCTGAAATAATAAATATTAAAATCGATGTCTTTAATGTTTCAAAAAGTTTTTCTTTTATAGTTGTATTATCAATAATAATTAACGAATTTCTATTTTTGCTAAATGAATATGAATAATTATCAAAATATAAATTTCCAATCTTCATATCTTTTCTTTCTATATTATTTATTATATCTTCTGCTATTTGTTTAATTTGTTCATCTGAAACACTATTTGTAGTATGATTAATTACATCAGTTATATTCATATTACTATCTAGCATAACTGTATATACTATTGAATCCATAAATATTTTGGGAGGTTCTTCATTTTCTACTTGTCCTTTTGGAGCATCTTTTATTATGTTATCCAAATTATTCGGATTTTCTGACTCAAATATATTATCAGGTTCTTTTTCTTTATTGTTATCCATTCTCATTAGATTACTTCTAATCTCTTCTACACTTTGGCTATAAATCTGATAATTGAAAATTACTAAAATGCTCAACAAAAAAATTGTTAAAATTATACATATTACACTAAATACCTTTTTTTCAACTTTTTCATTTACTTACCTCCAATTTGTATCCTAAACCTCTAATAGCTTTTATTTTTACTTTTGATCCTATTATTTTTATCTTTTTTCTAATAAATGATATATAAGCTTCTAAATTATTTGACTCTGCTTCACTATCAAATCCCCATACTTTTTCATATATCTTTTCTCTTGATAATATTTGTTCTGAGTTCTGCATTAAATATTCTAACAACAAAAATTCTTTACATATTATATTTATTGATTCATTTGTCGTTTTGCAAAGAAGATTGGTTGTTTTTATATTTAATTTTAAATCTCCAAACTCTATATAATCTTTTGATATGTTTTCATCCTCTTTTCTTAACTGTACATTAACTCTAGCAATTAATTCGTCAATATGAAATGTTTTAGTTACATAGTCATTTGCTCCATTATTTAATCCTATTAGTTTATCTTCTAATTGAGACTTGGCAGTTAACATTATGATTTTTGATTTTATTTTCTTTTTTTAATCTACTGGCTACAACATCTGCCAAATTAAATTCATCTTCTATTATTAAGATTCTCATACTCTCACCTTTTCCATTATTATTTGAATTACAAATATTACGCTTTTATTTTAATAAAAAATAATAATATTGTCTATATTTATTTTTAAATGATTTTACTTGTTTATAGATAAAAAAATTAAATATATTATTGCAAAAAAAGTTATAAATGCTAAAATTAGTTATAAAAGTTTTTACTAAAGAAAGGTGGTGAATAAATATGGAAGAAAAAAAGACTACAAAAATAAACTTATCAACGTTTTTTTTGATTGTATCAATAATTATAATAATAGTACTGTGCATTTTTATTTATAAACTTTACAATGATAAAACAACAGAAATTCAAAAATCTACTGGACTTCAAACTCAAATAAACAATTTGAATAGTACTATAAATGACTTACAAGGAAAAATAAATACTATATCAGAAACTATAAATAATAATAATTCTACTAAAAATACTTCGATATCTAGTACGTCATCAGTTAATAAATCTGCCATAGAATCAACAATTCAAAAATACTTTAACATTCGTCAAATATTGGCTTCTGATACATTAAATGTATTGGTTGAATTAGGTTTAAAAACAACAAATCAATCTGCTGATAATTATAAAGGTTTTTCTAATGATAAACCTTATCCTAATAGTTATTTTATAATAACTGATGTATCATATTCTGATTTTGAAAATGCTATTTCAAAATATATGACAACGGAATTATTTAAAAGCCAATATCCTGATTATGTGATGAATAAAGATGGTATTTTATGTATTTATTCTGAAGGAGGAACTTCTGGAAGTAGTACACTAAATGAATGTTCTATATCTAGTTCTAATTCAAACACTTATATATGTAATGTTATTATTTCTAAGCACTCTGACGATGATGGAAGCAATAAAGAGGAAAAATATACTATTACAGTAGTTCAAAAAGATGGAAATTATATAGTATCAAATTTAAAATAATAAAAAACATTGGCAACATGTTTTTTCATGAGACAATGAGAAATACTTATCGTGAAATTCAAAAATAGCAGTATAATAAACCTGCTACTTTTGTTTTATAATTTGTAGTTATACTTGTTGTAATTGCTTTTTAAATATTATTCTAAAAACATTTCTTACCAATGGTCCAACAAAAAATATTTGATTTATTAGCCCTTCTGGTGAATTTATTGCTACACTATAAACTATCATGCAATAAGTCATCAAAACAGCAGTCATTAAAATGAATATAAAATTTTGAAACTTTGTTTTAGGCATTTATACCTTCTCCTCTCTTTAAAAAGTTCTCGGTATTTTCTCTTAAAAACGAAAAAATACCATCTAGTCGCAGACATAGACTAGACAGCATTTAATATCCATATTATTATATTACAATATTTTATTTTCTGATTGATTTTTGTATCTCTCTGTTCTATAAAAAGTTCAAACAGATATATCGTTGGAGCGGGTAGTGGGAATCGAACCCACGCAACAAGGTCGGAAGCATTGCATTCTGCCACTAAATTATACCCGCCTAACTTTATTTATTATACTAAAAAAATAAAATTTTTTCAATATAAATTCACAAAAAATTCACTTAAAAAAAAATCTTTTATCTTGATATAAAAAAACATTTATGTTATCATCATTAAGGTATTTTATAATCTATTATTTATATTTATAAAAAGCCAAAATAAAAATTTAAAATTGCTATACAAATATTATATTTTATAATTTTTTGTAGACAATAATATAAATATTGATAAATGTTATTTTATTCATTTACCGATAAAATAAGGAGGAAAAAAAATGAAATTTGATGCATGGAGTGGATTTGAAAAAGGTGATTGGCAATCTGAAATTAATGTTAGAGATTTTATTCAAAGAAACTATACACCTTATGAAGGAGATTCAGCTTTTTTATCTGAAGCAACAGAAAAAACTAAAAAATTATGGGATGAAGTTCTAGAATTATATAAAAAAGAAAAAGCTTCTCCTGGTGGAGTTTTAGATATTGATACTAAAACAATTTCAACAGTTTCTGCACATGACGCAGGATATATTGATAAAGATTTAGAAGAAATCGTTGGTCTTCAAACAGACAAACCTTTAAAAAGAGCAATTATGCCATTTGGCGGAATAAAAATTGTAGAAAAATCTTGTGAAGCTTATGGTAGAGAAGTTGATCCCGAAACAGATAAAATCTTCCATACAATAAGAAAAACTCACAACGATGGTGTATTCTCTGTATATACACCTGATATTAGAGCTGCAAGATCAAATAAACTTTTAACAGGTTTACCTGATGGATATGGACGTGGACGTATTATTGGCGACTACAGAAGGGTTGCACTTTATGGTGTTGATGCATTAATAGATGAAAAAATGCATGAACTAGAAGAATTAGATGTTGACTGTTTCACTGAAGATATTATTCGTCATCGTGAAGAAATTAGTGAACAAATTGCTGCATTAAAGTCTCTAAAAGTTATGGCTCAAAAATATGGATTTGATATTTCTCTTCCTGCAACTAGTGCCAAAGAAGCAATTCAATGGTTATATTTCGGATACTTAGCTGCAATAAAAGATCAAAATGGTGCAGCCATGAGTATAGGAAGAACTTCTACATTCCTTGATATTTATATTGAAAGAGATTTAAAAAATGGAAAAATAACAGAGGCCGAAGCTCAAGAATTAATGGACCACTTTGTTATGAAACTTCGTTTAGTAAGATTCCTACGTACACCTGAATATAATGAATTATTTTCTGGAGATCCTGTTTGGGTTACTGAAAGTATTGGTGGTATGGGAATTGACGGTAGAACATTAGTTACAAAAAATTCATTTAGAATTTTGAATTCCTTAGTTGACTTAGGTCCTGCTCCAGAACCAAATCTTACTGTTCTTTGGTCAACAAGACTTCCTGAAGGCTTTAAGAGATTTGCAACAAACTTATCAATTAAAACCTCTGCAATTCAATACGAAAATGATGATTTAATGAGAATAACTTTAGGAGATGACTACGGAATTGCTTGTTGTGTATCTCCAATGAGAATTGGTAAACAAATGCAATTTTTCGGTGCACGTGCTAACCTTGCCAAAACTTTATTGTATGCAATTAATGGTGGTGTTGATGAAGTAACAAAAAAACAAGTTGCTCCAAAATATGCTCCAATAACTTCTGAATATCTAGATTATGATGAAGTTATGGAAAAATATGATCAAATGATGGATTATGTTGCAAAAATATATATAAAAGCTTTAAATGCTATTCATTATATGCATGATAAGTATTCTTACGAAGCCATAGAAATGGCTCTACTAGATAAAGATGTATATACAACAATGGCATGTGGAGTTGCTGGTCTTTCTGTTGCCGCAGATTCACTTTCTGCAATCAAATATGCCAAAGTAAAAGTTATACGAGATGAAAATGGTCTTGCTACTGACTTCGAAGTTGAAGGAGATTTTCCTAAATATGGAAATGACGATGATAGAGTTGATCAAATTGCTGTAAATCTTGTTAAAACATTTATAGAAAAACTTCGTAAACATCCAACTTATAAAAAGGCCAAACATACTTTGTCTATCTTAACAATAACATCAAATGTTGTATATGGTAAAGCTACAGGAAACACACCTGATGGAAGAAAAGCAGGAGCTCCATTCGGACCAGGTGCTAACCCACTTCATGGACGTGATACAAATGGTGCACTAGCTGTTATGAACACTATAGCAAAACTTCCATTTGATTCAGCCGAAGACGGAATTTCATTTACATTTGCTATTACTCCAAGTACACTTGGAAAATCCCAAGATGAAAGAGTATCAAACTTAGTTAATATGCTTGATGGATATTTTAAACAAACAGGTCATCATATAAATGTAAATGTTTTTGATAGAAGCTTACTTGTAGATGCAATGGAACATCCTGAAAAATATCCTCAACTTACAATTCGTGTTTCAGGTTATGCAGTTAAATTTACAAGCTTAACTCGTGAGCAACAATTAGATGTTATAAACAGAACCATTCATGAAAAAATATAAATATTATTAAATTTAGATATAGAAATTGTAGAGAGTACTTATGCTTTCTACAATTTTTATAAACAATAGTTTATGTTCTAATTATATTAATTATAACAGTAATATATTCATAAAATTTTGAAAGGAGCTTTATGTTAGCAAAACTAACATATACTTATATATGGAACCTAATTTAGACAAAAAAAAATATGCAAGAATACATTCAATAGAATCTTTCGGAACAGTTGATGGTCCAGGAATTCGATTTGTATTATTTTTACAAGGATGTAGTTTAAAATGTAAATATTGCCACAATCGTGATACTTGGGATATAAACTCCGGAACTTACCAATCTTTAGATGAAATACTTGAAAAAATTTTAAGATACAAAAATTATCTAAAAAATGGAGGATTTACTGCTACTGGTGGTGAACCTCTTTTACAAGCTGATTTTTTAATTGAACTATTCAAAAAATTAAAAAATGAAAATATTCATACATGTATCGATACTTCTCGGAATGTTTGCTCTTACTCCTAAAATTAAAGAATTAATTGATTTAACGGATTTATTTTTGCTTGATATAAAACACATTAATCCTGAAAAATGCAAAGAACTTGTTGGATTTTCTAATGAAAAAGAACTTGCATTTGCAAAATATTTAAGTGAAATTAATAAACCTGTTTGGATAAGACAAGTTTTGATTCCTGGATATACAGATGATAAAATTGATTTATTAAAATTAAAAGATTTTCTTTCAACATTAAATAATGTTGAAAAAATTGAAATTCTTCCATATCATAATATGGGACAATATAAATGGGAAAAATTACACCTAAAATATGAACTCGAAAATGTCAGACAAGCAACCGATGAAGACGTAAAAAAAGCAAAGGAAATTTTAGAAATCTAAAAATATAAAAATCTTAATTAACATTTTTGACTTTGTTAATTAAGATTTTTTCTCTCTTGCTTGAACTATAACTCTCTGCTGACTATCGTTTGTGCATGTAATTAATGTTACTCTTTTTTCGTTATTTGTTATTTGACTTGTACAACTAACATCTTTTGGATCTACAGTATATTTTGTATAGACTTCATATTTAAGCGTTCTTCCTGTTAAATCTTCTATTTCTATTATGTCTCCATTTTCTAAATTAAGAACTTTACTGAAAAATCTTTTGTTTCTATAATTATGTCCTGCAATGCACAAATTTCCTATTTCATTTGGTTCACCACCCCAAAATTTGCATACAGATACTTTTAACAATTCATCAGATGTATCTGATAAAATAGAATAATGTACATCAATTGATGGAATATTAATCTTTCCTATTGTATTATAAGTCTTTCCATTAGGAGCCGTATATTTTCCACTACTTGTTGTAGTAACATTATAATTTGTTTCTTCTTCCACTGTTGTAGAAACCGTATTATCATCATATGTATCTAATGCCAAAACTAAAGTTTCATCATCTGCCTTAATAGTTGTTGTATCTTTACTGCTAGAACCAACAAAAATAGCTTCAGATATTCCTGCTTCTTTATTTTTTTGATATTCTGCAAAAAAATATATTAGACTTAAGACAATAATTACAAATATTGAAATTGCAAAATTCAATTTATACAATTTCTTTTTTCGTTTCAATTCTGGAGTTATATAAAGCTTTTCTGTGACTAAAATTTGATTCATATTTAAATTCATTCCTTTCACAAAGCACAAAACTGTTTCGAAAAATTATAATTATTTTTAATCTTCCTCCTACCTTTTTCTAACTAATTATTATTATAGCATTATTTTTACTAAAAGAAAATAGTTTTTACAAATTGTTTACAAAATTATCTGATAATCTAGCAAAATCTTCTATTGTAAGCTTTTCAGGTCTTATATCTATTGGTAATCCTAAACTATTTAATATTTTTTCACCCTCTACCTTATCTTTAAAAATTCCTACATTTGTTAATGAATTTAAAAGTGTTTTTCTTCTTTGCATATAAGCACTTTTTATAATATTAAAAAAGATTTTTTTGTCTTTTACCTTAACAACAGGATTTTTTCTCAATTTTAACCTTATAATTTCAGATGTAACTTCAGGCGCCGGAATAAATGACTCTCTTTCTACTAATCCTATTATACTTGACTCACAATAGTAGTACACTGTATAAGTTATTGCTCCAGTGTTCTTTCCTGATGGAATTTCGATTAACCTGTCTGCCACTTCTTTTTGTATCATTACAGTAATACTTTCTATATCCAAATTACTTTCGATTAATTTCATTATTATTGGAGTAGTTATATAGTATGGCAAATTAGCAACAACCTTAACATTTTTTACATCTATATCTTTTAGCTTTTCCTCTTCTATTAATTTATTTAAATCTATTTTTAAAACATCTTGATTGATTAATTCTAAATTTTTATAACAAATAAATCTATCTTGTAAAATTTTAATCATTTTTTTATCTAATTCTATACATATGACTTTTTTTGCCTTTTCCAATAAAACTTTAGTCATACTTCCAAGACCAGGTCCTATCTCAATAACTATATCTTTATCCCCTATTTCTGCACCGTCTACAATATTTTCAATAACATCATCATCTATTAAAAAATTTTGTCCTAAACTTTTATTAGCTTTTATATTATATTTTTTCATTAAAAACTTTGTATCTTCTAATACCATTTTACACCTCAACATTTAAATTCGGTTCTATACTTCTAATTTTGCTTCTTAATACATATTTAAAATTATATCTTTTCTTTTATGTAAAGTCAAGTTTTATTTAAAAATCTACTTGTTTTATATGATTTACACAATACTTATTCTTAAAATAATATACCTCAATCACATCAAATCTTATAATTTTATTTTCTATTTTATTTATATAAGCATAATATTTAACACATTTAAATATATGTTGTCTTTTTATCTTATTTACCGCTTCTGAAGGCATGCCATACTTAAAGTTACTTCTTGTTTTTACTTCAATAAACACATATTCTTTTTTGTCCTTTGCAATAATATCAATTTCTCCATTATAGCATTTAAAATTCTTTTCAATTATCTTATATCCTATATCTTCTAAATAATTTGTAGCTATTTTTTCTCCTAAAGCTCCAAATTGTTTATTATATAATCGTTTTATATTTACCTCCTGATGTTCTTTTAATTATTTTTCTTATCTCTAAAATTGTTAAATTTCTTAAAATGTTTGATGAATCTATATTACATAATCTTTCTAGTTGCTCAATAGATAATTCTTTCTTAGAAAGAATCTGATATATAATTTTTTCTTCATTATTTTTTAAAACAAATTCTTCTAATAAATTTTCTCTATTTTTGCATTCTTTTTCTACTTTAATTAAAAAATTATACTGACTTATTATATCTTCTATTTCATTTACTAAAATTGCACCTTCTTTAATTAAATTATTTGTTCCTACACTCTTCTTATTATCCAAACTTCCTGGCACACAAAAAACTTTCTTTTTCTGAGCTTTGGCTAACTTAGCTGTAACACTTGTTCCACTTCTATAGGCTGCTTCAACCACTAAAACTCCTATAGAAATACCTGCTACAATTCTATTTCTTTGAAGAAATTTTTTTGAATCCGCTTTTGTATTTGGTTCATATTCTGAAATTATAAGTCCTCCACCTGTAATAATTTTATTATATAGAACTATATTTTCTTTAGGATATATATTTTCAAATCCACAAGGCAAAACTGCAATAGTTGGATTTCCATTTTCAATTGATACTTTATGAGCTATTGAATCTATTCCTAAGGCCATTCCGCTAACTATATTTAAATTATATTTTATTAGTTCACTGCAAAACTTTTTCGTCCATTTTTCTCCATACATTGTATTATTTCTTGAGCCAATAATAGCTATTAAATTTTCGTTTAACAAATTCACATTACCTATTGCATAAATTTTTTTAGGTGGATTATCAATTTCTCTTAATTTATTTGGAAAATTTTCATCTTTAAAATTTATCTCTACCATTTAGACTTTACCTCCTGAATATTTAATTATTATTTATTCCAATATTTTCTATCCAATATTCTATATTGAATAGCCTCCGAAATATGCATTTCATTAATATTTTCAGACTCTTCTAAATCTGCAATCGTTCTTGAAATTTTTAATATCTTATTGTATGCTCTTGCACTCAGATTCAAATTATCAAAGGCAATTTTTAATAACTTTTTTCCTTCTTTATTAACAACACAATATTTTTGAACTAGTGTATTATTAAGTTCTGAATTTGAATATAATTTTAAATTTTTATATCTTTCTCTCTGAATACTTCTAGCATTATTTACTCTTTTCTTTATTATAGCTGAACTTTCCACTTTTAATTTTGAATCTAATTCTTTATATTCTATTTCTCCAACCTCAACATGTAAGTCTATTCTATCCAAAATTGGACCACTAATCTTTCCCATATAATTTTTTATAGTCTTTTCTGAGCAAATACATTCATGTTTACTACTTCCTAGAAAACCACATGGACAAGGATTCATACTAGCTATAAGCATAAAATTACACGGATACGTTAATTTTTCCATAACTCTACTTATTGTTACTTTTCTATCTTCAATTGGAGCTCTTAAAGCCTCTATTGTTGCTCGTTTAAATTCTGGTAATTCATCTAAAAATAAAACACCTAAATGTGCTAGAGTTATTTCACCTGGTCTTGGAAATTTTCCCCCACCTATAATAGATACAGGTGACGATGTATAGTGTGGATTTCTAAAAGGTCGTTTACTTACTATTCCCTCTCCTTCTCTTACTTTACCTGAAATACTATGTATTTTTGTAATTTCTAATGCCTCTTCATATGTTAGATCTGGTAATATGGTGGATAATCTTTGAGCAAGCATTGTTTTTCCTGTTCCTGGACTTCCAATTAACATACAATTATGTGCACCGACTTGCTGCAATTTCTAGTGCCCTTTTAGCAATATGTTGTCCTTTTACATCACTAAAATCTATATCTAATCTATTTTCTTCTTCAATTGTTTTTTCATATTTTTTATATAATTCTTCTTTTACTTTACCACTTTTTATAAAATTTATAGCATCTTTTAAATTTTCAACAGGTATAATGTCTATTCCATCTATAATCATTGCCTCATTTACATTAAATGCTGGTACAACAATTTTTTCCATTCCCAATTTTTTTGCTTCAATACACATTGGTAATATTCCATCTATTCTATTTACATTTCCATTTAAAGAAAGTTCTCCTAAAAATACTGTCTTTTTTAAAATATCACTATTCTCTATTTGTCCTAATGATATTAACACACCTAAAGCCATTGGTAAATCCAATGTAGTTCCTTCTTTTCTTATCCCTGCTGGTGCCAAATTTATCAACACCTTTCTGCTTAAAAATTCAAATTTTGTATTCTTTATTGCAGCTCTAATTCGTTCTTTTGCTTCCTTTATACTTGCATCTGGAAGTCCAACAATTTCAAAGTTAGGAATCCCAGTAGATACTTCTGTTTGAATCTCTATTAAATATCCATCTAACCCTTCTAACGACATACTCTTTATAATTGATACCAAATCATTTCTCCTTTCTGTATTTTTTTAGTGAATTTTTTAAATTTTATTGCTTTTTTTTAGTTATTACTATAAAATTATTAAAAATATACTTTAAATTTATATTGGTAAAATAAATAAAACTAAAATATAAATTTAAAATTATTAAAATTAATAAAAATGGTGATTTAATGAATAATAAAAATAATAATAAGACTCAGAAAACTAAATCTAATGATAATAAATTAATAAAGTCCACTGACGCATTAAATGTTGGAAATATTATCTCGAAGAAAAAACTGAGAATATCTCTAATAATAATCTTTATATTAATGATATTGCTTATATTTAGACTTTTTTATTTACAATTGATTGATGGATCACATCTTTCAGAACTTGCATCTAAACAACAAACTACAAGTGAAGTAATTAGTAGCAAACGAGGAAATATATATGATTCTACTGGTGCTTCTTTAGCAATTAGCGAAACAGTAGATACTATAACTATTAATCCAAAAAAAATAAAAGGTAAAACTACAGAAGAAACTACTAAATTAAAAGAAAAAGTCGCAAAAGGATTATCTGAAATATTTTCTTTAGACTATAATGAAACTTTAGAAAAAGTTAATAGTGATGCTTCTGTAAAAAAAATTGCTTCAAAAGTCGAAGAAAGTAAAGTAAATGAATTAAAAACCTGGATGAAAGACAATAAAATAACAACTGGAATAAATATAGATGAAGACTCAAAAAGATATTATCCATATGGCACATTAGCTTCAAACTTAATAGGTGTATGTGGAAATGATAATCAAGGTTTAAGCGGAATAGAAGCATCTTATGATTCACTTTTAACTGGAACTGCTGGAAAATTAACTACATCTACAGATGCAAAACAAAGTGAAATTCCAAACTCAGAACTTTCTTTTATACCTGCACAAAATGGATATAATATTGCTCTTACAATTGATTTAAAAATTCAAAATATTGTTGAAAAATATTTAAAGCAAGCTGTTGAGACATACTCTTGTAATAATGGTGGAAACTGTATCGTAATGAATCCATCTACCGGTGAAATTTTAGCAATGGCTTCTTATCCAAACTATGATTTAAATAGTCCTTTTACACCAACTTCAT
Organism: uncultured Clostridium sp.; assembly: GCA_900554175.1. Lineage (GTDB taxonomy): Bacteria > Bacillota > Clostridia > TANB77 > CAG-508 > CAG-269. The sequence goes on from USGK01000008.1 coordinate 54,889, forward strand.
ATTATGCAAATGATTGGGACAATTTATCTGATTCTGATAAAACTAAAAGAATATATGAGATGTGGAAAGTTCGTTCAGTTTCTGAAACTTATGAACCTGGATCTGTTTTTAAATTAATAACCGCTTCTATCGCATTAGAAGAAGGAATAACAGGTACAGATATTTCAGGTGACTTTTTCTGTAGTGGAACTGAAACTGTAAGTGGTACCCCAATTAAATGTTGGCGTTACTATAATCCTCATCAAGGAGAATCTTTAAGAGATGCTATAATGAACTCTTGCAATCCTGCATTTATACAATTATCAAAAAGGATCGGTGCTACAACTATATATAAATATTTAGAAGCTTATGGATTATTTGATAAAACTAATATTGGATTATCTGGTGAGTCTGCTGGAATATTCTATCCTTTAAACAAAGTCGGATCTGTTGAACTTGCTACAATGTCCTTTGGTCAAAGATTTACCATTACACCTCTACAAATGATAACTTCAATAGCAAGTATTGCTAATGGAGGAAACTTAATGCAACCTAGAATTATTAAATCTATGACTAATACAGATACAGGTGAAATTACTTACACTACACCAACAACTGTAAGACAAGTTCTTTCCTCTGAAACCGCTGAAAAAGTAAGATCTATGATGGAATCTGCTGTAGAACATGGTACTTGTAAAACAGCAAAAGTTCAAGGCTACTCAGTTGGTGGAAAATCTGGAACATCAGAGCCAACTTCTGGTAATAAAGATGCTGGTTATGTAGCTTCTTTTGCTGCAATATCTCCAGTAGAAAATTCTCAAGTTGTATTACTTCTTACATTATATGCTCCTGAAGGAAAAACCTACTTTGGTGGTCAAACTGCTGGCCCAGTTGTATCTCAAATGTTATCTGAAATCTTACCGCATTTAGGCTTAGAACCAAATCAAAATTAATATTTTAAGGCTACCGAATTTTGGTAGCCTTTTATAACACTTAATTTTTAGGGGCAAAATTCTCTTTAGAACATGCTTTATTAGGGATTTTTATCATAATCAGCAAAATATCCTTTTCATCTAATCTTTTCGATTTATTTTTCATAAATTTTGGCTTAGCATGTTCTAAAAATTTCTTTATATTTACTAAATTTATTTCAAATATATAATCTTTTTCTTCTTTTGAATTGAAATAAATAATTTTTTGATATTTTTCATTATTATCTTCTTTTATTAGAATTTTATTTAAAGCTTTTTCTTCTTTATTTTTTTTAACTATTTTATCATATTCATTTTTAAGAAGAGATGCACAGCAAAAAACTGATTTTTTTATTTCTCCTCCTCTTATATTTTTTAAATAAATTTCAAAATTAATCTTTTCTGTTTTCCCTTTTATTTCTAATAAAGAAAAATCATATTCTGAAATTTCTCTTAAATTTTTTATTCCTTTATACGTGAAATCTATAAGATTTATATTTAATAATTTAAACATTCTTAAAACTTCTATCTTATTTTCTTCATCTTTTATTATTGTATTTAATAAAATAAATTTATCTAATTCTTTTTCTGCCAAAATTCCTCCTATTTATATTTTTTTCATAGTTTTAAAATTTGGGGCATATATAAAATTTGAATTAAATATTACTTATAAGCGTCACCTCCTGCTTTAGTAGTTTTCTTACTTTGAAATTAAGAAATAATTGATTTTAATTTTTTGGATAGAGTTAACTCTTTTGAATTAAGTAACTTTTGAGTTACTGTTAAAATTATATAATTTATGTTTACAGTATAAATCCTTTATTTTCTTTTGTCAATTACTTTTATTAAAAAAATTATTCATTTCATCGCGCTTTTTGACATTTATAAAATAAAAAAGACAATAATATTTGAAAATATTTATTTTAGACAATTTTATGACATAATTACATATTCATATTTTTCATTATATATATTCTTAACTTCTTTCAATTGCATTAGTGTATATTTCAAAATTAACGTTTTATTAAAAGATTGTCATAAAATACTGTCAATCATTTTTGAAAATGTCTTAAAAAATTTTATTTATTAGCACTAAATTTT
>USGK01000009.1 GCA_900554175.1 uncultured Clostridium sp.
TTTTCCTAAATGATATATTAAGACATTATCATAAATGAATCATATTTTATTAAAAGATTGTCATAAAATACTTGCATATTTAATAAAATTGTGATAAAATAATACCTGTTAAATTAACATCAACTAAGAGGAGGTGCAATAAATGCCAAATATTAAATCAGCTAAAAAAAGAGTAAAAATAATTGAAAAGAAAACTTTAAGAAATAATATGATTAAATCAGGTTATAAATCAGCTGTTAAAAAATTCGAACAAGCTATAGAAGCAGGAAAAGTAGATGATGCAAAAATATTATTCTCAGAAGCTACTAAAAAAATAGATCAAGCTTGCTCAAAAGGTGTAATAGTAAAAAATACAGCAGCTAGAAAAAAATCAAATTTAGCAAAAAAATTAAATGCAGCTATTGCTTAAGCAAAAATTTAAAAGATTATGCATAGTTTTTTAAAAGATAAAAAGGTTTAAAGAATTAACTTTAAACCTTTTTTATTTTTCTTTAAAAACATCTACTTTTCATTATTCCAGGAATATATAATATTAAATACAAAATTTTATTATTTATATTTCTTATATTTTTCATATTAAATCCTTTTTTAGCAAGATATCCAAAAAGTATATAATGTTTAATAGCATAAAATCTTTTCTTCATTTTTACATTTGCCATATCTTTTTGTAAGATTTCTGAAAAATAGCAATAATATCCATTTGGTGAATTTTTAAAATATTTATTAATATTTTGTGTATATCCGCCATTATTATAATTTCCTATTTCTATAACTTCATTTATACAGATTATTTTATAATCATTATCCATTTTATGGTACATTCTCGCTTCTGTTATAAAACATTCCCCATTTTCAAGTTCATGTTTATATTTTTTTCTTATTTTAGCATTATAAACTAAAATTTTCTCTCCCTTTATATCATCCTGAAAATATAAATTAAACATAGTTGTTGGCTTATTTTCTTTAATAAACTTTTTTCCGCTTATCTTTTCACTTTCATCTTTTTTTAAAAATGCTAATGCATATATTTTTGGATTTTTTAAAAGTTTATCAATATGTTTTTCTATAATATTAAATGCACTTGCTGATAGGTAATCGTCTGAATCACAGTCAATTATTAAGTCACCTTCTGCCATTTCAACCGCTTTATTAATTGCTACCATTTTGCCCGAATTTTCTTGATACATATATTTAATACTTACCATATTTTCCTTTTTGAATTCTTCAACTAAACTTTTGGTTTTATCATTAGAACCATCATCTACTATAATCCATTCGCATTCTAAATAATCTGCAAATCTTACATTATTTTTTATACTTTCATATAATTTATTTAAAAAAGATGCTCTATTATATGTAGCTGTTAAAATGCTTATTTTCATATGTTTTTCCCCCTTGAATAATCATTATTATTCAATCTTATTTATATTTTACTACTATTTTTATTTCTATTATTTCTTCCTAAAAAAGGGCTTTAATTTCATTAAGTAAATACGAATTATCGTATTCTTTTTTCTCATCATCTGAAAATTTACTTTTTTCTTGCAAAATGTCTTTTAACCCTTCATATATTGATTCTTCATCATTTTTTAATATCTTGCTTCTATCATAATCTTTTACAACTTCTTTTGCTGCTGTATCTGTTATAATTATTTTTTTATTTAGTATTTTAGCTTCTTCAACTGCCATTGGATATCCTTCGAAATATGTTAATAAAGCAAAATAGTCCGCACCAATCATATATGGATATGGATTTTCTTTTTTTCCTAACAATTTAAATGTATCTTCTATTTTTAAATCTTTTATTAATTTTCTTAATCTTTCTTTCTCGGGCCCATCACCAATTACATATATTGTATTATTTATTCCCTCATCTATTAGTTTTTTATGTACTTTTGCTAATCTATCTATTGCCTTTTGAGGAACTAATCTTGCAACTGTTACTATTATTTTATTATTTAAAAATCTTTTGTTTAATTCACATTGTTCTTTAGATTTCTCAAAAATTCTCTCTTTATCTATATAATTATATATTACCTTTTCTTTTTTGAGCATATCTTGATTATTTTTCATAATATAAAGTTTATTAAAAACCTCTTTATTATCATTACTTACAAAAACAATATTATCAAATTTTCTATATATATTTTTATCTATTTCTTGTTTTATTTTTGATTTCAAATCATTTCCAAATACTTTTTTTATATCATTATGTACCCATACTATTTTTTTTGAATTTCCTTTATTTGAGAAAATACGGGTAATTGGTCCTTCTAAAAAAGCAACTTCTATATCAAATTTGTTTTTTATATATTTGTCATAAATGTTTTTTCCACAATTTAATACATATATAGGAATAATTTTTTGTTTTATTTTTTTCATATCTTCATAAGGCATTTTATATAAGCTAACCTTTTTTATTTTAGAATCTAGTTCTTTTTCAAAAGCTCCTCCCCCATACAATGTAAAAATTGTAATTTCATATTCATCTTTTAAACTGTTAGCAATATCTACTAATACTCTTTCAGCTCCACCTATACCAAGGCTTGTTATTCCAAATACTATTTTTTTCATAGTTTATTGCATCCTTTCCAAGGTATAATCCTAACTAATAATTAAATAAAATGTGTAGTAAAAGTTTTCCTATGTAATGGACAAAGTCCATATTCTTTTATTGCTGCAATATGTTTTGCAGTTCCATATCCTTTATGTCCAGCAAAGCCATATTCTGGATATACTTTGTCCCACTCTCTCATAATTCTATCTCTTGTAACTTTAGCTATAATAGATGCAGAAGCAATAGAATAACTATTTGCATCACCTTTTATCATAGACTTATATGGTATACCTAATGTATCAATTCCTGTTAAAGCATCAACCAATATAACATTTGGTTTTATTTTCATAGATTTAATCGCCATAGTTAATCCTTTTTTTGTTGCTTGCAATATATTCATTTCATCTATTTCTTCTTGATTTACTATCCCTACACCATAGCAAATTGCTTCTTGTATAATTTTTTCATACAAAACTTCACGTTTTTTTTCAGATAACTTTTTAGAATCATTTACACCTTCTATCATTGAATCTGCTGGCATTATTGCACATGCAACAACCACTGGCCCTGCTAAAGGACCACGTCCCGCTTCATCAATTCCTGCTACATATTTTATTCCTTTATTAAAAAATTCTCTATCTACTTCTTTTATTTTATTTAATCTTTCTTCTTCTTTTTCTTTCATTATTATCTGCAGATGTTATTTTAAGTAACATCTCTCCTCCTGATTTTATAGATTTAATTTGCACAAACAGCCCTAGATTTTTCTTCTTTATAATATTTCGCAATTAATTTATCTAGCCTTACACTTATTTCTAATATTTTTTCATAGTCTTCCCCATTTATTATACTGTTGTTTAATTCTTCCCTTAATTTACAAATTTCTTCATTTAGCATTTCCTATCGCCCCTTTATGCCCAAATATTTATTTTTTTTCTTTTTCTCTCGAATTTCATCTTATTTTTATCATATTATTACATCATAGTCAAGCATTTTTCACGCTTTTTAGCTATTTTCGTACGAGCTTATTTTACTATTCTTTTATTTTTTTTACATTTATCGACAGCATTTATTTTTTTACAACAGAAAATACTGTTTTACTACTGTCAAAAATACTTGATAAAACTTGATTTACATATTTCAGATTTACACTCTCAATTTCTTCTAAATAATCAAAAGGATTTACTCCTTTCATAAAATCAACTAAAAACATTCTAGCTATATCTGATACATCATTATATTCTTTTACATATTCACCATATATCATCTTCTTTAATCTTTTAAAATCATCTTTATTTATTCCGTTTTCTTTAATATTTTGAATCTCTTTTTCTAATTTTTCTAAAACTTTATTTGGATAATTTGATTTTCCTGAAATTAATATATGAGAATATGAATCTCCAAACTCAAAATCAAAATTAGGAACAGAAAATACTTCACCATTTTTATATAAATTTTGATATAACTCTGAACTTTCGCCAATTAACATATTCAATAAAATATCTATAGCTATATGTTTTTTAACTTTTTTTATATTACTTTCAGGTTCTAGTTTTATACCGATTGTAAATAAAGGCATACTTACATCCATTCTCTCTTCGACTTCTCTTTTTACAATTGTTTTTTCTTCCTTTTCATAAATTCTTTTAATTTCTCCACTATCTTGTTTGTCAATCAATCTTTTTTCTATTTCTTTAAGAAGTTCTTCTGGTACAAAGTCTCCACAAACAACTAGACACATATTTCCAGGATTATAAAAAGTGTTATAACACTTGTATAAAATTTCCTTATCTATTTTTGAAATTGTTTCTACAGTTCCAGTAATATCTAATTTAACAGCATTCGAATGATACATTGCTTCTAAAGCATTTAAATATACTTTCCATTCTGGATAATCATCATACATTTTAATTTCCTGAGCAATTATCCCTTTTTCCTTTTCAACATTTTGATTGGTAAAATAAGGATGCTGAACATAATCCATAAATTCATCTAAAGCTTCATAAAATCTATCTGTGCATTCATATAAATATGCTGTATGATCATTTGTAGTATATGCATTAGCATTTACACCCAAACTTGTTAAAACATCTAAACTATTCCTTCCATTTTCCTGTTCAAACATTTTATGTTCTAAAAAATGTGCCACTCCCTTTGGAACTTCTGTAATCTCTTCTTCACCTGGAACAATAAATTTACTATCATTTGATCCATAATGAGTTCCCCATATAATATATTTTTTTCTAACATTTTCTTTTGGAATAATCATAACAGTCAGTCCGTTTTTCAATTTTTCTATATATACTTTCTCTTTTATTTTAGAATTCTCAATTATTTTCATTCTTTACTGGTGTATGTCATCATAAAAAATAACATACTCTCCTTTCTTAAAATCATAACATTTTGTTTATCATCTTTATATTTGAGTATTATTAGATAAAAAATAAATTGTATTAATTTTAATCTTATTAGCAATATTAATTATTTGCTCTTTTGTCACAGCTTTTATCCCTTCTATATACTCCTTAATATCTTCATTTGAATTTTGCAAATCCTGACTAAAAAAGTATACAATTGCTGAATCAGGCTCATCTTCAATAGTCATTATAGAAGAAATTATTCCTTTTTTTACGTTTTCAATTTCTTCTTTAGTAAACTCTCCTTTTTTCATATCTTCTATTTGTTTTCTAATTATTTCCAATGCTTTATCATAGTTTTTTATCTCTATACCACAAGATATAAAAATATTACTTTTAAATCTAGAATAGCTTGAACTTGCCGTATAGGCTAAACTTGCTTTTTCTCTGACATTTTGAAATAATTTAGAATTAGCACTCCCTCCTAATATGCTGTTATATAAAATTGTTTGATATTTTATGTTTGGATTTTTTATGTCTTCCTCATTAAATAAAATATCTAATCCAATTATTAATTTTCCTTGCACTACATCTAAATTTTCTGTAACAATATTTTCAGTTTTTACTTCATCTTTTTTTGTCAATTTATTTAATATAAAATTTGGATTTCTTTTTTTCAAATTAAACTCTGCTATTTTCTTTATTATATATTCTTTATAATCCACATTTTGTAAATTTCCTGACACAAAAATGTCTATCTTACATTCATCTACTAATTTTTTAAAGTATTCATATAAATTTTTATTATCTATTTTTTCTAAATCTTCCACATATCCAAACTTATATAAACTTGTGGGCTCATTTTTATACATTTCTTCGATACATCTCATTTTTGCATATGCTGCTTTGTTATCTTTTTTAGAATTTATTCTTTGTTTCATAATTTCTTTTTCTTGATTTACATATTCTTTTTTAAATGCATTATCTTCTATCAATGGATTAAATACTAAATCAAATAACATATCTAGACTTGCTTTAAAAATATTTTCTGAATTCTCTGGTAAAAATTTATCATTAACACTTTCTAAATAAAATTTTAACACATGGTTATCTCCTATTTTATCTAACCCACAATCAAATTCCGCACCATACATATCTTCTAATCTTTTACTTATCTCTTCTTGTGAATTATAATTTTTACTTCCTCTTCTTAAAGTAGCTGATAGCAATGAATCAAAAGTTATATATTCTTTAGATAGTGGTGTAGTTAAAAATATAGCTATTAAATTTGTTTTGAACTTATCTGTGTTTATTGAATGTATTTTTATTCCATTTAATATCTCTTCTTTAAAATAATTCATAATTTTCTATTGATATTGGTTAATTTTAACAATACCAAATCTCCTTTCTAAAATCTATATTTATTTTAGTATGCTTAAATTTTTTTTTATTATTCTGCATTAAATAGTTTTTATATTTTTACGACTAATTTATCAAATTTATTATTAATATATTTTTCTAATTTATCCATAAATATATTTGGTTCAATTTCTTTTTTAGCAACTAAATCTAACCCCTTTTCCCAACTTGCTGTAAGCCTTGGATCCAACATATCTGGCATAGCCTGCATTACAACATCATATATTTCCTCTCCTTTTTGCGTAGGAGTAACTATCTGGGTTTTACTATTTATTTGTATATATTGAATTTTTTCAAGTTTCTTAATTATTTCTGCACGCGTAGCACTTGTTCCTATTCCGGCTCCTTTTATCTGTTCTCTTAATTCTTCATCTTCAATTAATTTTCCAGCATTTTCCATTGCTAAAATTATTGTTCCTGAATTATATCTCGATGGAGGAGATGTTTCAGCATCTTTTATTTCAAAGTTCTTTTCATTTAACTCGTCTCCTTTTTTCAATAATTTTAGTATCTCTAAACTTGAATTATTTTCTTCATTTTCTGAATCTTCACATTTTTTTGAATTTTTATTAACAATTTCTTCTTTATCCAAACTCTGCTCATTTTTCTTTTCTGGCTTTAAAACATCTAAAAATCCTCTCTTTAAACAGACTTTTCCATTTGCATAGAAATTCTCATTTTCTACATTTAAAGTGACATTTACCTTACTATATTCTGCTGGTGGAAAAAATATTGCAATAAATCTTCTTACAATTAAGTCATATACTTGTTTTTGAAGTGAATTTAATCCTTCATAATTTTCATATCCCTGACCTGTTGGAATTATAGCATAGTGATCAGTTATCTTACTGTCATTTACATATTTAGTTTTTACAATATCTGTTGAGTATTTTTCTTCTACCATTTGTTTTATTAATTTAGACATTTCTTCATCTTTATAGCCTTTGGCTATCCCATTTAAATTTTTATTTATTTCTTTAGCAACTGCTGTTGATAGTACTCTAGCATCTGTTCTTGGATATGTTACTAATTTTTTTTCATATAGGTTTTGAATTACCTCTAAGGTTTCATCCGGTTTTATCTTGAATCTTTTTGTGCACTCATTTTGTATTTCTGCTAAATTAAATAAAAGAGGAGCATTTTCTTTTTGTTTTGTTTTTTTTATTTCAGTAACTCTTGCTTTTTTATTTGAAAGAAAATTTATAAATTTTTTAGCTATATCTTCTCTTTTAAAACCTGTCTCATTATATAATAGTGGTGATTCGAAAACTTTAGACTTTTCATTTACTTTCCATTCTGCTTTAAATGAACCTTTTTCATTTTCAAATTCTCCCAAAATTTTATAGTATTTTGTTTTTTTGAAATTTTTAATCTCTCTTTCTCTTGAAACTACCATTCCTAAAACACACGTCATTACTCTTCCTACTGATATTGCAAAATAGTCTTGATTCAACTTTTTTGCAAGTCTTCTTCCATATATAATTGAAAGTAACCTTGAAAAATTAATTCCAATTAAGTAATCTTCTTTTGCTCTTAAATATGCACTATCTGATATGCTATCATATGCTGATTCATCTTTTGCCTCTCTTATTCCTCTTAAGATTTCTTCTTCTGTTTGTGAATCTATCCATACACGCTTAATTTTAGCTTTTGGATTTGGTTTAGCCATCATAAACACTAGCCTTTGAATATATTCTCCCTCACGTCCAGAGTCACCTGCATTATATATTTCTTCTACATCTTCTCTTTGCAATAAACTCTGTACTGTATCAAACTGATTTTTTACTCTTTCTATTACTTCATATTTATATTCTTTTGGCATGAATGGAAGTGTATCCAATCTCCATTGCTTAAGTTTTTCATCATATTTTTCTGGATAACTCATTGTTACTAAATGACCTACGCACCATGTTATTATCCATTCGTCAGATTCTAAATAATTTCCTTTTGACTTTGCATTTACTTTTAATACTTTTGCGAACTCTCTTGCAACAGATGGCTTTTCTGTAATTAATAATTTCAATTTTATCATCCTTTTATATTGCTTTTTGTTGTATTTTATCAAATAATGTATTTTTTTTCAATAGAAACTTTACTTGTTTATATTTTCAAAAAATATAAAAAAAAATAGAGCCAAATAAAATAAATTATTTGCCCCTATCATATTTATAATATAACTAAATTCTTAAATTAGTCTTGTGCAGAATATGGTAATACTGCAATATGTCTTGCTCTTTTTATTGCTAAAGTGATATCTCTTTGATGTTTTGCACAACTTCCTGTTGTTCTTCTAGGTAATATCTTTCCTTTATCATTTACAAATTTCTTCATTATATCTGAATTTTTGTAATCTAAAACAAAGTTCTTATCACTGCATAATTGACATACTTTCTTTTTTTGTTTTTTGAATCTTGGATTAAAATCCTCATCATAGTTTTTATTATTTCTATTATTCTTTTTATTTTTCTTATCTGCCATCTCTTTTTCACCCCTATCCTAATTATTTAGAATGGTAAATCATCGCTTGCTGATACCTCAAAATCAGAAGCTTGGTCCATTCCTCCTGGAATTGATGTTCCAAATGTGCTTTCGAAAGAAGCACTTGCATTTTCAGAATCTCTCTTACTTTCGGCAAAGTAAACTTCTTCTGCTATAACTTCTGTTATATAATGTTTTGTACCTTTGTCATCATCCCATGTTCTTGTTTGTAATCTTCCAATTACTCCTACTTGTTGACCTTTTTTAAAGTATTTACTACAAAACTCTCCTTGTTTATTCCAAGCAACTATGTTAAAAAAATCTGCTTGCCTTTCTTCACCTTGTCTTACAAATCTTCTATTTACAGCAAGACTAAATGATGCAACAAGTGTATTATTTGTTTGAGTATATCTTACTTCTGGATCTCTTGTTAATCTACCCATTAAAATTACTTTGTTCATATTGTTTTCCTACCTTTCTTTAAATAAAGGCCCCTTCTTTATTTACCATTAAATTATTTATTATTTAACGTCTTTTCTTACAACTATAAATTTTAATATATCATCAGCTATTCTATAGTTTCTTTCAAGTTCTTGAATTGAATCTGGTTTTGCTTCAAAATTAATTAGCATATAAATAGCTTCTTTATTTTTCTTTATTTCATAAGCTAATTTCTTTTTTCCCATATTCTCTACTGATTCAACTTTTCCATTTTCATTTATTAATCCTGTAAATTTACTTTCTAGAGCTTTTAAAGCTTCTTCAGTACAATTTGGATTTATAATGATAACGCTTTCATATTTATTCATTATTTGCACCTCCTTTTGGATATATAACCCACTTCAAAAGTGAGTAAGGCTGTTAAAATAAAAATCTCAACATTTCATATTTTAACATATTTATTCATTTTTGTCTAGTGGTATTTTAAAGTTTTTTCTCATACAAAATTAAAAAATCTTTCCTTTAAATATCTTTTTTTAATTTTTTTCTTTTTATATAAAAATTTAAAATTTAGAATGAAAATTGCTGATTTACAATCTACCATTTACCACATTTTTTATATATTCTTTATCATCAGTATGCATCAAAACAACTTCAATTCCCTTATTTTTTAAATTAACTAATAACTCTATAACATTATCAATCTTAATATGAGCTCCACCATATCTAGAAACATCAATATAAAATTCATTTGCTCCATCCAAATCTTTTAAAAATGGTTCTATAGTATTAGTATCACCAGTATATATTATCTTTTTATTATTTAAATTAAGAAAAAATCCATAAGCATCTAGATATTTTGTATGTTCTGTTTTTATAAATTTTAGATTTTCTAAGCTATCTTTTAACTCATACGCTTCTGGTGGTGTACCTGTTATATCCAAATATTGTTTTATATTATTGCATTTACTTACAACTGTTATTTTTTTATTATATATAAAATACAAATATAATATTAACTGACTTAAAGAGCCAGCATGATCATTATGTAGATGTGTAATAATAATTTCAATTTTTTCAAATTTATTAAAATCAAATTTTCTTTTAATTTCATTAAATACAGTAAATCCACAATCGATCAAAATTAATTTATTTTTTTCTTCAATATAAGAAGAATTATTTTTATCTCCAAATCCTGAATCACTTCCCAAAAAGGTTAATGTTGGCATTTTACTTCATCCCTTTCAATCCGCTCAAGGCACAACACTATATTAAACAAACCTTTAACGGAAAATTTAGTATTTATATTATATATAAAGATTTTACTAGACCTTTTAATTTTTTTCAATACTTTTACAAAAATAGAGAGGAAATATTTTCCTCTCTATTTTGAGCCTATTGGATGATAAGCTTTACTTCTCTTTTTATCCAAGCTGGCAACTGTCCTTCTAAAGAATTTTCTAAAATTTTTGGGAATTTTAATTCTCTAGTTACTAAATATTTTCCTAGCAATACCCTCTTGTATCTTCTCTTTGATTGCCATCCCTCCATCATAGCATACAACAGATATAAAGCTTCTACTGGAATAAGTGGAATCTCATTTTCCCCAACTTTAATGAACTCAATTTCACTTTCACTATAGTTATAGAGAAATTTTGTTCCAAAAGTTATTATCCTAAATCCAGAAATTATATCAACATCAACTCTTTTAAGTTGAAAATGCATATAATAATTAGATTCACAATATCCATTTCCACCTGTCGCTTTTAATATTCCACCTAATCTTTCCATAACCTCTTTAACTTTATGAATATCATCTTTTTCAACAATTAAATCAAGATCATGGAAATCATCAACTACCCCCCGTAGAAAAAGGTTCATAGAACAAGCTAATCCCCACCTTATACCTAATTTCTCGAATTCATTTACCAATTTAAACAAAGCCTCTTTTCTTTCTTTATATTCTTCATCCTCCAATAAGCAAAGTATATTTGCCTTACTTTGGTATTCATAATTATTATCTCTCATAATGTCTTTCTCCTTTCTGTTTTCAAATACCAAAAATAATAACTGTCATATTTATATTAACATAAAACCGTTTTAAAGTCAAGTTGTTAAATTTTCAATCTGAATTCTAAAATTAAATTTATCTATTTTTAATATTTTTATTAATAATCAACATTAAAATATTTTATTCTTCATTTTCAAATTTTTTCAAGATAAAAATTCCAATTATGGTTATTAAGAATGTTATTACATAAACTATAAGACTTATTTTCCATTCACCATCTATAAGGCTTTTTCCTGCAATTGTAGAAGAAATTATTGATGGTATTCTACAAAATGTTGCTATTGCAATAAATTTCCATGAATCAACTGGTAATAATCCTCCTATATATGTAAATAAATCTTTTGGTGTACCTGGAATCATAAATAGAATTATAAATGCTATGTTCAAGTTTTTTTTATTTGATAATGCTTTAGAACTTTCTATCTTTTCTATTTTTTCTTTAGGAACAAAACTATATATAAAATCTCTTCCAAATTTCTTCACAGAAAAAAATATTATAACACTACTTAAAAATGATCCAATTAGAACAACAATCATACCACCTATAGATCCAAAACACATCCCCGCTAAAATTTCAAGGGGTTCTCCTGGTAGAACCATTAAAAACATTTGTATAAAAAATAGTCCAATAAATACAATTATTCCCTTAAATCCTAAACCTTGTATTTCATCTTTTAAAGTCATTCTTCCTTCTTCTGTTGATAAATTTTTAAACATTGGAAATAGCTTTATTGTACAGATTACCATTATTAAAATTAATATTACAAAAAGTATTATTTTAAATATTTTTATTTTTTTATTTTTCATTTATTGCTCCATTTGCTATATCTTTATATTAATTTGAAACTACATTTATTTTTTATTAATTGCAAAAATAAAACAGCTATGTTTTATAAACAGCTGTCTTTCTTGGTGGCTTCAACTGGAATTGAACCAGTGACACAGGGATTTTCAGTCCCCTGCTCTACCAACTGAGCTATGAAGCCAAATATTTTTATATAAAAAAATGGCGACCTGGAACGGGCTCGAACCGTCGACCTCCGCCGTGACAGGGCGGCATTCTAACCAACTGAACTACCAGGCCATAAATATATTTATGTCAAAAATTGGTGGTCGTTATAGGGCTCGAACCTATGACCCCCTGCTTGTAAGGCAGATGCTCTCCCAGCTGAGCTAAACGACCATTTCTTTTGACGTTTTTTAGTATACTATTTTTTTTTTATATTGTCAATACTTTTTTTAAAATTTTTAAATATTTTTTTATTTAATCTTTTTTTCTTAATATACGTTTTTTATAAAAAAATAGTGTATATATTTTTTTATATATACACTATAATAATTAATATTAGACTGTAACTTTCTAATTCTCAATTTCTCCAAAATATTCTTCTATCTTTTCTTTTAATTCTTCTTTTACCTCATCAATTGTCTTGCCTTCTATTTGTGCACCAGCTAATGTAATATGGCCTCCACCACCTAACTTTTCAAGAATAACTTGTACATTTATATCTCCAATTGATCTTCCACTTATTGTAATTTGACTGCCATCATTTCCTAAAACAAAAGATGCTGTAATATTTCCTATTGTAAGCAACTCATCTGCAGATTTTGCACAAATTACATTTGCATTTTTATCTTGTTTATCATAGATTGCAATTCCTATTGTATCATTTACAATTTCAGTATTTTTAATTATTTCTGTAATTTTATTATAAGTTTCCAAATCACTTTGAAACCACTTTTTAACCTTAATAATATTTACACCACATCTTCTTAAATATGCTGCTGCCTCAAATGTACGCACTCCTGTTTTAAATGTAAAGTTTTTTGTATCCATCATTATTCCTGCATATAGGCATTCCGCTTCTATATTAGAAAGTTTTATAGGATTTTTAGTATATTGCAACAATTCAGTTACAAGCTCAGCTGCTGATGAAGCATAAACCTCATGAAATGTAAGAATACTCTTTTCTATAAAATCTGTACTTCTTCTATGGTGATCTATTATGGCTATTTTATTAGCCATATCTATTAATTTTGAATCTTCTACATAGCTATATTTATGAGTATCAACTATAATTAATAAAGTATCCTGAGTAATCTTGTTTTCTGCAATTTCTTTATTTATAATTACATTTTTATATTCTGGTATTTCATCTAAACTTTTCTGAACCTGATTTAAAGCCATTCCTGAAGTATCTGCTACTATAAATGCTTCTTTACCTAAATTTTTTGCTAATCTATATATTCCAAGTGCAGATCCTAAAGCATCTATATCCGGATTCATATGCCCCATTATAAAAACTTTTTCATTTTCCTGAATTAATTCTTCTAAAGCATGTGCTACTATTCTTGCTTTTACTTTTGTTCTTTTTTCAACTTCGGTTGCTCTTCCTCCAAAGAAATGATATTTTCCATCTTCTCTTATTGCTGCTTGGTCTCCTCCTCTTCCAAGTACAACGTCAATTGCTGCTTGTGCAGATTTGTATTTTTCTTTATCTGTTTTTCCTTCATTTGATATTGCTATGCTTAAAGTAAATTGATTTCCTCCTTGCACATTAATATCTTTTATTGCGTCTAAAACACTAAATTTATTTTCTTTAATCTTTTCTAAATATCTATATTCAAAAACATATATAAATCTGTCTCTATCTGTTTTTACAATTACTCCTTCTGCTTCTGCAGACCATTCGTAAATTGCCTTTTCAATTTCTGCAATAACTTGAGGTCTTTGTTCATTGTCTATCAGTTGCATATTTTCTTCATAATTGTCAACCATTATTATTCCTACACAACTTTTCGAATCAACATACTCTTTTTTTAATTTTATTTCTTCAGTTTCATCCACAAAATAAAGAATCATCATATATTTATTAATTTTTTTTCTATCTGAAGTTCCTGATTTTACAAATTCTCCTAAAACTTTATATGTTTTATTTTCAATTTTTACTTCTTTAAAAATTGCTTTATCTTTTTTGTCTTTTCTTTGTTCTATTTCTTCATTTATCTCTGAAACCAACATGCTAATATAGCTATTTATATCAATATTTGCAAATTCCGAAACAAATTTAGTGCTTCTCCAAATAATATTTCCATCTGTCTCTACTATAATTAATGGAAATGGCGAGTGAATTAAGCTATTCTTAGCTGCTGAATTCACATTTAAAGTTAGATCTTGCAAATGTTGTGATATTTCGCTTTTTCTTTTATTGTTTGCAAAATATGTATATAACAAGATTACACTAAATATAAGTATTGATGCTATAATCATTTGTGGTCTAAAAATACATATTATAACTAACAAAATAAATATTATTAACAAATATATCTTTGTTCTTGATACTAAGCTATCAAATAGTTTTCTATTATTATTTTGCATTAAAAATATTTCTCCTCTTCTTTTTTCATTCTCTATTTTACCGCTATTTTAGCTTTTTGTCAAATTCATCATTTTTAAATCCTTATTAGAAAATACTAGAAGCAAAATAAATTTGCTTCTAGTATTAATCAATCTCCTATCCTATTCGGATTATAACAATATAAAGTGTTTCCTTCAGGATCTTTTATATGCACTACCTGTGGAGTATATTTTAGATTTTGTATATCCAACTTAAAGTCTACAATTGAATCTGAAGATATTTTATCACAATATCTTGAAGAAAAATATACTACTTTAAAACCGTGTTGTTCATACAAATCTTTCATATTCCTTATATATTCATTATGAATATACGGCACATATATATACCTTATTCCACTATATGCACATATTTTGGCTGCTCCCAACATATACATTAAGAAATCTTGGTCATTTAATCCAGATTTTATACAAGCTTGATTCAACTCCTTGTTCTTTAGAATATACCGCATAGCTGCTTTGTTATGTCCTCTTCCTCCTGAAGCGTCTATCATTCTACCGTCTGGAAAAATAAACCCAATTGTAATCGGCAATACTTGTGTCATGCCAATCATTCCTTTCTGAAATTTAGTAAATTAAATTATATACTATTTTTCCATATAATGTCAACTAAATTTCAAATAATCTATAAATTATTTCAAAATTTTATTCTTTTAAATTATTTTTTAATAAATCTCTTATTTCCTCTAACAATATAACCTCGTCTGACTTTTTTACTTCCTTTGGTTTATCTTCTTCTTTTTTCTTCGTAAATTTAGCTATGATTTTTACGAAAGTAAATATACATAAAGATACTATTAAAAAATCTATTATTTGCTGAATAAAAGAACCATACATTATTTTTGAATCAATAAAATTAATACTTAAATTAGAAAAATCTATTCCACCTATTATTACTCCTATTATAGGCATTAATATATCATTAACAAGTGATGTAACAATTTTACCAAATGCTCCCCCCATAATAACACCAACAGCAAGTTCAACAACATCACCTTTCATAATAAACTCTTTAAATTCTGATTTATTTTTCTTAAAGTTTTTATTAAATTTTTCATTTGCCTTTTTTAATTCCTCTTTATTTAATTTAATTTTCTTTTTCATATTTAATTCTCTTTCCTTTTATTTATTCTGCTTCAATTTTTACAAAATTTTTTAATAAACTTGTATATAATGCTAAATATGCAATTGATATTAAAAATCCTGCTATTACATCACTTGCATAATGTGCTCCCAAATATATTCTACTTATTCCTATTAATAATACAAGTATGCTCAATAATATTATTAATGGCCATTTTACATATTTATTTTTTACCCTTTTAAAAATTAAATATATTAAAAATCCATACAACGCCATATTTATCATTGAGTGGCCTGAAGGTAAACTATATCCTTTTTCTACAACTAAAATATTCTCTGTTGGTCTTTGCCTATGGAATATATTTTTTAAGATTATATTTAAAATTGTCGCTATTACTAAATTTACTATAAATGCTATATTAATTTTTTTATTTTTTATAAACGCACATACTATTATTGTTGCCGGAATAACAAAATATCTGCTTCCTATTTCTGTTATTACTTTTACAATTGGTGTTATTTTTTCTCTTATTATATATTTATCTAAAAAATTATAACACGTCACATCAAAATTCTCTATTTCGTTATCAAATACATCCTCTATAATAACAAATACTGTTATTAAACATATAAAAAGGATAATCCATCTTATATTTCTTGTTATAATTTCTAAAATTTTTTCATTATTGTTTTTTATCTTGTCATTCAAAATACAAAATCCCCTTTTTTTCTACAATATAACATATATTTTTCTAAAATACAACATATTTTTTACTTTTTATGTAAATTGTCTTGATTTTTTTTAAAATTCACTGTATAATTTAATTATAATTTTTAGAAAGGAGTAAAGTCAAAATTCTTTACTTAAGGAGGTTATTTAAATGCAGTATTTACCGTCCGTATATAAAGTTGATTAATAAAATTATGGGGTGATAGTATGAAAAAGAAAAACGAAATCATATCTTATCTTGAAGCTTTTCATGATGAGGTTACTGGCTCGTCTTTCTTATTAACCATCAAATATCCAGATGGTGATTCTTACCACATTCTTATAGATTGTGGGCTTTTCCAAGAGCCGGAATATCTCCGACTCAACTACAAATCCGAAATCAGAGTCGAAAATATCGACGCAATATTGATTACACATAATCATATTGATCACACAGGCGGTCTTCCAAAGCTTGTCAAATTAGGTTATCGTAATCCTATATATATGACAAGTTCAACCAAAAGCTTAATTCCGAGCTTTCTTGCTGATTCTGCGAATCATCAAGCATCTACTATAACAGAAATTCAAAAAAAATATCCTGATGAAAAATTTAATATTCCCTATACAATTTTAGATGTAGAGGAAACAATAAATCTTATTCAAGGTATACCATTTTCGAAAACCATCGAAATACTTCCAGGAGTGTGTATAACATTTTTTCCAAATGGACACCTTCTTGGAGCAAGTGTTATTCTTGTACAAATCTCATTTTATGGTGCAAAAGATGTAAATTTTCTTTTCACAGGAGATTACAAAAAAAATAATACATTCTTTGATGTCCCTGCACTTCCTAAATGGGTACGGAATCTCCCAATTTCTATAATCACAGAATCCACTTATGGAACTACCAAGCCTGAGGATATAAAAAAAACATTTGACCATAATATTTTAACTGCTGTAGAGCTGAAACAAAATATTATGATCGGTGCATTTGCCCAAGGCAGAATGCAAGAGATTCTTTGGAAGATCAAACTTCTTCAAGACTCTTATCCTGAGAAGTTTGAAAACTATGAAATTCTGCTAGATGGGCATCTTGGTATAGAAACTTGTTCTATTTATAGACGTATTATGTTTTCATCTTATTGCTACCATAAAGATGAGAATATTGATGTTTCTTTCTATCCGAGAAATCTTCGAATTGTCAGCAAACAAGAAAGAAATTCTATTTTTTCCTCAAGTTCAACCAAAAAAATCGTAATAACAACGTCCGGAATGTTGTCTCATGGTCCTGCACTTACGTATGTTCCAATGTTCATACAAAAAGAGAATTCTTTAATTCATCTTACAGGATATGCTGCAGAAGGCACTCTTGCAAGAAAATTGATTGACTCATCAGAATCAAATGATAGTGAAGTTGAAATTAATGGAGAACTTCTTCAATTAAAATCCACTATCAAATGGACTAATGAATTTTCATCTCATTCAAATTCTATAGAACTTATTGACTTTTTAAAGCAATTCAATAACTTAAAATTCGTCATAATTAACCATGGAGAAAAGAAGGTTAAAGAAAGTTTTAAAGCATTAGTAATTAATTCAGGTATTTCAAATGTTGAAATCATTGATCGAAACAAAGTCTTCGTTATTGGTCATTATGGATTTTTGAAATCAATGAATTCTAAAAAAACCTGTTTTAATCTTCCAAAAAATCATCGAGATGCAACCAAAAAGTATGAGCCTTGTCCAAAACGCAAATGCAAGCGTGAACGTATCAGGAGAAAAAAATAATTAATTAGAATTTATAATCGCATTTAAAAAAGATCCCAACTATATTTTAGTTTGGGATCTTCTTCTTTTATTCATACCATTCAAATTCGTAATTTTCTATTTTTACAATATCGCCTTCTTTTATTCCAATACTTTTTAATTTTTTATTTACACCTAAATTATCTAAACATTTATGAAAATAATACATTGATTCGTTGTCTTCTATATTTATTCTTCCAATTAAACGTTCAATTGCTTTGCCTTTTACCTCAAATCCATCTATAGTTTTATTAACTTCATATTCGTCTTTCTTATCTTCTAATTCATATACTACACGCTCTTCTTTTTCATATAATTCTTCTTTTGGTAAGTGTCTCAAAACTTCTGAAACGTGATTTAAAAGTTCTTCAACACCTTCCCCTGTCGCACTTGAAATTTTAAATATTTCTATATTTCTTTTCTTGGCAAATTCTTCAAGCTCCTTATATAGAGTTTCATCCTGAATTATATCGGCTTTGCTTGCAACAATTATTTGCTTTCTTTGAGCTAATTTTTCACTATATTCTGCCAATTCTTTATTTATAGTATTAAAATCATCTATTGGATTTCTTCCCTCTGTACCAGAAACATCTATTACATGAAGTAATAATCTAGTTCTTTCAACATGTCTTAAAAACTTAAGTCCTAATCCCACACCTTGACTTGCTCCTTCTATTATTCCTGGAATATCAGCTATTACAAAACTTTGTTTATTTTTTAATGTTACAACCCCTAAATTTGGTTCCAATGTTGTAAACTGATAATTTGCAATTTTAGGTCTAGCACTTGTAACTGTACTTAAAAATGTTGATTTGCCTACGTTTGGGAATCCTAAAAGACCTACATCAGCCAAAAGTTTAAGCTCTAAAATTACTTCCTTCTCATCACCTTTTTCTCCATCTTGAGAAAATCTTGGTGCTTGTCTTGTTGCTGTGGCAAAATGTGAATTTCCTTTTCCTCCTTTTCCTCCTTTTAAAACAAGTTCTACTTGATCGGGAGTAGACAAGTCTGCCACTATTTTTCCAGTTTCCGCATCTTTTATAATAGTTCCTATTGGTACTCCAATAAATATATCTTCTCCATATTTCCCATTACATCTTGCTCCGCTTCCATTTTCACCATTTTTAGCTTTATATTTTTTGTTATATCTAAAATCAATAAGTGTATTTTTATCTTTATCTACTTTAAAATACACATCTCCGCCTTTTCCGCCGTCTCCTCCATCTGGTCCACCTGCTGCCACATATTTTTCACGTCTAAATGAAACAGCTCCATTTCCTCCATCGCCTGCTTTAATTATAATTTTTGTATAATCTGTAAACATCTATTTTATTCCTTATTATTATATTTAGGTTTTTAAAGATTCACCTATAAACTTTTAGAAATTAATATTCTTCCTCATATCCTTGAGCTAAATTTACAAATTTTGTATAATTTCCCATCCATAAAAGCTTTACCGTTCCTGTTGAACCACCTCTATGTTTTGCGATTATGACTTCAGATATATCTTTCTCTTCACTATCTTTATTATAATAATCATCTCTATATAAAAACATTACTATATCTGCATCTTGCTCTATAGCCCCAGACTCTCTTAAATCTGAAAGCATAGGTCTATGGTCTGGCCTTTGTTCTACCGCTCTTGACAGCTGTGACAATGCAATTACAGGAACATTTAATTCTTTTGCTAAAATCTTAAGAGACCTACTTATTTCTGAAATCTCTTGCTCTCTACTTGCATTTTTCTTTCCTGACCCCTGAATTAATTGAATATAATCTATTACAATTAACCCAATATTTTTTTCCATTTTTAGTTTTCTACATTTTGTTCTAATTTCCATTATCGAAATTCCTGGTGTATCATCTATATAAATGTTTGAATCCGAAAGAGGTCCTACAACTCCAGCAAGCTTTGCCCAATCATCTTCTTCAAGTTTTCCTGTTCTCACTTTATTGCTGTCTACCATTGCTTCCATACATAAAATTCTATCAACCAACTGATCTTTTGACATCTCTAAGTTAAATATTGCAACTGGTGTATTTGCTCTTAATGCTGCATTTGCTGCTATATTTAATGCAAATGCTGTTTTACCCATTGCAGGACGCGCTGCAATTAATACTAAATCTGATCCATGTAATCCTGCTGTTTTATAATCAAGCTCTATAAATCCAGTTGGAACACCCGTTATCCTTGTTTTTTGGTTATATAGTTCTTCTAATTTTGTAAAACTTTCTATTAATACATCTTTTATTGGTGTATAACTTTTTTGATTATTTTTTTGGATAATATCAAATATTTTCTTTTCACTACTTTCCATTATATCTTCTACATCTTCAGTTTGATCATATCCAAGTTCTATTATTTCATTAGCAGTTTTTATTAAAGCTCTTAAAGTTGCTTTTTCTTCAACAATATTTATATATTTTTCAACATTCGCTGTTGTTGGAACTTTATCTGGAAGCATTACTAAATACTCAAGCCCTCCAACCTTATCAAAAAGTCCCATTGATGTCAATTCATCTTTAACTGTTACGATATCTATTGGTTCTGATCTGTTGTATAAATTTACTATAGCTTCAAATATTTCTTTATTGTCATCTCTATAAAAACTTTCTGGATGTAACTTTTCTACAGCCATCATAACTGCATCTTTATCTGTAAGCATACTACCTATTACCGCTTGTTCAGCTTCTATATCGTGTGGTGGTACTTTTCCTAGTTCCATTTATTTCATCTCCTACTAATGTTTGTTGTACAAATATTTTTGCACATTCTTTCAACTTATTCTGACAATGTCTCTACTTTTAAAGTAGCAACAACTCCTTCATATAATTTAATTTGTACTTTTGTTATTCCTAATGTTTTTATAGAATCTTTTAATTCTATTTTCTTTTTGTCTACTTTTATTTTATATTCCTTTTCTAATTTTTCTTGAATTTCTTTTGAAGAAACTCCTCCAAATATTTTTCCATTTTCTCCTGATTTTACTCTAAATTGTACTTTTAATTTTTCTATTTCAATTTTAACTTTTTCAGCAGATTCTTTTTCTTGTTCCTTTTTAAATGCTTCTGAATCTTTCTTTGTCCTTAATTTTGATAAATTTCCAGGTGTTGCTTCAACTGCTAAATTTTTTGCAAACAAAAAATTTCTAGCATATCCATCTGATACATTTACTATCTCATCTTTTTTTCCTATGGATTTTACATTTTCTTTTAATATTACTTTCATCTTTTTCTCCTCCTTGTCTTTATTTAATTTTGTATTATATTGTACTATAAATTTCTCAAAATTTCAACGGTTAAACAATTTACTTTTGTTGATAAATATGTATATATTTATTCATATCTTGACTCATCACCAAATTTTAATTGAACCAACTTATTTTTTCTTAAACTTTCTTTAACATCAACTTTTCTTTGATTAGTTGACCCTCTAAATTTTAAATCAATCATTTTCTTATCTTCTATAAATTGACCATCTACAATAACGTCAATGTTTTTTAAAAATTTTGGCGTAAAATCAAATTTTTTATACATTTCGTCTAATACATTTTTTTCAAAATCATAACCTGTATAACACCAAATGTCCTTATCTGGATACTTCTCTTTTACTTTTTTTACTAGATCTGCTAGAACTTTTTGATTTTGTGGTTCTAATGGTTCTCCTCCAAGCAATGATAATCCTGAAATATAATCATGATCTAATAAATCCATAATATACTTTTCTGTTTCTTCTGTGTATTCTTTTCCATATTTAAAATCCCAAGCTTCTTGATTATGACATCCTTTACAATGAAAATGACATCCACTTACATAAAGTGAGACTCTTACTCCTGTACCATCTTGAACATCTATTGTTTTTATATCTGCATAATTCATATATTTTTCCCTCCAATTCAGTGTTAATTTTATATTTTGTATTTTATCATTTATATAAAAAAAGTTAAAGATTATTTATATAAAATTCAAAAAAAGTAGCATTACTGCTACTTTTCATAAAAGTTAAAAAGTAAAAATTCCTTCTAACCATTAAAAACTCTATCAAATTCATCGCCGTCAATTTTTTCTTTTTCTAATAATATTCCAGCAACTATATGAAGTTTATCTATATTAGCAGATAAGATTTGTTTTGCTGTGTTATATGCATTGTCAATAATTACTTTTACTTCTTCATCAATTATGCTTGCTGTTTCTTCTGAATAATTCTTAGCCTGAGCTAAATCTCTTCCTAAAAATACTTCTCTTTGTCCTCCACCAAACATTATTGTTCCTAATCTTTCGCTCATACCATAAACTGTGACCATATCTCTAGCTATTTGTGATGCTCTTTCAATATCATTACTTGCTCCTGTTGATATATCGTTTAATATTAAACTTTCTGCAACTCTACCACCAAGTAAAGATACAATTTGTTCTTCCATTGCAGTTTTTGACATAAATGATTTATCTTCTGTTGGTCTGTACATTGTATATCCTCCAGCCATTCCACGAGGTACTATTGATATTTCGTGAACTGGATCTTGTGTTGGTAAAAATTTACTTACTACAGCATGACCAGCCTCATGATATGCAACTAATTTCTTTTCATGTTCACTTCTTACTTTATTTTTCTTTTCTGGTCCCATAGTAACTTTAACCATTGCATCTTCTATTTCTTTCATACCAATTTCAGGTAAATTTCTTCTTGCTGCTAAAAGTGCTGCTTCATTTAGTATATTTTCAAGATCAGCTCCTGCAAATCCTGATGTATTTTTTGCAATTACTCTTAAATCTACATCATCTGCAAGTCTTTTCTTTTTACTATGAACTTCTAATATCTGTTCTCTAGCTTTAACGTCGGGTGCTCCAACTACAATTTGTCTGTCAAATCTTCCTGGTCTTAAAAGTGCTTTATCTAATACATCTGGTCTATTTGTAGCAGCTAACACTATTACTCCTTCATTTGCTGAAAATCCATCCATTTCAACCAATAATTGATTTAATGTTTGCTCTCTTTCATCATGGCCTCCACCAAGACCAGCTCCTCTTTGACGTCCTACTGCATCAATTTCGTCTATAAAAATTATGCATGGGCTATTTCTTTTTGCTTGTTCAAATAAATCTCTTACTCTTGAAGCTCCAACTCCTACAAACATTTCAACAAAGTCTGAACCACTTATAATAAAGAATGGCACTCCTGCTTCTCCTGCAACAGCTTTTGCTAAAAGTGTCTTACCAGTTCCTGGTTGACCAACAAGTAAAACTCCTTTTGGAATTCTTGCTCCCATATCTGTAAATCTCTTTGGATTTTTTAAAAATTCTACTATTTCTTCTAATTCTTCTTTTTCTTCATCTACACCTGCTACATCATCAAAGGTTATCTTATTTTTTTCTGATGTGTTTAGGAGTTTTGCTCTACTTTTTCCAAAAGTCATTGTTTTACTTCCTGCTTGACCACTATTTCCATTCATTGTTAAGAACCAGAATATAAAGAATATTATAAGTAATCCAAAAGGAGTAATTAAACTAAATATTGTAATCCATATTGATTCTGATGATTCTTCTAAAGTAAAGTTTCCAGCTTTTATATATTCTTGAGTATAATCCATAAAACTATCTAAACTTGGAATATTAACTTCTTTTTCTGATTTTTCATTCTTAAAAGCAACTGTTGCTGATGTGCCATTTGAATTTATTTTTATGTTTTCAACATTTCCTGCTTCAATGCTTTCAATTAAATCTGAATATTTCATCTTTGAATTATCATTTTCAATTAAAGATGAAACAACCACAACCACAATAATTCCTATTATTAGCCATGTAGCTAATGATTTTATTTTATTTTTCACTTTCACATTCCTCCTTGCATATTAAACAACTGAAATATATCATATATGTATCTTTTTTGCAAGATAAAATAAAATATTTTGGACTAAAAATAATAGTTTTTTTATTAAATATCTAACTATTAAATTTAAATACTTTCAAAATAAATTTTTCCTCTATTTACCATAATCTTTATATTTTTATTTGGTTTTAGATATTTGTTTCCAATATTGTTTTCACACAATTTTATCAAATCTTCTATATTTACCATTTCTATATTTTGCGTTGTTCCTAAAATTTTATTTATACTATATATAATTATTCTCTTTTTTATAACTTTTTCCTGCATATTAAATTCTTTTAAATTTAATATTAACTGATTTCCGTTATCTTCTATTAACAATTTGTTATATACTTTTTCAGTATATCTTTGCATAAATTCGTCTTCTTCTGAAACTATCTTTGAGATTCTGTTTATATTCTCTACAATATTTGGATTAAATTCTCTTTTTATATATGGTATTATAATATTTCTAATTTTGTTTCTAGTACAATCATTTACAAAATTAGTTTTGTCAATTCTTGGATTTAAAGAATTATCCTCACAATATCTTTCAATTTCTTCTCTTTCTAAATTTATTATTGGTCTTATATATTTACCACTTCTGATTACCTCTATTCCTTTTAATCCAGTAATTCCACATCCTCTTAAAAGATTCATAATTATAGTTTCTGCTTTATCATTTTTATTATGCGCTATTGCAACTTTATTTGCACATTCACTTTTCAAAACTTCATCAAAAAAATCATATCTTATTTTTCTTCCTGCTTCTTCAACTCCAATTTTATTTTTTATTGAGAAATTAACAACATCTATTTTTTTTACATAAAACTTTATATTATATTTTTCACAATATTTTCTAACATATTCTTCATCTGAATTTGCTTCCTTTCGTATCATATGATTTATATGTGCAACAATAATCTCAAAATCAACTTTTTTATATTCTTTAATCTTTCTAAGATTATCTAACATGCACATAGAATCAGGTCCTCCTGAAACTCCTAACACAATTTTTTCGTTATTTTGTATCAGATCATTTTTTATTATGTTATTAAATATTTCATCTTCAATGGTAATCACTTTTCTATTTTTTCTCACTTTAAACTCCTCTATTACATTAATATTAACTATAATACTATAAATAAAATTTTTTTTCAACAATACATTGTTAAAAAAAATACACATAACTCTTTACGAATCTGTGCATTTTTCATTTTATATTAAATTTTTACTACTCAAAAGCTATAAAATTACGCATTTTTAGCAATATTTGCAATTTCTGTAAATGCTTTTTCATCTGAAACTGCTATTTCAGCAAGCATTTTTCTATTAATTGTAACATTTGCTTTTTTAAGACCTGCTATTAATTTGCTATATGTAATCCCATTTTGTCTTGCAGCAGCATTTATTCTTGCTATCCACAATTTTCTAAAATTACTTTTTCTATCTTTTCTTCCAACATAAGCATAAGATAATGATTTTAATACTGCTTGATTAGCATTTCTAAATCTATAATGTTTAGCTCCATAATATCCTTTTGCTTGTTTTAATACTTTTTTATGTCTTGCTCTTGTTATTTTCGCTGTTTTTACTCTTGCCATTATTTATACCCTCCTTATTTTAGTTACCATATGGTAATAATTTTTTTATTGTATTTTCACATGTCTTATCTGCATAAGCTCCTGGGCGTCTGCTTGATAATTTTTGTCTTTTTGTTTTATTTGCAAGTAAATGTCTTCTTCCTGATGTTGTTCTTTTAACTTTTCCTTTAGCTGTTAAAGAATATCTTTTCTTTGCAGCTTTGTTTGTCTTCATTTTAGGCATAATTAAAACTCCTTTCAAATTTTGTATTTATATTATTTAAGCTTTTTTTGCTAACATAATAAACATATTTTTACCTTCTAATTTAGGTTTCTTTTCTACAACTGCAATGTCTTCTAAATTTTCTATAAATTTATTTAAAACACCTTCACCCATTTTAGAATTATTGATTTCTCTTCCTCTAAATCTAACTGTTATTTTTAATTTGTTTCCACTTTCTATAAACTTTCTTGCATTTTTCGCTTTAAATTCAAAATCATGCTCTTCTATATTAGGAGTGATTCTTATTTCTTTAACTTCTAATACTTTTTGTTTTTTCTTTGCTTCCTTTTCTTTTTTAGCCTGTTCAAATTTATATTTGCCATAGTTCATTATTTTACAAACCGGTGGATTTACATTTGGTGCAACTAACACTAAATCTAGGTTTTCATCTTGTGCTTTTTGCATTGCCTCTTTTATCGATAATAGACCTAATTTTTCTCCTTTGCTATCTATTAATTGAACTTCTTTTGCTCTAATTTG
Source organism: uncultured Clostridium sp. (assembly GCA_900554175.1). Taxonomy (GTDB): domain Bacteria; phylum Bacillota; class Clostridia; order TANB77; family CAG-508; genus CAG-269. The sequence continues at coordinate 26,552 of USGK01000009.1, forward strand.
ACCATTTATTGGTAATTCTTGTTTTATGAAAAACACCTCCAAAAAAATAAAAATTGACTTATGTTACAAGTCAATTTAATCCACAAAAATTATTTTACTTTATAATTTTACATTATATTTAAAACAACTATTTTATTCTAACCTCTTTCTAAAAGTTGAGGTGAGAAGTGGACCTTCTTCTTGCAACAAATGTATTTTACTATAATAATATAATTTTGTCAATATTTTTTTTGTTTTTTCTTAAAAACTCTTGTATTTTTCATGATTTTATAGGATAATATAGGTATAAATTTTTAATAGAGGTACTAAGATATGAAATTTTTTAAAACATTATTTAATTCTATAGATACAATATGTGGCAGAACCCTAGATAAATTTTTAAAGAAATTAAATGTAAATAGAAATACATTTTTTACATATATTTTAACACTAATTTCAATTTATATATGTGTAGACCGAATAGTAGAGATGTTACTAATGATCTTTACAGGTATATCGTCCAATTATTGGGGTCCATTTAAATATACATTAGCGCTTGCATGTCCTACTTTCGCTTTTGCATTTTTCGGTTCTTCATCTTTTGCTAACAGCAAAGGGATTAAAGTAACAATGTTCTATGTATACATGATAGCTATTTACATTATAACAATTTCAATGCTTTCTCAATGGTTAAATATGGGATTATGGTTGTTATTTTTATCAGTTCCAAATTATGTATATTTAATAACAAACTTTTCGGGATTAGCTCATTCCGCTTTTTCTGCAATTGCTTTATATATACCACTTGTTACAGTATATCCATTTATTAAAAAAATACTTTTAGATATTGATGATTCTAGTGAAAAGGTAAAATCTTTGTGGGATTATAAAGGAATTAACCTTTCTAGTTCTGCTACAAAAGCTGGTCCATATGCATGTGATGTTAAATTTGTAAAAGATGCTTATAATGCTAAAAGTATAACCTTTACAGAAAAAGCTAGATTTAGTTCTCTTTTTGTATGCGGTGGCTCTGGAACAGGGAAAACTTCGCTTATATTTGAACCTATGATTGCTCAAGATATTGAAAAGAAATACTTTTTAAAAGAGGCCTCAAAAGAATTAGGATTTACAGCATTAAAAACAGGTATAGCGACTCTATCTGCTCCTTTTAGTAATGAATATTTAAATAAAAATTTCACACTAAATATGCTTACACCAAGTTTTGGAAAAGATACACTATATAGAACTTTTATGCAAAAAATGATTCTATCATCTTCTCCTGAAATAGTTTATAGAAATTTAGGGTTAACTTATATTTCGCCTGATTATGATACAATAGCCAACATGACAAAAATTTGTGATAATTATGGAATCAATTACTATTTAGTTGATCCATTAAATCCAGAAAAGTCATATGGATTAAATCCTTTTATATATGATGACCCAGCAAAAATAGCAATTACTATATCTTCTGTAATTCATGGAATTACAACTGTTGATGGTCCTGAAATGAAAGACTCTAGTAAAGAAGAAATATATATACAGATTCTAGAAAATCTATCAATACTTTTAAAAGTGGTTTATCCTAAGATGCATGATGGAGTTTTACCAAATATGGAAGATTTACTTGTTCTTCTTTCTAAATTCGATTTAGTTGAAAAAATGACAGAAATATTGAAAGCAGATCCAGAACTTTCTAAAAAGTATCAAATGCAAATTTCTTATTTTTATAGAAATTTCTACAATAATAGTAAAGGAAAAGCCAATACAGAAAACTACACTTACCAATTATCTAGCAAAATAGAAAATTTACTTAGAATACCAAGTATTAAAGCTATTTTATGTAATAGACACATCAATATCAATTTTGATACTGCTTTAGAAAATGGTGATTTTATATTTATTTGCACTAGAAGAGGCGAATCTGGAAAAAATGTTAATAAAGCCTTTGGTTTATTTTTCCTTCTTTCAATGCAAAATGCAATTTTAAGGAGACCTGGTAATGAATCAAATAGAATTCCAAATTTCTTATATATTGATGAATTTCCAGAATTTTTAACAAAGGAAACTGAATCAATGTTCGCGACATATAGAAAATATAAAGTTGGTACAACAATATCTTCTCAAAGTATTGCAATGTTAAATCTAAATACTATGGGTGGAAGTCCTATAAATAGTGCAATCTTATCAAATTGTGCAAGTAAAGTATTTACTGGCGGTGCTGCTCCTACAAATGAACTTGATTGGTGGCAAAAAGAAATTGGTCAATGGAAACAATGGGAATATAAACGTACATTTGATGGTTCAAAAGGCGTTTTAGATCCTAAACTTGGAGATGTTGGTTTTAAAACTGTTGATAAAGTAAAAGCTGGAAAACTTCAAACATTATCACTTAAGCAGTGTGCTTATAAAATAATAACTGATTCAGGAAGCCCTCAAATAAGTGAAGGTTCTATAGATTTTGTACCTGCTAAATATAAAGAGAAACACTCTTCTAAAAATTATAATTTTGAAAAATTTACTAATGGAAATATTTCTGAAAATGAAAATTCTAACAGAAAAAAAATATTTAACAAAAAGACTTTTGATGATACTGATGGTGAAATTAATCCAATACAAGAAAATAATTCTAAATTCTTAATTGACAATGAAGATGCTATAATTTTTAATTTAAAAAATAAAAAATCGAATAATTAAACAAATAAAGTTGAGATCAAAATCTCAACTTTATTTTATATTATATATTGTTATCTTTTTTGGTTGGTATTTTTATTACAACTTCTGTCCCCTCATTAACCTTGCTTTTTATATCTATACTTCCACCGTTTTTATCTAATATTTCTTTTGCAATTGAAAGTCCAAGACCTGTTCCTCCAAGTTCTCTTGTTCTTGATTTGTCCACTCTATAAAATCTTTCAAAAATTCTATTCAAATCCTCTTCTGGTATCCCTATTCCATTATCAATTATCTTAATATATGCATCATTATAAACAAATCCTACATATATTTTAATTTTTCCATTATCAGGAGTATATTTTATACTATTTGTTAATATATTTAGAATTACTCTTTCTATATCATCTTTATCCGCATATACTGGAGGTACATCAGCTGTTACAAAACATTCTACATTATGACTTTTCTTTTTTATTTCTATTGCCAATTTATTTTGACATTGTTTTGCTAGTTCTCCTAAATCAAATATTTCTTTTTTTACTTTCTTTTTATTATTATCTATTCTTGAAAGTTCTAGTAAATCTGTTACAAGTCTAGCCATTCTTCTAGCTTCTGAAGCAATTACACCTAAAAATTCTTTTTGTGTTTCTTTATCATATTCCCCTTCTAAAAGAGTATCTGCATATCCCATTATTGATGTAATAGGTGTCTTCAATTCATGCGATACATCAGCTACAAATTCTTTCCTCATATTATCAAGTCTTACATGTTCAGTTATATCCTGTATAACCGCTATAACCCCCGCAGGTCTATCCTCTTTATTTCTAAATGGTGCAAATAAAACATTTACAGTTTTATCTTGCACTTCTATTTTTTGTTTACTTGATGTCCAATTCTCTAAATAAATAATTTTTTCCATATTTATATTTAGCTTAAATTTATTAAATATATCTTCAAATGTAAAATCTTCAGGTGCAATATCTAAAAGTTTTTTTGCTGCTGGATTTATTAAAGCAATTTTACCATCAATACCAAAAGCAATTATGCCATCTGTCATATGTAATAATATCGTTTTTATTTCAACCTCTTCAGAATATTTATTGGTAGGCTCTATCATTTTACTTTTAGGATATATTACCATCTTAGATAAATATCCATATGATATTATTGCAAATATAACTATTACACCAACCGAAGAAATAATTACCAAATTTAACTCATTATTCGCATTTTTTATTATTTCATTTTCTAATAAAATTTTATCATTGTTTGAATCTATATTGTTTTTAACGTTATTAAGATTAGATTTCACTATTCCAAAAACACATCCTAGAATAATACACTCAGTTATTACTATTATAATTATTATCTTTAATGATACTTTTTTCACTTTCAACTTTTTTGCCTTTCCTTTAAAATTTTCTTAATTTCATTATAAATTTTTTCTTCCACATTTTGTGTTGAAACTTTGGTAGCATTTTTTCCCATATCTTTTAGCGTATTTTTATCTAAAATGATTTGATTTATTGAATCATTTAAATTATCTCCTTTTAATGTATCATTTAATAATATTTTTGTGGCTCCAACTTTTTCCAATACTTTTGCATTATACATTTGATGATCATTGCTTACATTTGGAAGTGGAATTAAAATAGACGGTTTTCCTAAATTTGCGATTTCTGTTATTGTCATAGCACCACTTCTAGCTACAATAACATCAGCAATATTTTCTACTTCTTCCATATTATAAATATATGGTACTATTTTTATATTTGAAATTTGGTCTATTTTTATTCTATAACTATCTAGTTCTTTTGAAATTATATCATATTGTTTTGGACCAGTCGCCCATATTATTTGATAATTTTTGTTTAAGTTACCTTTTATAATATCAATTATTGCTTCATTAATTTTTTGTGCGCCTTGGCTACCTCCAAACACTAATACAATAGGCTTTGTTTCTACTAGCCCTAAAGTATTAATTATTTCTGTTTTTTTATTTATAGTATACTCACATTTCTTTATTTTTACCGGTGTTCCAGTAAGAACTATATTTTTGCATCTTGTAATTCTTTTTTTGGCATCTTCAAAAGACACTAAAACAGTATCAGCCTTACTTGCCAAAAATTTAATAGCTTTTCCCGGAAAACTATTGCTTTCATGTAATAAAACAGGTACTTTATTTTTTCTAGCTGCCAACACTACTGCTCCACATATATATCCTCCTGTACCTATTACAATATCTGGCTTAAATTCTTTTATAATTTTATCAGCCTCTTTTATTCCTTGTATTGTTTTATAAATTTTCTTTATATTCTCACGTGTTATTTTTTTAGATAACCCATACGCATCTATTCTTTTTAGCTCATAACCTGCTCGAGGGACTAGATCATTTTCTAGCCCCCTACCGAGTTCCTATAAAAATTATTTTTGAATCTTTTTCTTCTAATTTTATCTTATTTGCTATTGCTAATCCTGGATTTATATGTCCTGCAGTTCCTGCAGCAGCAACAATTACTCTCATAAATCTCACCTTTCTTAATTATTATTTTTTACACTAGCTCTCGAAATATTTAATAATACTCCGCATTTCACATAAAAGAATAAAAAGAGCAGTTCCCCCATAGCTAAAGAATGGTAATGGCATTCCTGTTGCAGGCATTGATGATGTTACAACAGCTATATTAATTATAACTTGTATTGCAACCAATGAAGTTATTCCTATTGCCACTAAACTACCAAACATATCTGGAGCTTTCATTGCAATTAAGATCCCTCTCCAAATAAATATAGCAAATAAAACTATTACGAATACGCATCCTATAAAACCTAATTCTTCGGCCAATACTGAAAAAATAAAATCGTTTTGTGGTTCAGGTAAGTATAAATATTTTTGTTTACTCTGTCCTAACCCAGCTCCAAATAATCCACCTGATCCTATAGCATATAAACTTTGAATTACTTGCCAACCTTTGCCTAATTCATCGCTCCATGGATTTACAAAAGTAGTTACTCTTGAAAGCCTATATGGCTCCAATATTATTATCCCTATAAGTGTTGGAATTCCTAAAACTAGTCCAGGAATAATCATTTGCATTGGCTTACATCCTGCCATTATCATCATTACTACACATATACCAATTATAACAATGGAAGCACTTAAATGTGGTTGTAATAATAATAAAGCAATTATTGGTATTAAAAATGCTAGATGTTTTACCCATCCTTTAAAGAAATTTCCTAATTCTTTTCTATTTTTTGTAAGTATACCTGCATAAAATATAATCATTAAAAATTTTACTAATTCAGATGGCTGGAATGATAAAGTCTCTGTTACAAAAATCCATCTTCTAGCTCCATTTATTTTTTTTCCTATAATTAAGACTAATATAAATAATATAATAGATAATATATATGAAGGTTTATAAAGTTTTCTATAAAACCTATAATCTATCTTAGATATCATATACATACAAATAATTCCAGCAACAGCAAAAATGCTTTGTTTTATAAAATATTTATAACTATTTCCTGACTCAGAAAGTGAAGTTGGTGAACTTGCTGAAAGAACCATAATTAACCCTAATGCTAAAAGAAGTAATACTGTTATTAATAAGGTATAATCAATTGGACTTTCTAAAAAACTTGAAAATTTTTTATTCTTTGTTTTATTATTTGCCAAACTTTTCATTCCCCCCTTACACCATCAAAATTCCTAATGTTGAAACTAATAATGTTATAACTGAAAATACTCTAACAACTTTGTTTTCATTCCATCCTGAAAGTTCAAAGTGATGATGTAACGGTGCCATTTTAAATATTCTATTCCCTGTTTTCTTAAAATATGCAACTTGTAAAATTACTGACAATGTTTCTAAAATAGGTATAATAGCAATTACAATTAATAATAAAGGCATTTTTAAGTATAACGCAATACCTGATATTACTCCACCTAAAAATAAAGATCCTGTATCTCCCATCATAACTTTTGCAGGGTGAAGATTAAAAGTTAAAAATCCCAAAACAGCTCCAATTACTATACTTCCAAATATAGAAATTTCTGGTATATTATTTTTTATACTAATCACTGTTAAACATGTTATTATTATAGCACAAACACTTGATGCTAACCCGTCTACTCCATCTGTCAAATTCACTGCATTGGTTGTTGCAAGTATTACCAATATTGCAAATGGTACATATAAAAATATAGGTAATGTAATTTCTGTCTTTAGTATAGGAATAAAAATATTTGTACCTACATTTGAAAATTTAACAATAAATAATGTATATACAACTGATATTAGAAGTAAACCTAACATTTTATAGCTTGGTTTTAGTCCTTCTGTATTTTTAAAAGCTAATTTTTTTCTATCATCTACAAATCCAACAGCACCAAATCCAATTGTTAAAAATAATATTGGTAAAAGATTATGAGCTATTTGGCTTTCTCCTGTTGTTTTATAATGTATAAAACTTGCAATAGTCATAATAGCTATTGCTATCATAAATATAATCCCTCCCATTGTAGGTGTTCCTTGTTTCTTTAAATGTGATCTTGGTCCATCTTCTCTTTCGATCTGTCCAACTTTAATTTTCTTCAATATCGGTATAATTATCAAAGAGATTATTATTGTACAAATAAAAGATGCTATTAATATTATCATTTGAAAATTCATTTTTTTAGCCTTTCTTATTCATTTGATTTATTATTTCTTTAACTATTATCCTTTCGTCAAAAGGATGTTTAATTCCATTTATCTCTTGATATGGCTCATGACCTTTTCCAGCCAAAACAACAATATCTGATTTGCTAGCAATTTTTATTGCTTTTTTTATAGCTTCTGTTCTATCAACTATTTTTTCATATTTTCCATTTGTATTTTTGATTCCTTCTTCTATCTGATTAACTATTTCCTCTGGATTTTCTGTTCTCGGATTATCTGAAGTAATAATAGTATAATCTGCTATCTTCCCAGAGATTTCACCCATTAAAGGTCTTTTTCTTGTATCTCTGTCTCCTCCACATCCAAATACCGAAATCACTCTTCCCTTTGTGTAACTCTTAACAGCTGACAAAATATTTTGCAAACTCTCTGGTGAATGAGCATAATCAATCATAATTGGTATTTCTAACTTATTTTCTACCATTTCAGATCTTCCTGGAACCTTTATATTTAATAATGCTTCTTTTATATCTTCTGAACCTATTCCAAATGTTTTGCATACACAAATTGCTGCTAAAGCATTATATACCGTAAATCTTCCTGGAATATCTATTTTTATACGTTCATTTCTTTCAGATAATTTAAATTTAAAATCTACAAAAGAATTAGTAACCGTAATATCTTTTGCCAAGAATTTTCCATAATTATCTATTCCATATCCTTCAATATCACTTTCTGGAAATAAACTTGGTATCTTTGCTCCATATAAATCATCTATATTTGAAAATCCTTTTTTACACATTTTGAACAATTTCAATTTTGATTCAAAATAATCTTGCATATTTGGATGTTCTTTTTCACTTATATGATCTTCTGAAAAATTTGTAAATACAACTATATCAAAATTGCATCCATCAACTCTATGTAATTTTAAGCTCTGTGACGATACTTCCATTACAACATACTCAACGCCATTTTCTTTCATTTCTTGAAAAATTTGTTGAAGTTCTAAACTTTCAGGTGTTGTTCTATCTGAATTTTGAACTTTTTTCCCATTTATATATGTTGCAATTGTTCCTATTAATCCAACTTTTTTTCCTGCTTTTTCTAGTATTTCTTTTATCATGAATGTAGTTGTTGTTTTTCCCTTTGTACCTGTAACTCCTATTAATTTAAAGCTATTTGATGGATTATTATAAAAATTACATGATGCAATTGCTAAAAGTTCTCTATTATTTTTTGACATTATAATAGTTACATTTTCAGGAATATTTATTTCTTTCACATTAAAACCTTCTTCAACAGCTATAGCTGTTGCACCATTATTGATTGCATCATTTATAAATTTATGACCATCAACCGAAAATCCCTTTATTGCAACAAATAGATCGTTGTTTTTTACTTTACTCGAATTACTTTCTATTCCACTTATATCTATATCTAAATTACCTTTTGCTTTTAGGCCTTCTAGACCAACTAATATATTTTTTAATTTCATACTACTTTTTCCTTTCCGGCTTTTTATTTTAGTATTATATATCAAAAACGCACTTTTGTATAGTTTTTTTTAAATTTTTCTTTACATTTTTATGATACTAAATAACATTTTATTCGTCCTATAAATTTTATTTTAAATTATGTTTAGCATTCAACTCTTTTCTATAACTAATTTTTTAATAATAAATAAAATTTTTTAAATATCTTGCGTATTTTATTTTTATGATATAAAATATGTAAAAAAAACGGAGGTTTTTATATGGCTGATAATTCAAAAAAAGATGAAAAAAAAGATATGGAAGTTATCCAAGGTGATGGAAAAGATCTAGACATTTCTCCTGTTTATGACCATGTAATTATGGACAAGCCTTTAACATCTAAAACTGGAAAAAAAATAATTATTCCTAAAGAAAAAAAGAACAAGAAGTAGAAAACTCTACTTCTTATTCTTTTATTTATGTATAAACTTAAAGGTAACAACACTCATATCATCTTTTGCTTTTCCAAAATTATTATCTATTGCCTCATTTAATATGATATCAGCAATCTTTTGAGGATTGGTATTTTCCATATCTTCTAATAAATATTTGACCCATAACTCCTTGTTTTTATATTCAACATTAGAGTCAATTATTCCATCTGTGCACATAACAATAATCTCTTCATTTTCTATATCCTTATCAAATATTTCAGCTTTCATATCTTTCAAAATTCCAGCTGGTAAAGCTAATGACTTTATAATCTGTACCTTTTTATTATCTTTTACATATGTAGGACACGCTCCACTTTTTATAAATTCAACGTTTCCTTTATATAAATCTACTATTACAATATCTAATGTTGCAAAAACATCATCAGATACGTTTATTAAACTTGAATTTATTAAATCTATAGAGGTATTTTTTTCAAATCCGGAATCTAAAAGTCTCTTTAACATCTTTATAACTATTTGACTACTTTTTCTAGCTTCAATTCCTGATCCCATTCCATCACTTAATGCAATAAGATATTTTCCGTCTTTTAACCTTATTTTTAATATACTATCACCAGAAATATTATTATTATTTTTTGTTTTAACTGCCTGACCAATTTCTATTAAAAATTTATCATCAGAAATGCATATATATTTTCTCATTTTTTCACTCTTTAGATTTTCTTGTGAAGTAATTAGTATTTTTTCTTTTAAGACTTTAGTTAAAATTTCTTCTATTATCTTCTCTTTATCTTTTATTTTAATATCATCTAAATATAACTCTACAACAAATCTTCTACTTGAATCCTTCTTAATAGTAATTTCTTGTGTTAAAATCTCTTTTTGTTTTAATAGAAAAATTATTTGTTTTCTCTCATCGTCATAGTCTTCATTTTCTACCGTTTCTTTTCTCAAATCTTCTGCAATATTGAAAATTGCTTTTGATACTCCATTTAACTGGTTTTCTATATTCTTCTTTTCTTCTTTTAATTTACTATCCCAAATAAAATTCAACTTTCCAATTTTATATGCAGAATTTATAGCCTCTACCATTTTCTTTAAATCTTTTCGAGTTTCACTATTTTCTTCTTTAAAATCCATTAGATAATTATTATCTTCAGCTAATATCTGTATTAGGTCATTTTCATTTATTTCTTGTTTATCTAGTAACAAATCAAAAACTGCATTTACATTTTTTCCTTCAACATCTGAAATATAATCGTATAAAATATTATCTTCCAAATTTTCTAAATTGTTTAATAATTCAGCTATAAATGTTTGTTTATTTTTTTCCTGTATATCTCGTTCTTCTAATTTAGTTGCCGCAACACTTTTATATGTATTTGCAATATCTTCTACGGCTTTAGATACATTACTTAATTTATCAGCTGCATCCTCACTTCTGTTTAATCCTCTATTTCTCGCAACTGGTAAAAACTTATCTTTTGTTGTTAACTCTTCTATACTTATATTTATATTTCTTGGAACGACAAGCAATCCAATTCCTGCTATCAATATTTCTCTAAATAATATTAAATTATGTATTCCACCATTTGACGCATAAGATAAAATTACATTTCCAAAAATGAACCCAACTATTACTCCCGGTCTGCCCAATTTATTTAATGCACCTGCAATCATGCCAGAAAGAGCATAGGCTGCAATAACCTCAGGACTATTATTCGCAATTATTCCTAATGTGACTCCAATCGTTACTCCAGATGATGTACCTACCAATATACCATTTTTCCAACCTAATAATAATACTATAAATATAGAGAGAACATTTTTTACTGAAAAACCAAAAACTTTAAATTCTCCTAAAGCACATAGTGAAATTGCAATTAGTAAACTTGTACCAATTACTTCTTCAATTGAAAAAGCTCTCTTTTGTGTAAAATTAATTAATATGTTTATTGCATTAACAAAAACCTTATAGAAAATATAGGTTATTATTGTAAATGAAATTGTAACCAAAATGTCATACAATATAAAATTTGTAAATATAATTTTTAATATATTTACTATTAAACATGAAACTACAATTCTTCTTCCTAATCTTATTTTTTCATTTTTTTCTATATCATTATAAATAGGCTGTTTTACTAAAAAACTTGCAAAAAATAACAATAATGTAACTATATATATCGCAATACTTGAAGTTCCACTAGTAATAGCATTACCAACTAACCCTATAACAATTACCCCAACAACAGGAATCTCTGAGGCAGCTGTTGCTGCAACCAAAGATAAACTAAATGGCGACACATCATGTCCCATAGAAACCTGTGATGCCATAAATGTTACCACATATAACATTATGTATTTAGGAGAAAACACATTGGCTAATATACTTTTTTTACCTTTTGTTTCTTCTTTTGTATTTTTAAATATCTTGTCTTGTATGCTTCGAAACATTTCTTACCACCTCTTCTTTTTTTAATAACATTTTACTCTTTGTCTTTTGATTTTTTTGTCTTTTTTAGTATGTTAGTTAAAAAAAGTTTTCTACATATATCGCCTTTTTTATATTACCAACTTTTACTTTGTTCTTTTTTTTTATTTATTTTATTATATTTAGTCGAAAAATACAAGTTTTATTAAATTATTTTATTTTTTCTTATTAGTTTTTGTCGTCTTTTTCTTCTTGGTTGTTTTTTTCTCTGATTTTATGCCTGATCTTGTTTTCGATTCTGATTTTTCATTTTTTTCAGGAGTCCATACTTCCCCTACTTTAGGTTTATTCCACGAAATATAATTACATTTATCTGGTCCATTTTCACATACATAAAATTTCTTTCCTCTTCTTGTCTTTTTTTCAATTACTCTTGCATTACATACTGGACATGGTATATCAATATAATTTACAATAGCTTTAACATTTTTGCATTCCGGATAACCGGGACATGCCAAAAATTTTCCAAATCTTCCAAATTTATATACCATTTTTCTTCCACATTTCTCACAAATTACATCTGACTCTTCTTCAACTAATTCAACATGCTCTAATTCTTTTTCAACCTTCTCTACTTCTTTAATAAATGGTCCATAAAATTCTCTTATTACTTGTTTCCATTTTTCTTTACCATTAGCTATTTTATCAAATCTTGATTCGATGTTAGCTGTAAATTCCACATTTACTACATCTCCAAAATTTTCTACCAAAAGCTTATTTACTATTCTACCTAATTCTGTTGGAAGAAGTTGTTTTTTTTCTTTTTCTATATATCGTCTTTCTAAAATCGTTGTAATTGTAGGTGAATATGTACTTGGTCTTCCTATACCTTTTTCTTCAAGAGCCTTAACCAAACTTGCTTCAGTATATCTAGCAGGTGGCTCCGTAAAACTCTGTTTAGGATTTATTTTATTTTGTCTTACTTCTTCATTTTCAGATAAATCTGGAAGCATTCCTTCCTCTTCTTTTTTCTCTGTATCTGTTCCCTCTATATATAAAGTCATAAATCCTTTAAATTTTATGTTTTGACCATTTGCTTTGAACTCATAATCATTTGCTTCAATCGAAACCTGAACTGTATCAAAAACTGCTGATGCCATTTGGCTCGCCATAAATCTGTTATATATAAGTTTATATAATTTGTATTGATCATTACTTAAATATTCTTTTATTTCATCTGGTATTAAATCGATATGAGCTGGTCTTATTGCTTCATGTGCATCTTGAGCATCTTTACTTTTTTTAAAATATCTATTTTCATAATATTTATCACCATATGTTTTTAGTATTTGCTCTTTTGCCGCAATTCTCGCTTCTTCTGATATTCTTGTTGAATCAGTTCTCATATATGTAATTAATCCTGTGTGTCCATTTGGGAGTTTTATACCTTCATATAATCCCTGTGCAATTGACATAGTCTTTTTTAATGAAAAATTTATTTTTCTCGAGGCTTCTTGTTGCATTGTACTTGTCGTAAAAGGTGGTGCTGGATTTCTCTTTTTTTCTGATTTTTTTACTTCCTTTACTATATATTTAGCATTTTTTAAATCTTCTAAAATCTTGTCTGATTCTTCTTTAGAATGAATATTTATTTTTTCTCCGTTTTTGTTTACAAGTTTTGCTTCAAATATTTTCTTTTCTTTTCCTTCCTGTAATTCTACATAAATATTCCAATATTCTTCTGGTATAAAATTTTCTATTTCTTCTTCTTTATCTACAATTAATTTTACCGCCACAGATTGAACACGTCCTGCAGATAATCCTCTTTTTACTTTTTTCCATAATACTGGACTTATTTTATATCCTACTATCCTATCTAATACTCTTCTTGCTTGTTGAGCATCAACTAGATTTAAGTCAATTTCTCTAGAGTTCTTCATAGCTTTTTGCACAGCAGTTTTTGTTATTTCGTTAAATGTTACTCTAGTTATTTTTTCTCTATCCACATCTAGCAAATTTGACAAGTGCCATGCTATTGCTTCTCCCTCCCTATCTGGGTCGGTTGCTAAATATATTTTTTTTGTATCTTTTGCATCCTTTTTTAGAGATTTTATTAAATCTCCTTTTCCTCTTATGTTTATATATTGTGGTTCAAAATCATTTTCTATATCAATTCCCAATTTAGATTTGGGTAAATCTCTTATATGTCCCATTGAAGCAACTACCTTTGTACTTCCACCTAGAAATTTTTTTATTGTACTTGCTTTTGCCGGTGATTCCACTATTATTAGCTTATCTGACATAATTAGCTCCTTTCTCTTATAGAATTTGGCTTTATAGATTATATATACATTTTTTTAAAAAGTCAACTAAAGTCTTCAAATTTTGTATGCTTTTGCACTGACAAAAAAGAACTGCTCACTTGAAATAAAACACAAAAAAAAGGATAGTTCCCTTTCTTTTCTATCCTTTAGCTATTTTCAATATTTCTTTTTACTTTTTATATTAATTCTCTTAGTACATCTTCTAATCCAATTGGCGTTACTTCATTATTTTTAAGTAAAGTTAAAATTTGTTTTTCTTTCGCTAAATTATTTGTAATATTATTGCATTCTTTTGTTTCTATCTTAACATTTCCTTCTAAATATTCTTTTTTTATTATTTTTACTCCGTATTTAGTTTCAACATTTTTTTCTTCTCTTTCGGTTTTATAATATTCTAGCCTTATGGGATAATCTATGCCTTCCTCTTCTAGAAATTTTCTCTTTATGAAAATCCCACCGAAAAATGTCTTCAAGTGGTTCTCCTTTCCACATCTTAACAACCCGTTCTGTTTAATATACTACATTTTTTATTTTTAATCAATAGCATTTATAAAAATAATACTTTTTATTTTATAAATAATTTTAATCTATTATTCCTCTTTAGTAACTGCCCTTATTAACTTTATTTATTATCTCTGTCTAATATTAACCCTATCAAATGGATGATCTTAGTTGAATTTTCTTTAGCTATATTCTTGCCTATTGCCTTACCACTTACTGTTAATGCTGCTACTAAAGCACTTATTATATATTGAAAAAAATCCGGAAATGGATATGTTTCCGATACTCTAACATAAATCATTGCACTTATTGCACCACTTAGAACTCCACAAATATCTCCAATAACATCTGCACATATACTTGCAACTTTAGTTGCATTTTTTATTAATTTTATTGACTTTGTCGCTCCACTTGCTTTTTTTGTTGCCTTTGCATGAAAATCACTTGGTTCAGCAACTGTAACAGCAACACCAATTATATCAAATATTATTCCTAATAATATTACAAATATTAGAATAAAAATTGCAAAA
This sequence comes from uncultured Clostridium sp., assembly GCA_900554175.1. Lineage (GTDB taxonomy): Bacteria > Bacillota > Clostridia > TANB77 > CAG-508 > CAG-269. The sequence goes on from USGK01000009.1 coordinate 41,593, forward strand.
ACAATATTTAATTTTGCGACCCCTTTAGATGATATAAATGATGCCGTTCCTGATAATATAAAGGTTATTATAAATGATTCAATTACCCATTTTATAGGTGATTCTTCTTTATTATTTCTTTTTGATTGCATTTTATTTTTAGCCTAAAGCCTTTTCTCTCCTTTAAAAATAAAAATAGATGGTCAAAACCTAAGTAAATTTTACGGTTTAGGTCTGGTTGAATTTCTCTATTTTCTACTATATATTACTACATAGCTGTTTCCATTTAAAGAAAACATCTAATTTATTTAGACACCAGATCGCCACTTAAATCCGTACCTTAATCCCTAGATTTCTATGTTTTAATATCAAACAAACATTCTAGAAGTTTTCCTTTAACATACTTTAAATTATTATTAGTTTCTTTTGCAAGTATAATTTCATAATCTATTTTATAAAAATATGGCCAATATTTATTACAAAATATCTAATTAATCCCGATATAATCACTCAAAACAGGCTACCATATGTATTTCGTGTCTTGGCACTCAACATAGGTTATACTTAAAAGATTATTTTACTACTAAAGTTTACTTCGTAAATAAAATTTATAAGCCTCCGCGAAATCAGGGAATCATATATATGCCATTACATACTACCCTAACTTCTTACTTCCTATATGCACACAAAACTGGCATTTTGCGCACACATAAGAAACTTCAACGATGTGCCCTTTAGTGGATTTTTAGCCCCACCCTCATAATAATAGTATGACTAGAATAATGCACCATCGTTTTGTATTATAACATTATTTCCAATATTTGTCAAAAAATATTCTCTCTTTGATTCTCATCTTTTAAACTTTAATTATGGAAATTTCCAGTTTTTAATCACATTTTTTTATTTCTTCATATCTTTTTATTTTTTGGGTAGTTGTCTTACTCATTGGTTCATCTGTTACTATAATTTGTTTTATATGTTTAAATGTTGGTAAATTTTCATTTATTCTTTTTATATCTTTCCAAATTATACTTTCATACTCTTCTTTTTTGTTTTCTGGATACTTTTCTTCCATAGTTTTTTCATCATAAACGACTTTAGCTACAAGCATTGTATCTGTTTTATTTTTATTTCTTGAAAATACCATTGATTCTAAAACATATGGTAATTTGTTTATTAAAAATTCTATTTCTTGTGGATATACATTTTTTCCATTTCTTAAAACGATTATATCTTTTTTTCTTCCTGTAATAAATAAAAAACCATCTTTATCTATATATCCATAGTCTCCTGTTTTAAACCATTCTCCTTCAAAAGCTTCTTTTGTTTTTTCCTCATCATTATAGTATCCTAGCATAACATTTGGTCCTTTTGCTAATACTTCTCCTACTCCGTCTTTATCAGGATTGTTTATTTTTATAGCTACATTATCCAATGGAAATCCTGCTGCTCCTGGCCTATGCTTTGTTGTACTTTCAGCAACTAATACAGGAGATGTTTCCGTTAGCCCATAACCTTGTATTGAATCAATTCCAAAATCATTAAAGCCTTCTATTGTTTCTTTATCGAGAGATGCTGCACCATACAAAATAATTCTTAATTTTCCACCAAAATTATTTAAAATTGATTTAAATAAAATTCTTCTTATATCAATATGACACTTCAATAATCCATTAGAAAACTTAATCATCTTTTTAATTAATTCCGTTTTCCCTTGATTTTCTATTCCCTTATTGATTTTTTTATACATTGTTTCAAGTAGAAGTGGAACTGCAACAAATATACTTACTTCATATTCTTTTAAATTTTCTGCTATATGCCTAATTCCATCACAAAAAGCAACTCTAGAACCATTATAAAATCCATAAATAATTGTTATACTAGATTCAAATGTGTGATGTATTGGTAAAAAAGACAATAACGTATCTGTTGGAAGCATTTTAAAATGTGTTTGATATGCATAAATATTACTACATATATTTTTTTGTGAGAGCATTACTATTTTTGATTTATCTGTTGTTCCAGAGGTAAATAATAATATAGCCATAGCATCTTCATCTATTTTTATATCATCAATTTTTTTATTTCCCTCTTCAATTAATTCTCTACCATTTTCAAGTAATTCATTAAATTTTAATATCTCACTGTCATCAATATCGTCCATACAAATTAAAGTCTGCAATTTATTTGAAGAATCTCTTTTTAGTTTTTTAAATATTTCTTTATATTTTTTATCAAAAATAACCGCTTCCACTTCGCTTCTTTTTATTAAAGAAGCTATTTCTTCTTCAGGTAATGCTTTATCCATTGGTGCAATAATTTTCGCACTATATTCGATAGCAAAATAACTAACTACCCATTCATATCTGTTGTCTCCAATTAAAGCCACTCTATTTGATTTTAATTCTTCATTTAATAGGGCAGTTCCCAATGCTCTTATATCTTTATATGAATCCTCATAAGACTTTGTAATATATTTTACCGGCTTTTGCTCTACATTTTCCTTATAAATATAGGCTGTTCTCTCTTTATAATTTTTATATGAAAATTCAACCAATTCTCTAAAATTATTTAGTTTTGGATTATAATTGATTTTTTCTCCCATTTCACTTCATCCTTTTTTATTTTTTTATTATCTTATATCAAATTTTAAAAATTTTCAAGCATTTTTCACTTTTATCTTTAACAATTTATTTTTTTCATATAAATTCTAACTAAAAAACATAAAATGCAAAAAATATAATATATATATATAAGGAGGATTAATATATATGTGTGGAATTGTAGGATTTATAAATTATAAAAAGGATTTATCTTTAAATAAAGAGACAATATTACAAATGACAGATGCTCTTTCAAAAAGAGGACCTGATGAAGACGGTATTTACATTAACCAAAATGTTGCATTAGGTCATAAAAGATTAATAGTAATTGACCCTAAAGGCGGCAAACAACCAATGATTGAAAAGTATTCCTATTCAGAATATGTAATGGTTTACAATGGTCAAATTTATAATACAAGCGAGCTTAGAAAAACTCTAACTCAAAATAATTTTGAATTCAATGGACACAGTGATACAGAAGTACTTCTAAAAGCATATATTCATTATGGAAAAGATGTAGTTAACCACTTAAATGGAATCTTCGCATTCGCAATATGGAATACTAAAAAACATGAACTTTTCTTAGCAAGAGATCACTTTGGAGTAAAACCTTTATTTTATACTCAATTTAATGGAAATTTCATTTTTGCATCTGAGCTTAAAGCAATATTTGAATTTCCAGGAATTCCTAAAATATTAGATAAACAAGGAATAAATGAATTATTTGGGATAGGTCCCGCCCATACTCCCGGAACAACAATCTATAAAGATATTTTTGAAATAAAACCTGCTCATTTCGCTATTTATAATGAATATGGCTTAAAAATACAGAAATATTGGGAATTAAAAAGCAGACCTCATACAGAGAATTTCGATACTACATGTGATCATTTAAAAATTTTAGTAAAGGATTCTATTAGTCGACAACTTGTTTCAGATATGCCAATATGTACATTTCTTTCTGGTGGATTAGATTCTAGTATCATTTCGAAATTTACTGCAGATTTTCTTAAAGAAAATGGAAGACCTCCTCTAGATACTTATTCTATTGATTATATAGATAATGATAAAAACTTTGTTAAATCGGATTTTCAGCCTAATTCTGATAATTATTACATTGATATTATGACTAATAATATATATTCAAATCATCATAAGATAATTTTAGATACCCCTGAACTTGCCCAAAATTTATTTGATGCTATGGTTGCAAGAGATATGCCAGGAATGGCTGATGTTGATTCATCTTTGCTTTTATTTTGCAGAGAAGTAAAAAAAGAAAAAACTGTTACACTTATGGGTGAATGTGCTGATGAAATTTTTGGAGGATATCCTTGGTTTTTTAGAGATGATGCACTAAATTCAGGTACATTTCCTTGGTCTATTGCATTCTTAGAAAGACAAAAAATTTTAAATCCTAAAATTGCTGAAAGAACAGATCTAAAATCTTATATTGATTTTAGATATAATGAAAGTCTTCAAGGAGTAAATATACTCTCTCAAGACAGTTCAGAAACGGCACAAAAAAGAAAAATCTCATATCTAACAATTAATTGGTTCATGCAAACTCTTTTAGATAGAGCAGATAGAATGAGTATGGCAAATGGCTTTGAGGTAAGAGTTCCTTTTTGCGATTACAGATTAGCTGAATACATGTATAATGTCCCTTGGGAATTTAAAGCTTTAAACGGTAGAGAAAAAGGACTTTTAAGGCATATAATGAAAGGTATTTTACCTGAAGAAATTGTTGATAGAAAAAAATCACCTTACCCAAAAACACACAATCCTACTTATTTAAAATGTGTTAAAAATATGCTTTCTAAAATAATGGAAGACAAAAATGCCCCTATAAATATTTTACTTAATAGAAACTATATTTTAGAAATTATAGAAACAGATGGTAATGCCTTTTCTAGACCATGGTTTGGTCAGCTTATGACTGGACCGCAATTGATGGCTTATCTCTGCCAGGTTAATATGTGGCTTGAGAGGTATCAGCCTAAAATTGAATTATAATATTCACCTCATAACTAAAATAATTTTCCTATGTATTATAAAAGCAAGTGGTTATCAATAATCACTTGCTAAAAATTTTATTATTCTCTTAAATTTTACAATATAACATTTCTTTATTTTTCACTATTTAATACTTCATAATTATCTAAATTTGGTCTTTCTACATCTTTATCTGTTACTACATCTAATTTTACATTTCTATTGCAATCTAATTTTATTAATCCCATAGCACTATAATCAATTCTTTTCATTATTAAGCCTGTATCCTTATCAATGTAAAAGATTGTTGGATTTACTTTAGTATTATCTTTATTCCATACTTGAACAAGTATAGTCATTCTTCCATTATACTGCTTTTCACCTAAATATTCAAAATTAGTATTAAAAGTTTTTTCATCAGCAATTATTGAATAGTCAAAACCTTTTTGATTATATAAAACTGTTTCATCACCATAATTATAATAACTTTTTAAAGATGAAACACCTGCATTTTTTCCCATTATACTAATTACTTCATCTGTATTATAATTTTCCCATCTTAAAATATTACCATTGCTTACACATTTTATAACACCATCTTTTATATAATATTCTGTTTTAATTTCATTTACTTTTTTAAACAATATATATTCTTCAGAAGAATAATAATAATTTGAACATTCTTCTCCTTTTTTTAATAATGTAATAACTTCCTCTCTTGTCATTGTATTGTCTTTCTTTAAAATTCCATTAAAGTGTAAAATTGTAAAATAAATTAATGTAATTAATAATAATGATAATATTATAATTCCAATAATTTTAAATATTTTTTTCATTTTCATATAAATTCCCCCTTTTCATTTGTGCAACCTAGCCATCATAAGCATATATACTTTTAGACCTTTGGTTTTGTGTCATAAACTTTCGTTTATTTTACTATTTTACAATATCTACCTATATTTTAGCATGTTCTACGACATTTTTCAACTTTTTTATAATATTAAAATAAAGTGCTATTAACTAACACTTTATTTCAGTAATCACATGTTTTATGCTTTTTTTTCGTTATTCTTATAAAAAAGCTCATTTTTGCAGATTGTACTTTTTCTTCTTTTCTTACAGCTTAAACGGTTAGCTGTTCGTGTTGTTTTCTGACACCCAAGGACTGGTCCTCAACTTATGGCTTATTTATGTCAGGTTAATATGTGGCTTGAAAAATATAAACCTGAAATTTCTATATAATTATTTTGTAAACTATATTATTGAAAAATTTTTATGTATTATTTGACAATAAACAATCTTTGTTTTATCTTATTTATTTTAGGCAAAATTATTCTACCCAAATGCCTTTCTTATAATAAAAAAATTCGAGGGAAAAATTTTAATAATTTTTCCCTCTACTTGTAGACATTAGTCTTTTCAAGTTTGTCAGCCTTTTTTATTTTTTATTCTATTTCATTCCTAAAATAGAGAACTGTCCCATTTTCCATGCCTCCTTGAATCATCTCAAGAAGATCTTTTCTTTTCTCCAATCCTTCCAGTTTATTATTAATACGACAGATTTCCTGTCCATAATAGGCATAATAAACTAAATTTTCTATGACAGAAATATACCTGTCTCTTTCTAATTCGCCCTCAGCAAATACCTTTTTAAAGTCATCTTCAGATATACTATTTTTTGACTTCAAAATTTCACAAAAAATTTTTCCATACTTTTCAGTAGTAAGAAGATTTTCTTTTATTCTAATTAATTGCATATCGTCTTTCTTTTCTTCATCATACCTACAAAGGTTAATTTTTTGTGAATTCCATATTTTACTGAGTTCTTCATCTTTAATAAATTCTGCTTTTTCAAAATGATACATTGGATTTTTTTCCTCCTCATGGCTGACTATGAAACTTGATAACTATATTATACCATTATTTACATAAAAAATCAATCACTATTTGCTATGTACATCAATTTGTTGATATGGAATTACAATATTATTTTCATCGAATACTAATTTTACACATCTTAAAGTTTGTCTATATATTGATGATTTATATTCAGTTTCACAATCCACCTCTAATTTATATATAATACTTGAAGAAGCAAATTCTGAGACTCCTATGTATTTACAATCATCTACAAATTCAAATTCCTTTATTTTATCAACTGCTTGCATTAAAATATTTTCTAATTTTTCGATATCTTCTTCATATGGTGCAGGAATATCAACAAACAGCCTTTTTGAGACATTTACTACCTGATCTATATTTCTATTAGTTATAGATATTATATTTCCATTATAAATATCTTGTATTTTTGTATTCCTTAATCCAATTGAAAGAACTTTTCCCTCTGTATCTTTATATTTTATAACATCACCAACCATAAAAAATTTTTCTGATATAATATTCATTCCCATTATTATATCTTTTAGAAAATCCTGCAAGGCTAATCCTATAATTGCACTTGCTATTCCAACTCCAGTAATAATTGAAGAAACATTAACTCCATTTATTTGTAAAATGAATAATATCAATAGTATAAAAAACGCATATCTTAAAGTGTTGTTTAATAGTCTTACATAAGTTTCTTGTCTTGCATTCATATTAGTTACCTTCAGATGCTTATTAACTAACTTTTTTATTATTCTATATATTATAGTAGCAATAATAATAACAACAATTGTTTCAAAATATTTCGACTCTATTATTCTTTTTAAGTTCTCTAACATATATCCTCCCACTATTAAAATATTTTAATGTTTTATATTTTGTCTCATAAGCATAAAATTACTTGAAATAACTTTTGTATTAATAATTTCCACACTTTCACTTTTATTTATATTTTAAAATTATAATATCATTTACGAAAAAAAATGTAAATAGTTTAATTTTATTTTTTTAATTTATTGTATAAAATTGATTTTTTTTGAATTTTATGCTATTTTATATTAAGCTATTTAAAATAAAATTATAAGGAGACGTTTATGAATTTTTATATTGATTTTGATCATACATTATACAATACCCCTTTATTAACAAATAATCTTTTAAATACAATCTCAAACTTCGTATCACTTGAATGTGATTTAGAGAATACTATAATATACAACGAATGTAAAGAAAAATTTAATAGAAAAAATATTTATAATATTTATGAGCTTGCTAATTTCTTTTGTAAGAAATACTCACTTGATTATAACACTTTACGAAATAAGCTTGATATAGTTATAGCTAACTGTCAAGATTTTATTTTTGATGACAGTGTGTCTTTTTTAAAAAAATTAAAGCAAAATAATCATACATTATATATGTTATCCTACTGTGAATACGGCCTAGAATTTCAAACAGCAAAAATAGCAGGATCTAAGTTAACAGACTTTTTCGATAGCATTATTGTTACTTCTAAACATAAATTTAAATTAGATATCAATTATTCAGAAGGTATCTTTATAGATGATAAACCATCTGATTTATTGGGACTACTAAATAATGGGGCAAAAAAAGTAATAAGAATTAGAAGAGAAAACGATACATATTCTAATCAAGAATTAGATTCAGAAAAAATAAAAGAATACTCTACTTTATTAGATATTCCTATAAATTAAATTTTTATATTCTTTTAAAAGAAAGGAATGAATTTTATGCAAAGAAAAAAAATTGTACTACTTGGTGGAGGAACTGGAGCATCTACCATTTTAAGAGGACTAAAATATTTTCCAGTTGATATTACAGCAGTAATAACTGTTTCAGATAATGGTAGAAGTACAGGTAGACTTAGAAAAGAGTTCTCTACTCCTGCTGTTGGTGATATAAGACACGTTTTAAGCAATCTTTCTACTTTACCAGATGATGTAAAAAATATTATGGAATACAGACTTTCTACATATAGCGACTTAAATGGTCATTCTATGGGTAATCTAATTTTAACAGCATTTTATAAAGAAACTGGTAGTTTACAAAAAAGTATTGAGAATTTTAGTAAACTTTTAAAAGTTGAACATACTGTTTTACCTCTTTCTGAAGACTGTCTTACACTTATGGGTGAAACTGTTGATGGTGAAATTATAGAAGGAGAGGAAGAAATTACTCTTGCAAGAAAACAATATAAAAAAATATTTTATAAAGAAGACCCTCATATCCTACCGCAAGTTTTTAAAGAAGTTGCAAATGCTGACTTAATAATAGTTAGTATGGGAAGCTTATATACAAGTATTTTACCACATTTAATATGTCCGGATTTAGCTGAGGCAATAAGAACATCTAAAGCAAAAAAAATGTACGTATGCAATGCGATGACTCAACCAGGAGAAACAGATAATTTTGGTGTTAGTGATCATGTAAATATTTTAGAAAAATATTTAGGTAAAAATACTATTGATAGTGTAATTGTAAGCAATACAAAACTACCTAAAGAAATTCTTGAAAAATATTCATCAGAAGAACAAAAGGATTGGGTTCAAATCGATTATGAAAATATAAAAAAAGGTAAATATGAAGTCTTAGAAGATGATTTACTTACAATTTCAGATGGAAAAATTAGGCATGATAGTTTAAAATTAAGTTCCATTATTTTCTCTTATTTAATGAGATAGGCTTATGAAGTCTATCTTTTATTTTTTACTTAATAAAAATCATACACAAGAAAAAATATTTATTATAAGTTAAAAAGTTGTTAAATAAAAATTAGCAAGGAACTTCGAAAAACTCGAAAACCTTGCTATTATTATATTTATTATTCGATTATATCAGCAACAACACCTGAACCAACTGTTCTACCACCTTCACGAATAGCAAATCTTAATCCTTTTTCGATAGCGATAGGTGTGATTAATTCTATAGTCATTGATACGTTATCTCCTGGCATAACCATTTCTGTTCCTTCAGCTAAATCAATTACACCTGTAACGTCTGTTGTTCTGAAATAGAATTGTGGTCTATATCCATTGAAGAATGGTGTATGACGTCCACCTTCTTCTTTAGTTAGAACGTAAACTTGTGCTGTAAACTTAGTATGTGGATGGATTGTTCCAACTTTAGCAAGAACTTGACCTCTTTCAACTTCATTTCTTTGAATTCCTCTTAATAATGCTCCAGCATTATCTCCAGCTTCTGCTGAATCTAATGATTTTCTAAACATTTCAAGACCAGTTATAACTGTTTTCTTTCTTTCTGTTGTTAGACCAATTATTTCAACTTCGTCTCCAACTTTAACTGTTCCTCTTTCTACTCTACCTGTAACAACTGTTCCTCTACCTGTTATTGTCATAACATCTTCGATTGGCATTAGGAATGGTTGATCTGTAGGTCTTTCAGGTGTTGGAATGTAGCTATCTACAGCTTCCATTAATTCTTTCATTGGAGCATATACAGGATCATTAGGATCTGTAGATGTACTCTCTAATACTTTTAATGAAGAACCTTTAATAATTGGAATTTCATCTCCAGGGAAATCATAACTAGAAAGTAAGTCTCTAACTTCCATTTCAACTAATTCTAATAATTCTGGATCATCAACCATATCACATTTATTTAAATAAACAACGATGTATTTAACACCAACTTGTCTAGCTAATAATATATGTTCTCTTGTTTGTGGCATTGGTCCATCAGCTGCAGAAACAACTAATATTGCACCATCCATTTGAGCAGCACCTGTGATCATGTTTTTAACATAGTCAGCGTGTCCTGGGCAGTCAACATGTGCATAGTGTCTGTTATCTGTTTCATATTCAACATGGGCTGTATTGATTGTGATTCCTCTTGCTTTTTCTTCTGGAGCTCCATCGATTTGATCATAAGCTTCATATTTAGCTTTTCCTAATAATGATAAATATTTTGTAATAGCAGCAGTTGTAGTTGTTTTACCATGGTCTACGTGTCCGATAGTACCAATGTTAACGTGTGGCTTATTTCTTTCAAATTTTGCTTTTGCCATCTTTAAATTCCTCCCTTTTTTGATTAGTTTTAAACTAATCTTTTTATTTTTTAAATTAAATATCGATTGATTTTAAGTTGCTTGCATTATATACCATTTTAAGCAAAAATGCAAGCATTATTTAAATTTCTTTTTATTCTTAAATCAATTATTACAATTAAGCATTTTTGCTTCTTGAAGAAACAATTGCTTCATGAACTGATTTTGGAACTTCTTCATAGTGAGAAGGTTCCATAGAGTAACTTCCTCTACCTTGTGTTTTTGAACGTAAGTCAGTAGCATAACCGAACATCTCAGAAAGTGGAACAAATGCTCTTATTTCTTCCATTCCGTTTACTAAGTCCATACCTTCAACTCTACCACGACGAGAGTTAACATCACCTATAACATCTCCCATGTATTCTTCAGGAACTGTTATTTCAACTTTCATTATTGGCTCTAATATAACTGCTTTAGCTTGTTTGCAACCTTCTTTGAAGGCCATTGATGCAGCTATTTTGAATGCCATTTCTGAAGAGTCAACTTCATGATAAGATCCATCTACTAAGGCAACTTTAAAATCTATAACTGGGTATCCAGCAAGAATACCAGTTTGAGCAGCTTCTCTCATACCTTGTTCAATTGGTTTAATATATTCTTTAGGAACAGATCCTCCAACAATTTTGCTTTCAAATTCAATTCCCTTTCCTGGTTCTAATGGTTCCATTTCAAACCAAACATCACCATATTGTCCTTTACCACCTGATTGACGAATAAATTTACCTTGAACTTTAACTTTGTTTCTAATTGTTTCCTTGTAAGCAACTTGTGGCTTACCAACGCTACATTCAACTTTAAATTCTCTTTTTAATCTATCAACAATGATATCTAAGTGTAATTCACCCATACCAGCAATAATTGTTTGACCTGTTTCGTGGTTTGTATAAGCTTTAAATGTTGGATCTTCTTCTGCAAGTTTTGCTAAAGCTATTCCCATTTTTTCTTGAGCTGCTTTATCTTTTGGCTCAATAGCTATATCTATAACTGGCTCAGGGAATTCCATTGATTCTAGTATAACTGGATGTGCTTCGTCGCATAAAGTGTCACCTGTAGTAACATCCTTTAATCCAACAGCTGCAGCTATATCTCCAGCATAAACTTTTTCAATGTCTTCTCTGTGATTTGCATGCATTTGAAGAATTCTTCCAACTCTTTCTTTCTTATCTTTATTTGCATTTAATACAGATGATCCTGACTCTAATGTTCCAGAATATACTCTAAAGAAACATAATTTTCCAACAAATGGGTCAGTTGCAATTTTAAATGCTAAAGCTGCAAATGGTTCTGAATCTGAAGTTTTTCTTTCTACTTCATTTCCATCTAAATCAACACCTTTTATATGTGCTATATCTGTTGGTGCTGGCATAAAGTCAACTATTGCATTTAATAATTCTTGAACTCCCCTATTTTTATATGAAGATCCGCAACAAACTGTAACTATTGAGTTATTTATCGTTCCTACACGTAAACCTTTTTTGATTTCTTCTTCAGATAGTTCTTCACCATCTAAATATTTCATCATTAATTCCTCATCTTGTTCACATGCTGCTTCTATCATATTTTGTCTCCATTTTTCTGCATCTGCTTTCATATCTTCAGGAATATCTGTTTCTTCAATTTCTTTTCCTAAATCATCTTTATGGATAAACGCTTTCATTTTTATCAAATCAACTATACCTTGGAAATAATCTTCTTTTCCAATTGGTAATTGGATTGGAACAGCATTTGCATGTAATCTATTTTTTAATTGATCAACACATAACATGAAGTCAGCACCAACAATATCCATTTTATTTACATATACCATTCTTGGTACATTGTATTTATCAGCTTGTCTCCAAACTGTTTCTGTTTGTGGTTGAACTCCACCTTTAGCAGCTAAAACTGTTACAGCTCCATCAAGAACTTTTAAAGATCTTTGAACTTCAACTGTAAAGTCAACGTGTCCTGGAGTATCAATTATATTGATTCTATGATCTTTCCAAAAACATGTTGTTGCGGCTGAAGTAATTGTTATACCTCTTTCTTGTTCTTGAGCCATCCAGTCCATTGTTGCAGCACCCTCGTGAACCTCTCCTATTTTATGAGTTTTACCTGTGTAGAAAAGAATTCTCTCTGTTGTTGTAGTTTTTCCTGCATCTATGTGAGCCATTATTCCTATATTTCTTGTTTTTTCTAATGGACATAATCTTCCTGCCATTAATTTTTCCTCCCCTCAATAATGAGTTTAATTCTTTTTAAATTAGAATTTATAATGAGCAAAAGCTTTGTTAGCTTCAGCCATTTTATGTGTATCTTCTTTTTTCTTGAATGCTCCACCGTTTCCAGCTACTGCATCCATTATTTCACCAGCTAATTTCTCTGACATTGTTTTTTCATGTCTCTTTCTAGCATAAGATACAAGCCATCTTAACCCTAAAGTTTGTCTTCTTTCTGGTCTGATTTCCAATGGTACTTGATATGTTGCACCACCTACTCTTCTTGCTTTTACCTCTAAAACTGGCATAATATTTTCTAAAGCTGCTTCAAAAACTTCTAAAGGTTCTTTTCCTTCTTTTTCTTTTATGATATCAAATGCATCATAAACTATTTTTTGAGCAACTGATTTTTTACCATCTAACATTATGTTATTTACTAATTTTGTAACAACTTTGCTATTATATATTGGATCTGGTAATACATCTCTTTTTGCTATATAACCTTTTCTTGGCACTTTTCTTCACTCCTTTCTCTAAGATTTAATTTCTACTAAATCTCTCGTGCGAATACTCATATATTAAGTATTCAAAGTTACTCTGGAAATAAAATTTCCAGTCAGTGCTTCTTTTCTATTCTAAATTTAAGTACCTTAAGTTTAGTAAGAATAAGCACTTCTTTTTTATTCATCTTTTTTATTTTTTAGGACGTTTTGCACCATATTTTGAACGTGCTTGCATTCTGTCTTTAACTCCTGCTGTATCTAATGTTCCTCTAATTATGTGATATCTAACACCTGGAAGGTCTTTTACTCTTCCACCTCTTATTAAAACAACACTATGTTCTTGTAGGTTGTGTCCTATTCCTGGAATATAAGATGTAACTTCATAACCATTTGAAAGTCTAACTCTGGCAACTTTTCTTAAAGCTGAGTTTGGCTTTTTAGGTGTTACTGTTTTAACTACTGTACATACTCCTCTTTTTTGTGGAGCTCTGTTGTTTGTTAATCTTTTATTTTTTGAATTATATCCATGTTGAAGAGCTGGTGCTGTAGATTTTGTAACTCCTGTTTGTCTTCCTTTTCTTACTAATTGATTAATTGTTGGCACTTAAATTCACCTCCTAATAAATAATTCTGTTATAAACACACATTTACAACAGAATTATTTTACCATTTTTTGGTCTTTATGTCAATGCATTTAAAGGATTTTTAATATAATTTTGTATGTTAGTCAATGATGTGAAACAAATTCGTTCAAATAATATGATTGAATTTG
>USGK01000010.1 GCA_900554175.1 uncultured Clostridium sp.
CTCCCCCAAGAGTTCACATCGACGGGGAGGTTTGGCACCTCGATGTCGGCTCATCACATCCTGGAGCGGAAGTACGTTCCAAGGGTTGGGCTGTTCGCCCATTAAAGTGGTACGCGAGCTGGGTTCAGAACGTCGTGAGACAGTTCGGTCCTTATCTGTCGCAGGCGAAGGATATTTGAAGGGAGTTGGCCCTAGTACGAGAGGACCAGGCTGAACATACCAATGGTACATCAGTTGTCACACCAGTGGCATAGCTGAGAAGCTAAGTATGGAAGGGATAAACGCTGAAAGCATCTAAGTGTGAAGCCCACCCTAAGATAAGATATCCCATATCGAAAGATAGTAAGATTCCAGGAAGACTAACTGGTAGATAGGTTGGAGGTGTAAGTATAGTAATATATTAAGCTAACCAATACTAATAAATCGAGGGCTTAACCACAAAACGTTAAGTAAAGAAAGAAGAAGAAGTTAATAACTAAAACATAAATATTCGTCTATGTATTTTTGAGTGTGCTTATAGTTTGTTTTTTATATTTAAAAAAAATCAAATTTTTTTGAATAAAGTATTGATTTTTTAAATATAATATATTATAATTATAAACGTATTAAGTAGACATTAATTTTCTAGTGATTATGACATCGAGGTAATACCTGTTCCCATTCCGAACACAGAAGTCAAGCTCGAATGTGCTGAAAATACTTGCGGGTTACCCTGCTGGAAAGATAGGTTGTCGCTAGATTTTATATATTCCTCGTTAGCTCAGTTGGTAGAGCGCTCGGCTGTTAACCGATAGGTCACTGGTTCGAGCCCAGTACGAGGAGCCAAAAATGTAGAGTTTGAGTAATTTTGCTCAAACTTTTTTTTTTTTGAAGTTTGCTACTATTAAAGGCTTAGAAATTTTTATTTTAATCAAATATTTTTAAAATTAGAAACTTATTTAATTTGCAAAAATTGGGAAAGTATGGTATTATTTAAATAGATGTTAAAGAGCAAAGTAAGCGAAAGTTTATGACGCAAAGCCGAAGGTCTAAAAGTTATAAAACTCAAGATAGCTAGGTTGCACCAATGAGAAGGAGTGATTTTTATGAGTAAGAAAAAAATTTTAAAAATTATAGGAATAATACTTTTAGTTGTTTTGGTGATATTACTAATTCATACTATTAGAAATTATATTATAATTACAGATTTGCAAGATAAAATTGCAAAATATTCGGATAGTACAAATTATTATACAAAATCTGTTGCAACAGAAAGCGATAATACGACTGTTACTATGGAATATTATAAGAAAGACAATAGAGAGGTGGTATTTTTAGAAAGAAATTTAAATGGTGAAATTTCGAAATTATCAATATATAATAATGGTGAAAGAACAGATACATTTTGGAATAACAAAGATGGAAAAATAGCTAAACTGGATAGTGGGACATTTTTAGGTGTCAGCATTTATAATTTTACAGAAACAGATAATAATTTGCAAACATTTTTAGGATGTATAGCTGCTAATATAAAATCAAAAAAATGTAATGGAAAAAAATGTTATGTTATCAAAGGATTTTTCTCATCAGATTCCTTAACTTCTAAAGGTGCAGAAATTTATATAGATAAAGATACAGGATTATACTTAAAAACAATAGAAGGAGAAAGAACTACTTCAAGAGAGTATGAATTCGAAAATGTAGATGAAAATATATTTATAGAACCTGATATAAGCGAATATACGTTAAAAGTAAATGAATAGGTAATAAAAGAAGACGATTTTTATTTATTGTCTTCTTTTTATATTGTATTTCAATTTATAATATGATAAAATATTCTATGGTGATATTATGAAAAGAAAAATTATAAGAATATTAGTATTAGAAATGATGTTATTTTTAATAATAGCTTTAAAATCAACTGTAGAAGCAAATTCAATTGATTCAATTAATATGGATATATATATAGATTCATCAGGAAATGCCAATGTAACAGAAACGTGGAAATGCAATACAAATAGCGGAACAGAATGTTATCATCCATATTATAATTTAGGAAACTCTAAAATTACTAATTTAACTGTTTCAAGCGATGAAAGAGAATACTCGACAATAAATTCGTGGAGAACTTCAGACTCTTTTGAAAGAAAATCATATAAATGTGGTATAAATAATATTAGCAAAGGAACTGAAATTTGTTGGGGAATAAGCAAATATGGTCAAAATACATATAAAGTTAAATATAGAATAACAAATTTCGTTTCAAACTTAACAGATTCCCAGATGGTATACTGGACTTTAATACCATATGAATTTTCAAATACTATTAAAGAAGCAAAAGTAAAAATATATTCAGATAATTCTTTTGAAGATACTATTCCTGTATGGGGATATGGAAATTATGGTGGACTTTGCTATGTAAATAATGGTGCAATTTATATGCAGTCGAATGGAAGTCTTACAAGTGATGAATATATGACAATTTTAGCTAAATTTCCAAAAGGAATGTTTAATAGTAATAATAACTTAAACGAAAGTTTTGAATATTATTATCAAAAAGCCCAAGATGGTGCAGAAGTTTATAATAAAAATGGGAATAAAGAAAATAATTTAAAAGTACTTATATTTCCTTTCATTTTTAGTTTTATTATGAACATTATACCTGTAGTTTTAATATTTATTGTAATTTTTAAGGGATTAGGTAAATCAAATTATTATGGATTTGATTATGGAAAAGAAGGAAAAAAGATTGGTAAAAATGTTCCATATTTTAGAGACATTCCATGTGAAGGAAATTTATTCAAATCTTATTATATTGCATATCAGTATAATTTAATAAAAAATAAATCAGATCTTCTAGGAGCTATACTATTAAAATGGATTAAGGATGGTCTAATAAGAACAGAAAATAAACAAGGCAGATTTTTTACAAAAAAAGAAGATACCATTATAGTATTAGGAGATAGAGAAAATAAAAAGTTTGATAATTCGTTAGAATCGGATTTATTTGAAATGATGTATATTGCAAGTGAAGATGGAATTTTAGAAAATAAAGAATTTGAAAGATGGTGTAAAAAAAGTTTTTCTAAAATACTAGGATGGTTTGATGATATTTTGTCTAAACAAAGATCAGCTCTTGTAGAAGAAGGATATATTGAAAAACAGAATAGAAAATTTTGGGGAATAAAATATATTGCAACAAAACGTATAAAAGATGAAGCTGAGAAAATTGAAGGATTAAAAAGATATTTATTAGAATATACGTTAATAAAAGATAGACAAGCTATAGAAGTTGAAGTATTTGAAAATTATTTAATATTTGCACAAATGTTAGGTATAGCAAAGAAAGTATCAAAAGAATTTAAAACATTATATCCAGAATTAATAGAGAAAACTAATTTTGCAAATTATGAAGTAATAGAATATATAAATTATTCTTCTTTAAGAGGAATTCAGAAGGCAGATAATGCAAAAGCAGCACATAAAGCTGCATCTAGTTATTCTTCTGGAGGAGGAGGATTCTCTTCTGGAGGAGGAGGTTCAGGTTCTTTCGGAGGTGGAGGAGGCGGAGGCCGGATTCCGTTAATTTTAAGATGTTTCAATTGAGAAAATAACTTAATTAAATAGTGTACAAAAATAGAGAGTATAATTCGTACTCTCTATTTTTGAATCAATATTAGTTTTTCAATATTGATTTAGATAAAGTTTCAATATCAGTTTGAACCTCTATCGTAAGATCGGAGGCTATAACATAATAGTTTGAAGCTTCTAATTGCAAGTAAGGATCTTCAACACAATCTGCCTTTTTTCCTTTTGCCTTTTTTCCTTTCTCAAGATATAACTTAGATAGAAAAATCTTTTTTCTTAAAAATTCGACTTCTTTTAAGACTTTAAAGTCGTAATTGGAGTAGAAAAGAATATTTGCAAGCAGATTTTCACACGATTTGAGACTTATTTCGATTTGGTTTGATACGTTTTCGATTTGGTCAGCCAAGTTTTTCATTTCGCGTTTTACGTTTGAGTCCATAAGTACCTCCTGCCTATAAAGGCTGTATTAAGATGTCACTTTTTAGTGATGTGTGACCTAATTGTCACTACATAATTATATTATAATATTTTATGTAAATTTTGTCAATTTAAAATTAAAAAAATAAATGTTAATGAAGTCATAAAATATAAAAGAATACATATTATTATATTAATTTTAAGTTGTTAAGCTAAAGATGTAGTAAAGTAAAAAGGAGAAAATAGTGTATGGGTAAAAGAA
This sequence comes from uncultured Clostridium sp., assembly GCA_900554175.1. Classification (GTDB taxonomy): domain Bacteria; phylum Bacillota; class Clostridia; order TANB77; family CAG-508; genus CAG-269. Next base: position 4,247 of record USGK01000010.1, read on the forward strand.
CAATAAGATTTTCTTTAAAAGATATTATATTAAATTATGTTACGGAAAATTTTAATAAATATTTATTAGTTATAGTAATTTTTTTAATAGGAATTTTTACAGGTGTTATTGTAATAAATAATAGCTCAGAAGAAACAGCCTTTAGAACAGCAGATTATGTAACTGGTTTTATTCAAACACTAAAAAATACTGAAAAAATTAATTTTTCTGAATTATTATTAAGTTCAGTAAAAAGAAATTTTGGATTAACTGTAATTTTGTGGTTTGCAGGAACAACAGTTATTGGAATACCAGTTGTATTTATTATTTTATTTATAAGAGGTTTATCTTTAGGTTATACCATCTCTGCATTTACAAGTATTTTAGGAACTTCTAAAGGGATTATGTTTTTAATTTTATCTTTATTTTTTCAAAATGTTATGTTTATTCCAGCAATTCTAACGATAGGAGTAAGCAGTATAAAATTGTATAAATCTATTTTGAAAGATAGAAGAAAAGAAAATATTAAAGTAGAAATAATAAGACATTCTATATTGTCATTAATAATGTTTGGTGTTTTGATATTAGCAAGTTTTATAGAAAATAATATATCTTTTGTAATGCTACAAAAAATGATAAAATATTTTTAAAAATTACAAAAAAACTATTTACTTTTTTTAAATAGTTTGATATAACATAAGAAGTTTATGTAAAGAATACATAAAAAATATGGAGATGGAGATAAGCGAAATGGAAAAACAATTAAAAGAATTTTTTAACTTTTTAAAGAACGAAAAAAAGGTATCAGATAATACACTTCAATCATACAAAAGGGATTTAGCGCAATTTAAAGAATATATAACAAATAAAGGTATTAAATACAATAAAATAAAAGAAAAAGATATTAAAGAATTTTTAGAATTTTTAAAAGAAGAAGAAAAAAAGCCATCTACAATTTCAAGAATGATAGCTTCAATAAGATCATTTTATCAATATGAGGTTAAAATTAAGAAAATAGAGAAAAATCCTACAGATAATATTCAATCACCAAAAATTGATAAAAAGATGCCATGTATATTAACCTCAGAGGAAGTAGAGTTATTATTAGATCAACCAAAAGATATAGATTTAAAAGGTACAAGAGATAAAGCAATGTTAGAATTTGCGTATGCTACAGGAATGAGAGTAACAGAAATTATTTCATTAAATGTAGAAGATGTAAATTTGGAAAGTGCAAACGTTGTTTGCAAAACAGGTTCAAGACAAAGAGTTATTCCACTTGGTAAGATGTCTCTTGCTGCATTAAAAGAATATTTGGAACAAGCAAGAAACATTTTAGTAAAAACAGACAAGGAAAAAGCTTTATTTGTAAATTTAAATGGTAAAAGATTAACAAGACAGGGATTTTGGAAAATTATAAAATATTATCAAGAACAAGCAAATATTGAAAAAGATATTACACCACATACATTAAGACACTCATTTGCTACTCATTTATTACAAAATGGTGCAGATTTAAAATCAATCCAAATTATGCTTGGACATTCAGATATATCATCAACACAAGTATATATGCAATTTCAAAATGACGGATTAAATGATATTTATAAAAAAGCACATCCACGTGCCTAAGAGAATATAACAAAAGGGGTGTCCTATAATATAAATTAAATTTATATTATAAGGCACTTTTTATATAATATATGTAAAAATACTTTTTTTTATAGTATACGTATGTTTATAAAAATTGGAAAGGAGAAAATATATTAACAAAATAGTTAATATTATTTGAAATTATGAATGATAAGATAATTATAAAAAAAGCAAAAGTGCATAATTTAAAAAATATAAGTTTGGAAATTCCTAGAGATAAATTAGTTGTTATAACAGGTCTTTCAGGTTCGGGAAAATCATCATTGGCATTTGATACATTATATGCCGAAGGGCAAAGAAGATATGTAGAAAGTCTCTCATCTTATGCGAGACAATTTTTAGGAATAATGGAAAAACCTGATGTAGAAAGAATAGATGGATTATCACCAGCAATATCAATAGATCAAAAAACAACATCAAAAAATCCTAGGTCAACTGTTGGAACTGTTACAGAAATTTATGATTATGTACGTTTAATATATGCAAGAATAGGAATTCCATATTGTCCGAATTGTGGAAGAAAAATAGAAAAACAATCTATAGATCAAATTATTGAAAAAATAATGGATATAGAACAAGGATCTAAAATTCAAATACTTGCACCAATAGTAAGAGGTAGAAAAGGTGAATATCGAAAAGAATTAGAAACAGCACAAAAAGAAGGGTTTGTTAGAGTTCGTATAGATAAAGAAATATATGAATTATCTGATTTACCTAAATTAGATAAAAATAAGAAACATGATATAGAACTTTTAGTAGACCGACTTGTTGTCAAAGATGAAATTAGGAGCAGACTTACAGAGTCAATTGAGACAGCGCTTAAACAGGCTAACAATATGGTTGTTATAAATGTTATACAAAAAAATCAAACTAAAGCGGAGCCTGGTGAGGTTATTTTAAAAGATGGTTCAAAAGATATTTTATTTAGCTGTAATTATGCATGTCCTGATTGTGGTTTTAGTTTTCCAGAGTTAACACCACGAATGTTTTCATTCAATAATCCATTTGGAGCTTGTCCTGATTGTATGGGAATAGGATATTTGATGAAAATGGATGAAGATTTAATTATTCCAGACAAAACAAAAACACTATATGATGGAGTAAAAGCTTTTGGTGCTAGCAATATGAAAAAGGGAGAAACAATGGCTAAAATGTATTTTGAGGCTATTGGTAAGTATTATAATGTTGATATAAAAAAGCCAATAAATAAGTTACCTAGGGAATTTTTAGAAAAGATTTTATATGGTACAGGTGAAGATGAAATAAATTTTGAGTATACTTCAAGTATAGGCACAAGAAAATTTACTGCTCCTTTTGAAGGAGTATTGCCTACTTTAGAGAGACGTCATAATGAAACAAAGTCAGATGGAATGAGAAGATTTTATGAATTATATATGAGTAATTTGGATTGTCCAACATGTAAAGGAACAAGGCTAAAAAAAGAAATTTTAGCAGTTAAGCTAGGAAACAAAAATATAATAGAATTAACAGATATGTCAATAAAAAATATGCAAGAATATTTAAGAAAATTAGAGTTAACAGATACTCAGAAAATTATTGCAGATATGGTACTAAAAGAAATAGATAAAAGACTTCAATTTTTAATAGATGTTGGTCTAGAATATTTAACACTTTCAAGAAGTAGTGGAACTTTATCAGGAGGAGAAGCACAGAGAATCCGTTTAGCAACTCAAATAGGATCTGGGCTAACAGGAGTATTGTATATATTAGATGAGCCAAGTATAGGACTTCATCAAAGAGACAATGATAAACTTTTGGCAACTTTAAAAAAATTGAGAGACTTAGGAAATACTTTAATAGTTGTAGAACATGATGAAGATACAATGTATGCTGCAGATCAGATAATAGATATTGGACCTAGTGCTGGTGTTCATGGTGGGAAGATTATGGCACAAGGAACTGCAGAAGAAATAAAAAATATTCCTGAATCTATAACTGGTCAATATTTAAGTGGAAAGAAAAAGATAGAAGTTCCTAAAACAAGAAGGAAGACCAATAGAACAAAATGTATTGAAGTTAAAGGTGCAACTGAAAATAATTTGAAAAATATCGATGTGAAATTTCCACTTGGTGTTTTTAATTGCGTTACAGGGGTTTCAGGTTCTGGAAAGTCTACATTGGTAAATGAAATTCTATATAAAAATATAACTAAAACATTAAATGGCTCAAATGAAAAGCCAGGAAAATGCAAAGAAGTAAAAGGAATTCAAAATATAGATAAAATCATTGATATAGATCAATCACCAATTGGACGTACACCACGTTCAAATCCAGCAACATATACAGGAGTATTTGATGAAATACGTACAATTTTTGCAAATACAAATGATGCTAAATTAAGAGGTTTTGATAAGGGAAGATTTAGTTTTAATGTATCTGGAGGCAGATGCGAAAGTTGTCAAGGTGACGGTGTACATAAAATAGAAATGCATTTTTTACCAGATGTATATGTTCCTTGTGAGGTATGTAAAGGTAAGAGATATAATTATGAAACTTTAGAGGTCAAATTTAAAGGAAAAAGTATATCAGATGTATTAGAAATGACTGTTGAAGAAGCACTAGAATTTTTCGATAAAATACCTAAAATTAAAAATAAAATACAAACTTTATATGATGTTGGTTTAGGATATATTAAATTAGGACAACCTTCTACAACTTTATCAGGAGGAGAAGCACAAAGGGTTAAGCTTGCAACAGAACTTTCTAAAAGAGCTACTGGAAAAACTCTATATATTTTAGATGAACCAACAACAGGACTTCATATTGCAGATGTTCATAAATTAGTTAATATTTTACAACGTTTAGTTGATACTGGAAATACAATAATAGTAATAGAACATAATTTGGATTTAATAAAAACTGCAGATTATATAATTGATTTAGGTCCTGAAGGTGGAGAAAATGGTGGAGAAATTGTTGCTGTTGGAACACCAGAGCAGGTTTGTAAAAATGATAGAAGCTATACAGGAAAGTTTTTAAAGAAATATATAAATAGATAAAAAACGTCTTGAATTTTAAGGGAAAATAAAGTATAATACTTAAAGATTTTTAATATTTATTTGCACATTAGAGAAAGGAGATAGTAAACTAATTTTTTAGATTACTAATTTAAAATATGAAGAATAAAAATTGGATAATAATTTTGATAATGGCAATTGCTTTAATGATTTCATTAGGATATAGTTTAAATTTAAGAAGAAAAGTTAATGAAATTGCGGCTAAAGAATCTGTAATAATATCAAGAAGTATTGTACAACTTACAGCTAGTAATGTCTCAATAAAAAATGTTTTAACAATACAAGGAAATGTAATAAGAAAGTCGGAAATAAATAAGATTATTTCAAATTCTGAAGGTTCAAATCAAAATAATGAAATAAATAGTGATGTTATTGAAGAAAATGAAAGTGTTGAGAAAATAGAATATGTTATTGCAGTAAATTTATCAACAGAAGAATCACAAAAAAAAGTAAAAGTTGGACAAGATATAGAAATAAAAATTGAAAAAGATGGTAAAAATTTAAAATATACTGGTAAAATTACTAAAATAGAAAAAAATGAGCAAAATAATCAAAATGTAGCAATCATTGAATTTAATTTTGATGAAAATATTCAAGAAAATATGAAAGTTACATGTACAATAATTGTAGAAGAAGCAGAAGAAGTAATAGCAGTGCCAATTGCAGCAATTAAAACTAGAGAGAAAAAAGACCTAAATACTATAGATGATAAAAATAACTTAAAAAATGAAGTAAATGAAAATTCTCAAAATACACAAATGCAAAATGAAGATAGTTCAAAAATTGAAAAGTACGTAATTGTTGTTAATGATGATGGCACAACAAGTGATGTTGTAGTGGAAACAGGAATATCAGATGATTCTTATATAGAAATTGTTTCAGGTCTATCAGAAGGACAAAAGGTACAAATTGTTGAAGAATAAAAAGAATGGAGCTGATAGAAATTGCCTAGAAGGAAGAAATTAGAGTTAGAAAGTGCTATACAAGAAAAGTTGGATTATATAGGTTTAGATTTGCAAAAAGTACCTGCAAGCATTACTAAGTATGAAGAATTAAATTATAAAATAATAAAAAATTATGATGAGAAGCAATATAAACAATATAGATTTGTTAATATAAGTGATATTCAAATATTATTTTCAAATACAAATAGGTTAAATACAGTAAAAGAAAAATACGAAAATGCAAGACCTATTGCCTATTATTTGGATTACAAAAATCAAGAGAATTTAGAGTATTATACAACTTTTCTAAGTATGCTAAAAAAAGTTGAAATATATGAGATAGACAAGATTGAAGAAGAACAGAAAAGACTTTCTAAAAAAATACCTTTTAAAGTCAAATATGAAGGAAATTATTTATGGCAAATATATTATTCTGAATATGATGACAAATATTTTATGATTGTTCCAACAGAGGATTCAGACTACTCAACTTTATTTTATCTATTAAAAAAGAAGTTGGAAAATAATAAAGATGAAAAGATTTTTGTTCCTGTAAGTTATGTGGATTATTCTAGCAATATTCTAAGAAAATCAGAAATAAAAGACTTAGAGAATTATTTATGGTTATTTACGAGAGATTATCCAATGATTTACGAAGTATATGACAAAAAAGATAATGCATCAATACAAATAGTTGGAGAAACAGAGATATATGGTAAAATAAAAACATTATATAAAGTGATTTTAAATAGTTCAAAAGATGCTAACAAGTTTTATAAAATTGTAAAGGCTCTATTTATAATTCAATCAGAATTACCAAATTATTTCGAATTTCAAACTAATATTGACGAAAAAGGAATATTAGGATTTTACTTAAACAATGCCAAAATAGAATATGAGAGTTTGCCGGAATTTATTGTAGAGCAATATTTAAGATCTATTAGTTTAAAGGAACAAAATAATAATGATCTTTGTGAGTTAAAAAATAAAATTCAGAAATTAAAAACTGAGGGAGAAAGGTTAGAAGCAGATTATATTGCTAAGGAAAAACAAATATCAACATATTTAGAGTGCAAAAAAACATTTTTTGGGAAAGTAAAATTTTTCTTTAAGTCTGGCAAGAAGAAAGAGAAAATTCATCCTCAAAAGATAATTTTAGAAGATAGGATGAATAGAGTAAAAAATGAAGATATAAGAAAAGAAAAAGTTAAATTAAGTGTGAAAAATTATACTTTAGAGGAATTGTTAGAAAGTTATAGAGAATTAGAACAAAAAGAAACAGAAAAAAAGAATGTTATAATGGATATAAATGCCTTAAAACTAAAAAATAAGAATTTAAAAAGAAAATTATTTAATGCGACAGCATATGTAGATGAAATAAATAAACATAAAAGAAGTATATTTGAATTTTGGAAGTATTCTAATAAAGATGAAGTAGCTTCTTTAGATGAAGGTGAAGAAGAAGAAAATATAACAAAGGATATGGAAAAAACATTTAATTATGATGATGATTTTGAGACTTTTGGAAATAGAGCAGATAAACTTCAAAGAAAATACTTAACAGATGATGAATTGGAAAGTGCTTTTATAGCAACTACAGATCTTTTTGATTTATTAAATAGAATAGACAAAAATGAAGCACCTAATAAAGAAATTGCAGATGCTCTAAAAAAGATAAAACAAGAAAAAGAAGAACAGATGCAAGAAGAAAACGAAGAGAGCTTTGATATATTTGGAAAACTAAATAGTATAATAGATTCAGAAAAAACAATTGGAAATAGAGTTCATAGAGAAGTTGAAAGAAATAAATATGATATTTTAGCAATAAAAAAGGGTTTAAGAGGTATTGAATTTAAAAGATTATTAGATGATGTAATTGATAAAATTAAGTCAGCAATAAACAAGATCACTTTAGATAATCAAATATATGTATATAAAGCAACAAATTTTGAATTAGAGTTAGACAGAATGCAAAGGCTTTCGTTAAATGTTAAAGAAGAGTTAGCCAATTGTTTAAACGAAAAAAAATCAAAGGATGATATATATTTATATAAAATCAAACTAAATAAAAATACTAATTTTTTAGCTTTTTCAAATATAATTTTCTATAATAATAAAAATATGACTTTGCCGCTTGGAATGAATTTATCTTCAGAAATTTTAGTTGATTTAGGAAATTTAAAGTTGAATAAAGTTGGAGAGAAAACACTTCATAAATTAAAATTTGATGATGAAGAGAATGATTTCTCAGATATGAAAGTAAAAACAATTAAAGTTATTGAATTAGAATAAATAAGAAAAAGACCAATTTAAATTTATTGGTCTTTTTTTGTATAATTTTTTCCTTTTTATGTAATACTAAGTATAAATTTAATAAAAATTTAAGAATACTAAATAATATGGAAGGAATGTGATTAGATATGAAAGCAACAGGAGTTGTAAGAAGAATAGATGACTTAGGAAGAGTCGTTATACCAAAAGAAATAAGAAAAACGCTGAGGATAAAGGAAGGAGACCCATTAGAAATTTTTACAGATAAAGAAGGTGGAATAATTTTAAAAAAATATTCTCCGATAGGTGAACTTACAGAATTTGCAGAGGAATATGCTGAAACACTTTCAAAAACAACAGGTCATATTGCTTTTATAACCGATAAAGATACTGTAATTGCAGTTTCTGGAGGTTCAAAAAAAGAATATCTTGAAAAAGGTGTAAGTTCAGAACTAGAACAATTGATGGAAGATAAAGAAGTATATACAAGCAAAGAAAATAGAGATATGGCAATGCCTATTATTAATAATGAAAAAGATGATAGAAAGTACAATTCTCAAATAATTTATCCTATTATTTCTAATGGAGATACAATTGGAACAGTTATACTTTTATCAAAAGAATCAAACATAAAAATGAATGAGGTTGAAAAAAAGGTGGTTCAATCTGCAGCGACTTTTTTAGGAAGTCAAATGGAAATATAATGTAAATTTTAATTGTATAAAGACCCTAAATTAATTTTATTTTAGGGTTTTTTATATAAAAATACTTTTTAAAGTTGACAATTTCTATCAAAAAGTATATACTATGTGCATAAAATAAATATAGGAGTATTATATGGAAAAAATTATTAAAAAAATACTAATAATAGTTATATACGTAGGATTAATTTTAATAAGCACGAAAGTATATGCAGATACAGGGGTTACAACAGCTGAAACAACTAGAATAAGAGAAAAAAGTTCGACTGATTCAGAAATTGTAGCATTGGTATCAGTCGGAGAAGAAGTTACAATTTTATCAAGTGAAGATAACTGGTATAAAGTAGAATATGAGAAAAATGGAAAAAATCATTCAGGATATATAAGAAAAGATATGTTAGATGTAACTAATAGTGAGGATACAAATAATACAACATCAAATGACAAGCAAGAAGAAACAAATTCAACTGAAATAAATCAGACAAGTGAGAATAATGTTAGTGATATTGTTAAAGATGAAGAAAATGATAGTATATCAGTTGGTTATACAGCTAAATCAGATAAAATATTAGAGTTGAAAATTTTGCCAACAATTACTGCTAGTGTAATTTCACAAGTTGAAAGCAATCAAGAATATAAAGTAAAAGAAGTAATGAATAAATGGAGCTATATAGAATCTAATGAAATATCAGGTTGGATTTCAAATAGTAAATTAAGTGGTAGTGTTAAAGCAAGCGATGTAAAAGAAGAAAATTCTAATACTGAGGAAAATGAGCAAAAAGAAGAAAATATTTCAAAAGAAGAAGATAAAAAACAAGAGACAAATGAGCCAGTTAAAGAAGAGAAGACAACAGAGGTAACAAATAAAACAAAATATATTAGTGCAGAGACTCTTAATATAAGAGAAGAAGCTAGTTCTAGTGGAAAAATTATATCGCAATTAGATATGAATACAAAAGTAAAAGTAATTGAAGAAGTTAATGATTCTTGGTGTAAGATTGAAGCAAATGGTGTAAAAGGTTATGTATCAAGTAAGTTTTTATCAGATTCTAAAGTACAGACAACATCAAGAAATGAGGGAACAGCTAGAGAAGAATCTAAAAATGAACAAAAAAATAATGAATCGACTGAAAAGACAACAAATAATAATTCAAGTGATGAAAAATCAGAGAATAACACATCATCTTCTACAACTGGAAGTAGTGTGGTTCAGTACGCAAAACAGTATTTAGGGTGTAAATATGTAATGGGTGGAACATCGCCATCAGGTTTTGATTGTTCAGGTTTTACAAGCTATGTATATAAACATTTTGGAGTATCACTTAGCAGAGCATCTGGTGCGCAAGCATCAAATGGAACAGGTGTAAGTAGGAGCAATTTGAATTTAGGTGATATTTTAATATTTAATAATTCATCGAATACTGCTGTAGGTCATGTAGGAATTTATATAGGGGAAAACAAATTTATACATGCTGCAAATCCATCAAAAGGAGTTATAATAACATCACTTTCTGATAGTTATTACTCAAAAAGATATGTTGGAGCAAGAAGAGTTTTATAATATTATATAAAGGTGGTACATATTGTTAGAAAAAAGATTAACATTAAATATATCACTTGGTTTTATAATAGGAATTATAATGGGGCTATACTGTAAAATCAGTATAGCCTTTTTGTATCTATTAATATATGTGATAATATTTATAATAAAATTAAATAAATCAAAAGAAAAGAAATTTAAATTAATTTCATTAAAACGATATAGTAGATATATTAAAATAATTTTTACTAAAAAAGTACTTATAATTATTTTAATATCGTCTATAGTATCTAATAGTATGATTTTAATTCAAAATTATAAGTATGAAAATTTGTATAAAAAGTATAATGATAAAGATATTATATGTAAAGCAGAGATTATTTCAGATTTAATTCAAAATGATTATAAAAATGTCTATAAAATAAGAGTTATTTCTATAAATGAAGAGAAAAAGATATTTAGTAATTCAAAATTATATGTATATGTAAATAAAAAAAATTCCAAAAAAATAAAATATGGAGAGAAGGTTATAATAAAAGGTGTTTTTAAAGAACCAAATGGAAGAAGAAATTATAAAGGTTTTAATTATAAAGAGTATTTGAAAACTCTTAAAATTTATGGAAGTATAAATGCAGAAAATATTGAATCTAGCGAAGAATTTGTATTTTATACAAGTATAAAGAGTATTAATAAAAAAATAAATCTTTTAGTCGTTTTGAATAATTTAAAAAATGAAATAAAAGAAAATATAAAACAATATTTTGACAAAGAAACATCTGCACTATTAATTGGAATTTTGCTAGGAAGTAAAGAAGATATTAAGGAAGAACAAATTGAAGAATTTTCGCAAAGTAATATTTTACATATATTAGCAGTTTCGGGTATGCATGTAATTTATATTATTTTAATATTTAATTTTTTATGTAAGAAACTATTTACTAAAAAAGTTGGGAATTTTATAACAAGCATTATTTTAGTAGTCTACATGATTATTACTGATTTATCCCCATCAGTTGTAAGGGCTGTTGTTTCGGAAATTATTGTATTATTTTCAGAAATTTTATATTTAAGAAGTGATAAATGGGAAAATATTGGAACATCGTGTTTAATTTTGCTTATGTGTAATCCGTTCGCTTTAGAAAATGTGAGTTTAATTTTATCTTATAGTGCCACTTTGGGGATTTTGATAATAAAAAATGATTTTTCTTTAATGTATAAAAATTGTATTCAAAAAATAGAAAGAAAAAATGAATACCGAAGAAGAAGAAAAGAGAAGATATTCTTGAAATTATCAAAGAATAAATTTTATAAAAAATTGATAGAAGCGGTAATTTTAACGTTGTCGGTTAATTTTATTTTGATTCCAATAAATATGTATTATTTTAATAAAATAAATTTATTTAGTCTTATAATTCCTATAATAATAAGTTTTATAATAGGTCCAATAATGATAATAGGAATAGCTTTTATAATATTAAGCTTTACAAAAATACAAATTATCTTAATTATCATTTCAAAGATTGAAAGCAATTTGTTAAAAATTATGTCGATTTTAGGACACTTAGGAAGTATTATTCCATGTAATAATGTTTTTGTTATAACACCTAATGCTTTCGAAATTTTAATTTATTATATAAGCGTATTTTTATCAATTAAAATAGCTGTTGTTTATTCTAAAAATAATTTGAGTCAAACAGATATTAGAATTAAAAATTTAGTAAATCTTTTTAAATTCAGATGCATTCAAAATAAAAAAAGAATCATAAGTGTATTTATGTGTGTAATTATAATTTTTTCAGTTTTTAATTGCTATCCACGTAATTTAAGAATTTATTTTATAGATGTTGGACAAGGGGATAGTACACTTTTGGTAACTCCATATAATAGAAGTATTTTAATTGATGGAGGTGGTAGTAAATCTAGTAGTTTTGATGTTGGTAAGAATACATTATTACCTTATTTATTAAATAGAAGAATTAAAAAAATTGATTACTTATTTATAAGTCATTTTGACTCAGATCATTGTGAAGGATTGATGTATATTATAGAAAATTTAAAAATCGGAACTATAATTATAGGTAAGCAATATGAGTTATGCGACAATTATAAAAAATTTGTAAGCATAGTAGAAAATAAAAAAATAAAAGTTAAGATAGTTGAAGCAGGAATGAAGATTAATATAGAAAAAGATATATATTTTAATATTTTATGGCCTGATTCTGAAAATATGATATCAGATAATGCTATTAATAATAATTCTTTAGTTTGTAAATTATTATATAGGAATTTTTCGATTCTTTTTACAGGAGATATAGAGAAAAAAGCAGAAGAATTAATTTTAAGTAAAAATATCAATTTAAAAGCAGATGTATTAAAAATAGCGCATCATCGGTTCAAAAACTTCAACAACAAAAGAATTTTTAGGTCAGGTTTGTCCAAAAATAGCTTTGATTGGAGTGGGGAAAAATAACACTTTTGGACATCCATCTGATATAACTATAAAAAAATTAGAAGAAGAAAATGTACAAATATATAGAACAGATTTTATGGGAGAAATAATAATAAAAACAAATGGAAAAAAGATAAAAATAATGAGTTTAAATAAATAATTAAAAAATATTATTGTAGCAAATATTATATAATCGTAAATTAATGGAAATGTTTTGTATAAATAAGAAGAAAAAAGCAAATAATAAAATAAAAAAGAGGCGATTTTATGAAGAAAAGTATAATAATTGGTATAATTGTATTGTTTGCTATCGTAGCAGGAATAATTTTAGTCAAAAATAATGGTAATAAGGAACAAAAAATAAATCAAGAAGAATCTAAAGAAATAAAAAATACGACACAATTATCTGAGCAACTTGTAGATGATGAATGTATATCAGAGTGGGAAGATTATAGAATATATGAAGAATCCAAGATAAAGGAGTCAAGTTCTGTATATGAGAAAAATCAAAAACATTATTTGCTAAGAAAAGAAGAAAATATTATTAATGTTTATTATATTGATGAATCAGATAATGAAATATTATATAGAAAAACAAATATTTCAACAGATTATTTAGAAAAAGATGATGTTGAAAAATTAGAAAATGGAATAGATGTATATGGAGAAGAAAATTTAAATAAGGTAATAGAAGATTATGAATAAAAAAAGTAAAATAGGGAGAGGTAAAGTCCCTATTTTACTTTTTTTGTATTTCCTATAAGAAATTTTTTTGCATACATTATTCCTGCAAATATGGTCATTGTTAATGCGATATAATATAGATACAGTGATATTTTTGATAAAATAGTGAATTTTATCGAAAGTAAAGAAAGTACTATAGCAATATATAATATTACAGTTGCCGTTTTTCCATACCATTTACTGTTAACGGTAACGATTTCATTTTTATATAGGAAGAAAGCACCGCAAATCATTGATAGTTCTTTAATTGTTACGATAATTAATATTCCTAATGGAATAATTCCTTTAGCTACTAATCCGAGAAAGTGTTGTAATCTGAGTAAGTTTATCTGCGAGAGGATCCATTAATTTTCCCCAATCTGTAATTAAATTGAATTTTCTTGCTATAAAGCCATCTGCAATATCAGTAAAAGAAGATAGTGTAAAAACAGCAAATGCTATCAAATAATTTTCAGTAAGTATAAAATAAAGTATAATTGGAATAAATATAAATCTAATTATTGTTAAATAATTTGGTATAGTTTTTGGCATAAGTTCCTCCTAAAAATAAATTTAATTTGCAGATATAATTAAAGAATTTTCATTTAAATTAACTCTAATTGTTTGACCATTTTGAATTTCTCCTTTAAGTATTTTTTCAGAAATTTCATCTTCTAAATATCTTCCAATTGCTCTACGAAGTGGTCTTGCACCGAATTTTAAGTTTGTTCCTTTTTCTAAAAGATATTTTTTAGCATCGTCAGAAACTTCTAATAATAGATTTTTATCAGATAATGCTTTTTTTGTATCTTCAAGCATTAAATCAACAATTTGTAACAATTGATCTTTATTTAAGGAATCGAATACAACAATTTCATCAATTCTATTTAAAAACTCTGGTCTAAATACGTCTTTTAGTCGATCTTCAATTTTTGATTTATTAACAGTTGATCCATCTCCAAAACCAATTGAATTATTATTTAAGTTAGAACCTGCATTTGATGTCATAATAATAATCGTATTTTGGAAACTTACTGTATTTCCTTGAGAGTCTGTAAGCCTACCATCATCTAGTACTTGTAATAATAAATTAAATACATCAGGGTGAGCTTTTTCGATTTCATCTAGAAGGATGATTGAATAAGGCTTTCTTTTTACTTTATCTGTTAATTGACCTGCATCATCGTAACCAACGTATCCAGGAGGTGCACCAATTAATTTTGCTGTTGAATTACTTTCCATATATTCTGACATATCAATTCTTATAATAGAATCTTCAGAACCAAACATTTCATAAGCTAAGCTTTTTGCAAGTTCTGTCTTTCCAACACCAGTAGGACCAACAAATATGAAAGATGGTGGACGTTTAGTACTTTTTAAACCAGCTCTATTTCTACGGATTATTCTCGAAACTGCATTTACAGCTTCATCTTGACCAATAATTCTTTTATGAAGATTAGCCTCTAAGTTTAAAAGTTTTTGAGTTTCGGCTTCTGTTATTTTTTTAACAGGTATTTTAGTCCAGCTTTCAATTACATTTGCAATATCTTGAACAGTAAGTTCTCTTATTTTCATTGTAGATTTTATTTTGTTTATATCTTCAATTATTTTACATTCTTCAGTTTTTAAATTAGCGGCTTTTTGATAATCTTCTGTTGAGTCAGCTTCAGCGGCTTCTTCTTTTTTTGATTGAATATCTTTTAATTTTTTGTTTAATAATTCTAGTTCATATAAATCTTTGTTATCGAGATTTATTCTTGAACAAGCTTCATCTAAGATATCTATTGCCTTGTCAGGTAAAAATCTATCATGTATATATTTTTCAGACATAATTACAGTTTGTCTAATAACATCAGTTGAGATTTTTACTTTATGGTATTCTTCATAATATTTTTTTATTCCATCAAGTATTCCAATTGAATCATCAACAGATGGTTCATCAATCATAACTTGTTGAAATCTACGTTCTAAAGCAGTGTCTTTCTCGATATATTTACGATATTCTTTAATAGTAGTTGTTCCAATTAATTGTATTTTTCCGTCAGCAAGAGCAGGTTTTAAGATATTAGCTGCATTCATAGAATTTTCATTATCTCCACCAGCACCGGCTCCAATTATGCTATGAATTTCATCTATTACAAGAATAATATTTCCAAAATTTACACATTCAGAAATTATTCCTTTCATTCTAGATTCAAATTGTCCTCTAAATTGTGTTCCAGCAACTATTGAAGTCATATCTAGAAGATAAACTTCTTTATCTAACAATTTATAAGGAACATTTCCAGTAGCTATCTTTATGGCTAATCCTTGAGCTATTGCAGTTTTTCCTACACCGGGTTCACCAATTAAACAAGGATTGTTTTTAGTACGTCTATTTAAAATTTGAATAACTCTTTCTAATTCCTTATCACGACCAACAACCATATCTAATTCACCATTTTTGGCTTTGTTTGTAAGGTTTGTTCCAAAGTTATCTAAGAACTTTTTCTTTTTATTTTTCTTTTTTTCATTTTTTACAGCTTTTTTTGTGTTATTTGAACTTGATTGCTCGTTTGAATTTTTGTTTTGATTCTTATTTATCATATTATTAAAATTTCCAAAAATAGAGCCAAGTGGAATAGCACCTGCTAAAATTTTAGGAGGGTTATCATTGAATTCTTCATCATCTGAATCTGGAGAATCATCATTGTAATTTAAAGATGACAAATCTCCTATTTCTAAACCATCTATACCTTCCAAATTCTCTGATAAACCTTTAAATAAATTTTCTAATTGTTTATTCATATCTTTTGCTTGGCTTTCTATAAATGCTTTATTTTGTTCTGATAAGATTTCATCTGTATTTATTCCTTGTTTTTTAGCACATTCAAGACAAAGACCTTCCATTGTTCTTTTATTATTCTCTATTTTACTAGAAAATATTACTGCTGGATTTTTTTTGCATATTGAACATATCATAGTTTATTAATTCCTCATTTCTAAAATAAATTTTAAAATGTAAAATTCTTAAAATTTTACAAACTATATAATATCCTAAAATTAAAATAAAGTCAAATTTTCTTAATAAAATTTGGCTTTATTTTATAATAAGATTATATTTGTAAATTGTAATATTTAAAACTATATATAATTTTTTAAATTACTCAACAGTAACAGATTTAGCTAAATTTCTAGGTTTATCAACATCTAGGCCTTTTTCTTTAGAGATGAAGTATGCAAGAAGTTGAAGAGGAATTATTGTAACAATAGAAGATAAGAAAACATTCGTATTTGGAACTACAATTACATTATCAAAAATTGAAGTATCAATATCTTTATTAACATCTTCTGAAATAACAATGGTTGTTTGAGCACCTCTTGTAATAATTTCTTCCATATTGCTTACAGTTTTCTTAACTAAATTTTTGTCTGTAATTACACCTATTACATTTATTCCTTTTTCTATAAGTGCAATTGTACCATGTTTTAGTTCACCTGCTGGGTATGTTTCAGAATGAATATAAGAAATCTCTTTTAGTTTTAAGCAAGCCTCTTCAGCTGTTGCATAATCAATTCCACGTCCTAAATAAAAAACATCTTTTTCTTTAAACATTATTTTGGCAATTTCTTTAATAGGTGATAAATCCTTTAAAGATTCTTCAATTTTAGAAGGAAGATTTAAAAGCTCAGTCTTTATGTCTTCTAAAATTTCTTTATCAGAAGATTTTAAACTTTCTGCAAAATACACAGCAATTAAGCTTAACATTGTAATCTGAGAAGTATATGCCTTTGTAGAAGCAACTGCGATTTCTGGACCAGCATGAGTATAGATTGAGTAATCAGATTCACGAGTAATAGAGCTTCCTATTACATTTGTTAAGGCAATAGTTTTAGCACCTTTGGATTTTGAAAGTTTAAGGGCAGCAATAGTATCAGCAGTTTCTCCAGATTGACTTATAAAGATGCAAAGAGTATTTGAATCTATAAGAGGATCTCTGTATCTAAATTCTGATGCTATATCGACTTCAGTATGAATTCCGCATAATTTTTCAAATTCAGCTTTTGTACTTAGACCAGCATGCATTGCAGTACCGCAAGCAACTATATAAATTTGATTTAAACTTGATAGATAGTTTTTATCGAATTTTAATTCATCAAAATGACAAATACCATTGTCTAATCTTGAACCAATAGTTTCACGAATGGCTGTTGGTTGTTCATATATTTCTTTAAGCATATAGTCTTCAAAATCACCTTTATCGCTTGATGTAGCATTCCAACTTATTTGAGTAGGGTCTTTTGATATTTTATTTAAATTAGTATCATAAAATTCGATTGTTTTTTTTGAAAGAAAAGCAAATTCTAGGTTATTTAAAAAGTAAAAGTCTTTTGTATAACTTAAAATTGCAGGAATATCTGAGGCAATATAAACTTCGTCAAAACCTTTTCCAATTACAAGGGGACTATCTTTTCTTACAACAACCATATTATCAGGAAAATCCTTAGATAATATTTCTAATGCGAAACTTCCAATTAATTTATCACAGGTATTTTTTATAGCTCTTAATAATTTTAATCTATCATTTTTAGTATCTTTATTGTAAAAATAATGAATTAAGTTAGGAATTACTTCTGTATCTGTATCAGAAATTAATCTATATCCATTTTCTGACAAAAATTTCTTTAATTCTAGATAGTTTTCGATAATTCCATTATGAACAACTGCAAAATCTCCTGAATTATCCGAATGAGGGTGTGAATTTATTCTAGAAGGCATTCCGTGAGTTGCCCATCTAGTATGAGCAATACCAACGGTTCCGTTTAAGTTCGATTTTTGCTCTAAATCGTATAAATTTCTAACACGACCTTTATCTTTTAAAATTTCAATTTTTCCTTCTTCAATAGTTGCTATTCCAGCAGAGTCATAACCTCTATATTCTAATTTTGTAAGTCCATTAATTAAAATTGGGCTTGCTTTTTTATTTCCTATGTATCCAACGATTCCACACATAATAAATTCTCCTTTAAATTATAAAAATTTAGAATATGAAAGTATCTTTATAGTTAAATTTTGTTAAAGCATTACTGCTAGTTTTTGTTTTAACCTAATGACTTAAAGCAAGCCACCAAAGTATCCGCCGAATGTTTCGATAACTTTGAACCTCGTCAACACCTTTAGAATAAGGTGTCCTGGCGCTTAAATTTAAACTCCTTTCGTTATTTTTTTTTACAATCATTTCTATTGGTAGTATATTATATTAAAATAAAAAAAGTTTCAAGTATTCATATATAAAAAATTTGGTACAAAATTAGTAATTTTAATGAAAAAATATTAAATAAATGATATAATGTTTACATCAAAAATAAAAAAGGAGTCAAGATGTTTGATATTCATGAGGAATTAAAAAAATTACCTAAAAGCCCAGGCGTATATTTAATGAAAGATAAAAATGATAAAATAATATATGTAGGAAAAGCAATAAATTTAAAAAATAGAGTGAGTTCATATTTCAGAAAGACAAATAAAACAGATAGAATTTTAAAAATGGTATCGTTAATTGATCATTTTGAATATATTGTTGTTGACAATGAAGCTGAAGCTTTGGTTTTAGAATGCAATTTGATAAAAAAAAATAGACCAAAATACAATGTTTTATTAAAAGATGATAAAACTTATCCATATATAAAAATTGATGTAAAATCTGATTTCCCTGGCGTAACAATAACTAGAAGAAAGGTTAATGATGGATCAAAATATTTTGGACCCTATGCTAATCCTGGAGCTGCTAAAGAATTAGTAGATTTCATAAAACAAAAATATAAAATTCGTCAATGTAAAAATTTTAAGTCTACTGTAAGAGCGTGTCTAAATTATCATATAAAAAAGTGCCTAGCTCCATGTGTAGGTTATATTTCAATAGAAGAATATAAAAAGCAAATTGAAGAAATAATAGATCTTTTAGAAGGAAAGACAGATAAAATTTTAAGTGAACTAAGAGTACAGATAGAAGAAGCGTCTAAAAATCTAGAATTTGAAAAAGCAGCATATTTAAGAGACAAAATGATAGCAATTGAAAGGGCGATGCAAAAACAAAAAGTATCTAATCTCGGAGAAAATAATATAGATGTTATTGGATTGGCAAGGTTAGATTATTTGGTATGTATAGAAGTTTTCTTTGTAAGGGGAAGCAAGATGGAAGGTAGAGAACATTATTTTTTTGAAGGATTACAAGAAGTAGAAGATAGTGAAATATTATCAGGTTTTGTTAAACAATATTACTTTGACAACCCAAATATTCCAAGCAAAATAATGTTAAGAGAGGATATAAATGATGCAGAAGCAATAGAACAGATTTTAGAAAAAATGGCAGGTCATAAAGTAGAATTACATACAACAAAAAAAGGTGGAAAATTAAGATTTGTTGAAATGGCAGAACAAAATGCTTTAGTTACATTAAAAAATAGGCAAAAAGATAAAAGCGAAATAATGTTAGAATTAAAAGAAAAGTTAAAAATGGATAAGCTTCCTAGAAAAATTGAAACATATGACATATCAAATATATCTGGAGAATTTATGGTGGCAGCAATGTGTGTAATGCAAGATGGACAAATAAAGAAAAATCTATCGAGAAGATTTAAAATAAAAACGGTAATAGGACAAGATGACCCAAGATGTATGGAAGAAGTAATAACAAGGAGATTAAAACATTCTATAGAAAGTGTAAATGAAGGATTTGGTAGTTTGCCAGATGCAATTTTTGCCGATGGTGGAATAACACAAATAAGAGCAGTAAGGCGTGCAATAGATAAATATAATGTAGATATAAAGATTTTTGGAATGGTAAAAAATGACAAACATCAAACTAAAAATCTGATAGATGAAAATGCAAATATAATAGAAGTTTCAGAAAATTTAATGAATTTAATTACATTGTTTCAAGATACGGTTCATGATACTGCAATAACATATCACAGAAAACTTCGTGAAAAAGCAGTGACAAAATCTGAATTAGATTATATAAATGGTATAGGAAAAATAAAAAAGCAAGAACTTTTAAAATATTTTGGAAGTGTCGAAAGAATAAAAAAAGCAAATATTGAAGAATTAAAGGAAGTTAAAGGCATTACGGAAGAACTAGCAAAAAAAATTCTCGATAATTTAAATTAAAATATTCAAAAGAAAGAAGGAATAACATGAAAATAATACATTGCAGTGATTTGCATTTAGACTCTAAAATGACAAGTAATTTAGATTCTAAAAAAGCAAGAGAACGTAGAGACGAAATATTATTAACATTTCAAAAATTAGTAAGATATGCTAAAGAGCAAAAAGTAAAAGTTATTTTGATTGCAGGAGATATGTTCGATAAAAACAAAATAACGGTAAAAGCTAAAAATATTGTAAAAGATGCTATTTTGAATGCAAATGATATAGACTTTTTATATTTAAAAGGAAATCATGATGAAGCAAGTTTTATTGGAGAAGATGAAGAAATTCCTGAAAATCTTAAAATGTTCAGTAAAGAAAAGTGGATTAGCTATAAGTACGATATTGATGATAAAAATGAAGATAAAATACATCAAAGGAAAATAAATATAACTGGAATAGAATTTGGAGGAATATCTGATTCACAGATTTATAATTCATTAATATTAGATAAAAATGACATAAATATTGTTTGCATGCATGGTCAAGAATCAGTTTATGATGGAAAAGATAAAACTGAAATAATAAATCTTCAAAATTTAAAAAACAAAAATATAGACTATTTAGCTTTGGGACATATTCATAAATATAAAGAACAGAAATTGGATTCTAGAGGAATATATTGTTATTCTGGATGCTTAGAGGGAAGAGGATTTGATGAATGCAATGAAAAAGGCTTTGTATTATTAGAGATTAAGAATAATGAAATTTCAAGAACTTTTATACCTTTTGCCAAAAGAACATTACATGAAGTAAAAGTAGATATAACAGGAACAAATACAACAAATGAAGCAATAGAAAAGATTCAACAATATTTAAGGGGAATTTCAAAAAGTGATTTGGTAAAAATTATATTAACAGGAAAAGTTGAATTAGAATCAGAAAGAGATATAGATTTTATATTAAGAAAATATCAAGAAGAATTCTATTTTGTTAAGGTTTATGATGAAACTTCTCCAATAATAGATTATTCAAAATATGAGTATGATGCATCTTTAAAAGGAGAATTTATAAGACTTATATTATCAGAAAAAATCACAGATAAAGAAAAACAGGAAATAATCATGACAGGATTAAAAGCGCTTTCAGGGGAGGAATTAGACTAATGAAATTATTAAAATGTCATATAGAAAATTTCGGAAAATTGAACAATTTTGAATATAAATTTACATCAGGATTAAACATAATAAAAGAGCCAAATGGTTTTGGAAAGACAACATTTGCTAATTTTATAAAAGCTATGTTTTATGGATTAGAAAGTACAGCAAAAAGAACGACAGCTTTAACAGATAGAAAAAAATACTATCCTTGGCAAGGTGGTAATTTTGGTGGAAGTATTGAATTTGAAATAGATGGAAAAGAATACAGAGTTGAAAGATTTTTCGGACAAAAAGAACAAGAAGATACATTTGAATTATATAATCTAAAAACTAATTTAAAAAGTACAGATTTTACAAAGAATTTGGGAGAAGAGATATTTAAAATAAATAAAGAAGCTTATGAAAGAAGTACATATATACCGTCAAAGGGTATTCAAATAAAGATGAATGATAGTTTAAATGCAAAATTAGGAAATATATTAGAAAGTGAAAAAGATATAAATACTTCTGAAATGGCTTTAAAAAGAATAGATGATGCGATAAAAATATATAAGAAAACCGGTTCAAGAGGGTTGCTAAATGAAAATCAAGATAAAATACTAAAACTTCAAAGGATAATAGAAGAAAAAAAATCTGAAGAAGAAGCTTATGAGGAGAGAAAAACAAAATTAGAAGAAACAAAAAACAAAATTAAGGAATTGGAAAAAATACAAAAACAAGCAAGAGAAGAATTAGAAAAGGGACTAGAATTAGAAGGTAAAATAGCTAAAAAACAAAATTATGAACTTCTCAGAAAGAAATATGAAGAGAATTTGACAATGAAAAAAGAATTAGATAATTTCTTTAAAGGAGAAGTACCAAAAGATGAAGAAATAGATATATTATTCGACAAATGTATTCAGGTAGAAAAATATAGAGTCGAGGTTAAAGGATATGAGCTAAGTGATGAAGAAAGATTAGATATTTTGAGATTAAAAGAAAAATTTGAAAATAAAAATATGACAGAAAGAAAGATAAACCAAAAAATAGCAGATTGTAATGAAATAAAAGATGTAAAGAATAAAATTGAAAATATAAGCAATGAAAAAGATAAAATTAAAGAAAAAATTTTAGATGATCAGGAAGGTATATCTTCGAATAAAAAAAGAGGAATAATATTATTAATTATTGCAATAGTATTTATTATTGCATCTTTGGGCACATTTTTCTTTAACATATTAGAATTGAATATTGCAAGAGGAATTTTCATATTTAGTATTATTTTAATTATTGTTTCGATTTCAAAATTTATAAAGTCAGGAAAATTAAAAAAAGAAATGAAATTGAAAGAAGAAGAAAAAGAAAATGTCGAAGAAGTCTTAAACAGTTTAAACTCTAAATTATATGAAATAGAAAATGATTTAAGCGAATTTTTAAGTGAATATTTAGGAACAAGTTATGATGAGGATAAAGTTATTGCGTTAACAGAGGTAAAAGCAGATCTAAATAAATATCATGAATTAGAAAGAAAATTAAACAGCACATTAAGTAAACAATTTAAAACAATGCAAAAACTTGAATTGCTTCAAGATAGCATAAAAAAATACTTAGAAAAATATTTTGATAAAGTAAAGGAACCATATTCAAGACTTGCTCAAGAGATGAGGAACAAAAAGAATGAGTTTAATACTGTTACAGTTAGTCTTGAACAAAGTAAAAAAGAAAAAGAAGAGTTTGAAAAAGAAAATGAAATTAACCAATTAAATGATATTGAAATCAATTCGAACTTTAAAGAATCTAATAATTTTAGTGTTTTTGATAAAGTAAAAGTTGAAGAAAGAATAAAAAATGCAGAAATACAAATAAATCTTTTAAATTCTGAAAAAATATCAAATAAAAATCAAATGGAATTATTAGAAACAAGTTTAGATGAAGTTGAAGAGAAAGAGTCTGAACTTGAAGAATTACAGAATGCCCAAAAAGAATATGAAGAAAAGTATGACATTTTGAAAAAGACAGAAAAATATTTGAAACAGGCAAAAGAAAGTTTTTCTTCACATTATTTAAATCGTATGGAAAAAGGCTTTAATAAATACATAAAATTAATAGATAATAATGAAATTAAGGCTAATATAGATGTTAATTTAAATGTAAAATTAGAAAAAAATGGTGCAAAGAAGGATAGTAGCTATTTTAGTACAGGATATCAAGACTTAATATATATATGTATAAGATTTGGTTTGATAGATGCACTTTTTGAAAATGAATCACCATTTGTTGTTTTAGATGACCCTTTTGTAAATTTGGATGAAAATAAGATTGAAAATAGTATTGACTTAATAAATAAAATTTCTGAAAAATATCAAATTGTATATTTTGTATGTCATGAAAGCAGAACTTAAACACAACTTAAATTATAAACATAAAATAAAATAAAAATCAAATAATGAAAAAAGTATTTTAAATGAGTAAATTATAAAAAAAGTAAGTAAAAATAAAAATAACATAAGTATAGATATAATTTATGCAAAAAATAAAATTTGAACAAATAAATTATATATGCTATTATAAGATTAATAAAACATACCCTGCATAGTTCGTGTAGACAGAATTTTTAGAACCTACAAGTTATAAGAGGGGCTAATCTCTTTGTATGGCGTGCATGCTTACACCTTCGGGTAGTAAGAAGCCCATGAGTATTAAGGTAGGCACCCACCTGTTTTTAGGAGCAGGTTATTAAAAATTTTGGCATAATCTTGCGGCTAAGGCGGGGATGTTTTATTTATTGAATGAACGCTTATAAAAATTATGAAAAATTTTAAAAAAGCTATTGACAAAATATTATTTTAGCTTTATAATAGCAAATGTGTTACACAAAATGTATCATATTTGGGCAAGTGGTCGAGTGGTTAATGGCACCAGACTGTAAATCTGGCCGCGAGAGCGTACGATGGTTCGAATCCATCCTTGCCCACCAAAATACAAGGAAACTTGTATTTTATTTTTTATATTCTTTACGAACAAAAATTTGAACATTCCTTAAATATTTAAGAAATAGAGGTGAAAAATCTTTAACTTTTAGATTCAAAATAAATAATTTAATTCTATCTTAAAATTAAATTCGAAGAAAATTAATAAGGAGAGAAAATTATGACTCAGTTAAAAGAAAGAAAATTAAGAAAAATTTTAGAATATTTTAAGAATAAAGATATCATACTAGAATTTAATGATGGAATAATTGGTAAAATAGAAGTGAAAAATGCTATTATAGAATTTGATGAATATGGATTTATCAATATAAAAAACGAAAAAATTGATTTAAAAGTAAATACGACTTTACTATACAATACAAAAATAAAAGAAGAGAAAAAAAGATTAGAGACAAGAATAGATGGTCAAATAGAATTAAAAATAAAAACACTTGACATTAAAAAAAAATAGCAATAGAATAAAGAAAAATTTAAATTCAAAAGAAGAAAATAAGATAAAGAATAAAGATTAGGAGGAAAAATTATGTTAGTAACAACAAAGGAAATGTTTGAAAAATCAATGAAGGAAGGATTTGCAATAGGTGCTTTTAATGTAAACAATATGGAAATAATTCAAGCAATAATGGATGCAGCTGCAAGTCAAAAAGCACCTGTAATTATGCAAGCTTCATCAAGTGCTATAAAATATGCAAGAATAAATTATTTAATGAAAATGGTAAAAGCCGCAGAAGAGGAACATCCTGAAATACCATTTGCAATTCATTTAGATCATGGACCAGATTTTGAAACATGTAAAATGTGCATAGATAATGGTTTTACATCAGTAATGTTTGATGGATCAAAGTATGATTTCGAGGAAAATATAAGATTAACAAAAGAAGTTGTAGATTATGCACATGCACATGGTGTAGTTGTAGAAGCTGAACTTGGAAAATTGGCAGGAATAGAGGATGACGTAAATGTAGCAGCAGATGATGCAATGTATACAGATCCAGCACAAGCAGAAGAATTTGTAAAAAGAACAGGATGTGATTCTTTAGCAATAGCAATAGGAACAAGTCATGGAGCATATAAATTTAAAGGAGAGGCAAAATTAAGATTTGATATTTTACAAAAAATAAAAGAAAGAATACCAAATACTCCAATAGTACTACATGGAGCATCAACAGTAATACCTGAACTTGTAGAACAATGTAACAAATATGGTGCAGATATTCCAGGAGCAAAAGGTGTTCCAGATGAAATGCTTCATACAGCATCAATTTCAGGAGTATCAAAGATAAATGTTGACACGGATTTAAGATTAGCAATGACAGCAGCTATAAGAAAAGAATTTTTTGAACAACCAGAAGTATTTGATCCACGTAAATATTTAGGACCTGCAAGAGATTTGATAAAAGAAACAGTAGAACATAAAATAAGAGATGTATTTGGCTCAAGCAATAAGGCATAGTAATTATACAGATTTTTATAAATATTATTATACAATAAAAAAGGTAGAATAGGAGTTATAAAGTAAGCGATGAAACTAGAAATTCGTTCAGTAAAATAATTCCTATTTACCTTTTTTATTAAATTTGGATATTTCAGTTGTATTATTAAAAACTAATAGTTATTTTTTTCACTTAAAGCTTTTTGTATTCTCCTTTCAGAGTCTTTTTTTGCAATATCTTGCCTTTTATCATAAAGTTTTTTACCTTTCCCAATTCCAAGTTCAAGTTTTACTTTATTCCCTTTAAAATATAAACAAATAGGAACTAAAGAACAACCTTTTTGTTGAATTTTTCCTATTAATCTATTTATTTCATATTTATTTAATAATAATTTTCTATCTCTTAGAGGGTCTTTATTATATATATTACCAAATTCATATGGGCTGATATGCATATTATATATAAAGCATTCTCCATTTTTTATGTTAGCAAAGCTATCTTTAATATTTACTTTTCCATTTCTAATGGATTTTATTTCAGTACCAAAAAGAACTATGCCCACTTCTATAGTATCTTCAATTGAATAATTGTGATAAGCATTGGGATTTTTTGAAATTATTTTTTTATTTTCCATTATAACCTCCAAATGAATAAAAAGTCTTTATATTATTTTAGTATAACATAATTGTTTATAAAGTTCAAATAAAAATTGTAACAGTAATTTAAAATTTTGCATAATATAGTGTATAAATTATGAAGGAGGTATTGCTATGCAAGACAATAGTATGAATGCTGGATTCCAAAATCAAGAAGAATTCAATCGTTGTTGTAATAATGGAGGAAATTCTGTAGGGGGAGTATTTGGTGGAAATAATTGTTGTTGCGATAGTGAAATTTTATTTTTTATAATAATATTTTTACTACTTTTTACTAACTATGGATGTTGTAGAGGATAGAAATAGGGGCTCTTGCCCTTTTTCTTTTTTATAAAAAAGTTAAAACTATTGAATTTGAAATAAAAATAATGTAGAATGTAAAAAAATAAAATTATGGGAGGATTTTTAATTCATGAACAAACAGGAAATTTTAGAAGAATATAAAAATCAAGAAGAAAGATTATTAATAGCCAAAATTTTAGACAAGCTTGATTTTATAAAAACAAAAAATAAAATAGAATATACAGATTTTTTAAATTTACATGAACAAGATTTAGTTTTTAAATTAATGAAAAAAATAAATTTCAAGAATTATTATCTTTTCGGAGGAAATGAAATATCAGAAAGAAAATTGGCAATTTTTTATCCCGAAAAATTAGACGAAGAAATGTGTAAAAAAAATCATAAAAATATTTTAAAAGTAGTTCAAATTAAACTTCCTAAAGAATTAGATGATGAGTATGATCATAGAACATATTTAGGAGCTTTGATGAAATTGGGACTAGAAAGAGAAAAGATAGGAGATATTATTACAAATAGTCAAGGTGCAGAAATTATAGTTAAAAATGAAATTTTTAACTTTTTAATACAAAATTTAAGTTCTTTAAGTAGATTTGAAAAAGCCGAAATAGAAGAAAAGTCAATAGAAGAATTAACAAAAAAAGAAGTTGAAAAACAAGAGATAACTGCAATTATAGCATCTTTAAGATTAGACAATATTGTAGCAGTTTTAGCAAAGACATCTAGAAGCAAGGCAGATGATATATTAAAGCAAGAAAGAGTATTTGTAAATTTTTCATTAGAAACAAAATCTTCTAAACAAATAAACGAAGGAGATATTATCACAATAAGAGGTAAAGGAAGATTTGAGTTTAAAGAAATTAAAGGCAATACAAAAAAAGGAAGATTTGTAGTAAAAATGGAAAAATATATATAAATTTTAGCACATTTTATGGAATTTTTTATGAAAACTAATGCAAACATAAAAACAAAAAAATGTTCGAAAAAATATTGACAAATTTTAAAAAAAGTATATAATAATACCAAACAAAAGTTTAATAAACATTTGGAGGTATTTTATGATCACAAATTTGCATATAAAAAATATAGGGATAATAGAAGATATAGAAATAGATTTTAATA
The DNA here is from genome assembly GCA_900554175.1 of uncultured Clostridium sp. Taxonomy (GTDB): domain Bacteria; phylum Bacillota; class Clostridia; order TANB77; family CAG-508; genus CAG-269. The sequence goes on from USGK01000010.1 coordinate 32,314, forward strand.
AGGGTTTGAATGTATTAACTGGAGAAACTGGAGCTGGAAAAACTCTTATAATAGATTCACTTCAAATAATTTCAGGAGGAAGATTTTCTAAAGAAATGATAAGAAAAGGTGAGACAAACTCATTTGTAGAATTATGCTTATATGAACCTGAAAATGAATTTTCAATAGATGGAAATATAATAGTTTCAAGAGAAATAAATTTTAATGGAAAAAATATGTGCAAGATAAATGGAAGAATGGTTACAGTTAATGAATTGAAGTCTTTTATGAAAAATTTTATAGAGATACATGGACAAAATGATAATCAATCTCTATTAGAAGAAAGTAAACATCAAAAATATTTAGATGAATTTATAGGAAATGAAGTAAAAAAAATAAAAGAGAAATATTTGGAATATTATATAGAATACAATAAGATAAAAAAAGATTTAAAAGAAAATTTCGGGGATGACAAAGAACGTCAAAGAAAATTAGACCTTTTAAAATATCAATTAAATGAGATAGAGATTGCAAACCTTAAAACAGGAGAAGAAGAGGATTTGCAAGAAAGAAGAAGGATAATGCTGAATTCAGAAAAAATTGCAACAAATCTAAAAGAAGCAGATGAAGCAGTAGGAGAAAATGCAATAGATCTTATTTCAGATAGTATAAGAGCACTAGAGAAAATAGAAGATTATGACCCAAAATACAAAGAAATAAGTACAAATTTAAAAAGTGTTTATTATGAATTGCAAGAAATATCTAGAGATATATCAGATTATAAGGAATCTACATTTTTTGAAGAATCTGAAAGGGAAGAAGTAGAAAATAGATTAGATATTATATTTTCATTAAAAAGAAAATATGGAAATTCAATAGAAGAAATAATAAAATATAAATTAGAATTAGAAAGCGAAATAGATAGAATAGAAAATTTGGAAGAATACAATAAAAATTTAAGAAATCAGCTAGAAAAAATATTAGAACAATTGAATATATATGCTAAAGAAATACATATTTTAAGAGAAAAGCAAGCAAATATTCTTTCTAATAAAATAAATGAAAGTTTAAAAGGACTTGAAATGAAAAATGCAAAAATAAATATTCATGTAGATTATTTGGAAGAAGAATTTTTTGAAACAGGAAAAGACAAAATAGTATTTTATATTTGTACAAATTTGGGGGAAGATGAAAAGCAACTTAGTAAGATAGCATCTGGAGGAGAAATGTCAAGAATAATGTTAGCAATTAAAACTGTATTGGCTAAAACAGATAATATGCCCGTTTTAGTTTTCGATGAAATTGACACAGGAATAAGTGGAAAGGCTGCAAATTCTGTTGCAGAAAAACTAAGTAAAATATCAAAGAATCATCAAGTTCTATGTATATCACATTTACCAAATATAGCAGCATATGCAGATTACAATTATTTTATAAGTAAAAATGTATTGAATGAAAGAACAAAAACAGGAATAAAATTATTAAATGAAGAAGAAGTATTAAAAGAAATTGCAAGAATTTCATCAGGAGAAGTTAATGATGCAACAATACAATATGCTGCAGAATTAAGAAATAAAAAAGTAGCAAGCTAAAAATAGCAATGGAAAATTTGAAAAATTATAAATTTAAGAATTAAATATAAAATCTATTCTTTTATAAAGCCTTTTGAGTAACTTGACATTTCATATAAAGACGTAGTATCATATACAAAAAAAGCAAAAAGAGTGAGAAAAATGTTAGAAAAAATAAATGAACCGAAAGATTTAAAAAAATTAACTATAAAAGAAAAAGAGCAGTTAGCTGAAGAAATAAGAGAAAAATTAATAAATATAGTTTCAGAGAATGGAGGACATTTAGCTTCAAATCTTGGAGTGGTAGAATTAACAATTGCTATAGAAAGTGTTTTTGATTTACCAAAAGATAAAGTAGTATGGGATGTAGGTCATCAAACATATGTCCATAAAATGTTGACAGGAAGACAAGCTCAAATGAAAAATATCAGAAAATTAAATGGGATTGCAGGTTTTCCTAAAACTAATGAATCAAAATATGATAGTTTTAATACAGGACATAGTAGTACGTCGATTTCAGCAGCAATGGGAATGGCAAAAGCTCGAGATATAAAAAAACAAAACAATAATGTAATAGCAGTAATAGGAGATGGAGCATTAACAGGTGGAATGGCATTAGAAGCTTTAAATCATGTGGGAAGTAGCCAAACAAAAATGATGGTAATTTTAAATGACAATGAAATGAGTATTTCAAAAAATATAGGTGGAATAAATATGTTTTTAAGTAAATTAAGAGCAAGAAAAGCTTATACCGTTTCAAATAAATCTGGTAAAAAAGTAATTTATAAAATACCACTTGTAGGAAAAAAGATTGTAAAGATAATTCAAAGAGCAAAACAGAGTATGAAGCAATTAATAATTCCAAAAATGTTTTTTGAAGATATTGGTTTTAAATATTTAGGACCTGTTGATGGACACAATATAGAAGATTTAGAAATTTTGTTAAGTAGAGCAAAAGATTTAGAAGAACCAGTATTAGTTCATGTTTTAACAAAAAAAGGAAAAGGTTATAAATATGCTGAACAAAATCCAGATAGGTTTCATGCTATTTCTAGTTTTAATAAAGAAGATGGTACTTTAAAAAAGAAGAAGGAAAAAGATTATTCAGCAGTATTTGGAGAGAAGTTAATAAATATGGCGGAAAAAAACGAGAAAATTGTTGCAATAACGGCTGCCATGAAAGATGGAACAGGACTTAATGAATTTTCAAAAAAATTTCCAAATAGATTTTTTGATGTAGGTATTGCAGAGCAACATGCAGTAACATTTGCTGCTGGGCTTGCAAAAGAAGGAATGGTTCCATTTGTACCAATTTATTCATCTTTTTATCAAAGGGCTTATGACCAGGTTATTCATGATGTGTGTATGCAAAATTTACCAGTTATTATGTGTGTTGATAGAAGCGGAATTGTGGGAGCAGATGGAGAGACACACCAGGGGATTTTTGATATGTCATTTTTTAAAATAGTACCTAATATAAGTATTATGTCACCAAAAAATTTTAAAGAATTGCAAGATATGATGGAATTTTCAGTCGATTTAAAAAGACCTGTTGTAATTAGATATCCTAGAGGAACAGAAGGTAACGAAAAATTTGAAAATCAAGAAAAAATTATTTTAGGTGAACCAGAAATTTTAAAAGATGGAAATGATGTAACAATAATTGCAATAGGAAATCAAGTTGATAAGGCAATTAAAATTTCAAAAGAACTTAAAAAACAAAATATAATGGCGGAAGTAATAAATACTAGATTTTTAAAACCTTTAAATGAGGAAAAAATCATAAAATCAATTTCTAAAACAAGATTTGTAGTTACAATAGAAGATTCAACTATTATAGGAGGTCTATCTTCTACAGTAAATGAAATGATTATTAAAAATAAATTAGAAAATATAAAGCTTAAAAATTTTGCATATCCAGATGTTTTTGTTGAGCACGGTAAAGTTGAAGAAATTGAAGAAAAATATGGATTGGATGAAATAAGTATACTTCAATTTATAAAAAGCAATATAGAGGATAAAATAAATTAGAATCGTAAGCTGTAATATGATTTTAATAGTATAATCCAAAATTAATTACATTTATAGAGAACTTTAATATTAAAAAAGTATGAAATAGAATAAAATGGAAAAAATAATATTATAGCTTTTTTAAAAGGAGCGATAATATTGTTTTTTTTAATTTTAATATTAATTATAATATGTATTATAATTTCATTTTGTTTTTCAAGATTAGAATTATTTATAGAAAATTTAAATATAAAAATATATAATTTCAGAAAAATTGAAGTTATACCTAACTATAATGTGATTTTTAAAATGTATATATTTAAAAAAGTAAGAGTTTTGGATTTTAACACTAAGAAATTAAGAATAATGAATAAAAAAGTTGATTTTAATAATATACAGAAAAAAATGATAGAAAATAAACCTAAAATTAAAATAAATCAAATAGGACTTTTTATAAAATTATTAAAAAAAATAAAAATAGAAATTAAAAATAAATATTTTGAAATAGAATTAGGAACCGAAGATGCTGCACTAACCGCAATTTTAGTAGGAATATTGTATATCTTTTTTTCGAAATCCAAAATAACACCAGTATATAATGATACTAATAAAATAAGTCTAAATTACGAGGGCATAATTTCAGTGAAAATGATACATATTATTAGTACTTATATTTTATATAAAAAGATATCAAAAAAAACTTAAAAAGCTTTATATTGTTTTATTAATTAAAAGTATTGAAAAAAATAACAAAATTATCTATAATAAAAATGAAACAAAAGATATAAGGAGAAATTAAATAATGAATATAGAAAAGTTAATAAAAATAGAAAAATTTAACAGAGGAATTACTTTAATTTCTTTGATAATAACAATAATTATACTTTTAATTTTGTCAGGAATAACAATTACAACTTTGACAGGCGATAATGGAATATTAACAAAGACAAAACTAGCAAGAGAACAAACAGAAATAGGAAAAGAAAAAGAAATAGTACAATTAGCAGTAACTGCAGTTATAAACACTACTAATAATAAAATAGAAAAAGAGCTTCTACAAACTGAATTAAATAAGAACGTTGGAAATAGAAAAACAGAAGTATACGATTATAATAAAAAATTGCAAGTATATTTTACAGAAACCAAGAGATACTATGAAATTGACAAAGATTCAAATGTAAAATTAATTAATGTTACAAATGGTGAAAAGAAAATAAAAATTAAATGTGTTAATAGTAAAAATGAAGTAATAGGGGAAAGAGAACAATTCACATTAAATGATAATTGTCTAATAGAACCACCTGAAATTGAAAAATACGAATGTGCAGAAAGTAGCTTTTCAAAGACAATAACACAAGATACAGAAATAAATATAATTTATAATTATATAATACAAAAAGAAGATTTAGTATATACAGGATTAAACTCTAGTGGAAATATCACAGAAAACGAAGAAGAAATAAAAAGTTATATGATAGGAAATGGAAGTTCAACTTCTAAGAATGCTTTAAAGAATTCAATAGATTATGATTTTATCTTAAATGTTCCTGAAGAATATAATGGAAAAGTCATAAACAAAATTGGGAATTATGCATTTAGTAAAGCATCAAATTTAATAAGATTGCAAATATCTAATAATATGGAAACAATAGGTTTATGGTCTTTTAATGCATGTACAAAAATAACACAATTAAATATACCAGATAACGTTAAAGTAATAAGTACAGATTGCTTCCATGATTGTAGTGGAATAGAAACATTACAAATAGGAAAAGGAGTAAAAAGCATAGGAGGAAATGCCTTTGTAGCTTGTAATAAACTAAAAAAAGTAATATATAATAATGAGTCAACAGCAATTGCTGGAAATGGTTTCACAAGTTGTTTAAATTGGAAAGAAATAGAAGTAAATAGTGAATCTAAGAATTTTAAAGTTATCGATAACATACTATATTCATATGATTTAAGTAAAATAATAAAAATTCCAACAGGTTATGAGGGAGATTTTGATGTAATAGATAGTGTAACATCTATAGGAAATTGGGCTTTTCATGGATGTATAAAATTAACAAGCGTAAAATCAGTAGGCAATATTACCAATATAGGTGGAGGAGCTTTTAATGGATGCAAAGCATTAGAAAATGTTGAGAAATTAAGCAATATAAAAAGAATTGAAGGAGATGCATTTCATAATTGTCCAAAATTAAATAATGTTATCATTGGTGAAAATGCTACATATATAGGTGGAAATGCATTTGTCGAATGTTTTGAATTAAAGACAGTAACTGTTGATGCATCTGCAATACTAAAAAATATTACAGCTTATAATGCTAGTGGATGCTTGGTAAGATACGCAAATGATATTTATATAAAAGATTCTATAACAGAAATTGGAAGTTATATTACCCAGAACTTTGTTAGAACGGATTCTGATAGAGATGGATATATAAAATATGAGAAAGTAAATAGTTAATATTAATTTACAAAGACAATATGGTTTTCGAAATTTTATTCAAATTTTAAGGTATAATTACAATAAGAAAGTACATAATAATAATATATTTTATAAAAAGAAAATCAAGGTAATATTTTTTACAAAGTTTTAACCTTGTGAAAGGAATGAGATTAGAATGGAACATCCGATAGAGAATCTAATGCATATAACAATGGATAGCATAAAAAATATGATTGATGTAAATACAATTATTGGAGACCCAATACAGATGAATAATACAACAGCGATAATTCCTATATCGAAAGTATCATTTGGATTTGCGTCTGGAGGCAGTGAATTTAAAGGTGAGACAATTGATGAATACAATAAGAAAGATAAAGATGAGCAAATTCAATATAGGCTTCCATTTGGAGGAGGGGCAGGTGCAGGAGTCACTATAAAGCCAATTGCATTTTTAATTATGCAATCAGGACAAGTTAAATTAGTATCTGTAGAACACGAGAACTGTCTAGATAAAATATTAGATTATGTACCAGATTTTTTGGAAAAGATGAGCAAATCTTTTGATAAGAAATTGGACTTTCAAAAGTCAGAAGTAGATAAGATTATTAATCATTTTAATCAAAAAAAGAAACAAAATAACAATAATAATCAAAATAGTAAAGATAATAATAACCAAAATGAAAAAAACGAAAATAAAAAACAAAATGAAAATACAACAGAGAGTATAGAAATTGAAACAGAAGTAATAAAAGAAGAGTAAATAATAAACTGATGTTAAATACATCAGTTTATTATTTGTCAAATTTTTGAATAAATACATTTATGATCACCTGAAATAAAATTGTTTGAAACCAATTCGTAGGTACAATGACCATCTTTTTGATATTGACAATTTTCAGTACAATTAATTGTAGTCATATAATGCCTCCATAATTGTATTTTATTATAATAGTATTTGAAATTTTTTAAAAAATATGCAAATATTTAATGAGATATATTGGTATTAACAAATTTACAATATTTTTTAACAGTGCATGAATCGCATTTTGGATTTCGGGCAGTACAAGTATATCGTCCATGCCAAATAAATAAATGATTTACATCTTTTAAAAATTCACTGTTGATTTGTTTTAATAAATCTTGTTCTATTTTGATAGGATCAATTTCTTTAGAGAGCCCTAATCTATTAGAAATTCTTTTACAATGAGTGTCCACTGCAATACCTGTAGCTATGCCAAATACCTCAAGTAAAATAACATTTGCACTTTTTCTTCCAACACCAGCTAAAGATAAAAGATTATCCATAGAATCTGGTACTTTATTATTAAAGTTATTTATAATTTGATTGGCACATAACTTAATATTTTTTGCCTTATTTTTATAAAATCCGCAAGAGTGAATTAAAGATTCTAGTTCATCTAATGGAATATCACGAAAGCTCTCAATTGTCGGACATTTTTTAAAAAGAGTTGGAGTGACTAAATTTACCCTCTCGTCTGTACATTGAGCTGAAAGCATTACTGCAACTACAAGCTGAAAAGGAGTTTCAAAATTCAAGCTACATTTGGCTTCGGGATATGTTTTTATTAAAATTTTAATTAAATTATTTACGTCAACTTTATTCATTAAATAAAATTCCTTTCCTTAGAAAAATATGTATTATTAATAGTTTAATTATAAAAAAAATCAGATATTTTGTCAAATAAAAAAACAATAAGGTAACATAAAGTTAAAATAAAACATATTATATAATAAAAATATTGGAGGTAGAGAGTATGAGATGTTTATTACGAAAAACTTTAGGTGTATGTTTAATAGGTTTTGGACTTGGGATTTTATTGGTGCTTTTTCTTCCAATATCAGGATGGTTATTTATAATAGGTGTCGCACTTGCTATTCTAGGAATAGTATGGCTTGCATGCTAAAAAAACCAACTATAATTTTTTAAGTGGAGGTACATAGAAATGACAATAGTTGTAAAAAAAGTTCCAAAAGCTTTTAGGGGAATAGTAAAATTTATATTTGGAATAAAAGATAATTAAAAATAAATAATTGAAGAAATAAAGGAAATAATGAACTTAAAAAGCAAAGTTATAACATTAAAATATGTTATTATAAAGAAACGTTAGGAAAATTCCTTTCGTTTTTTTTCTTACAAAAAAAGTTATAATATTTTAGAAAATATAGAAAATTTAAATTTTAGATAAAAATAAAAACTATTGACAGAATATGACAATAGCTTATATTTTGAGATATTACACTCTATTAACTTTTCCATTTTTTAAACATTTAGCACAAACATGAATTCTTTTAACTTCACCATCTATTTCAGCTTTAACGCTTCTTAAATTTGGTTTCCAAGTACGAGGAGTTCTTTTACTTATATGTGAACGAGTTATACTAAGTTTGTTTCCATGAATTGCTTCTTTTTGACAAATTGCACATACTGCCATGATTAAATGCACCTCCTAAATTTCTTAAATAAAATCGATTATAAACTAGTTTAACACAAATGAAAAAAAAATACAAGTAATTTTAAATAAAATTTTATTTTTTTATTGCAATTTGTTAAAAATGTGTTATAATATATAAACGTAAAAATAATGCGAGCGCAAAAATGAAAGGAAGATTTTAATGAATTGTAAAGTAGAAAAAACAAAAAATGCAAATGAAGTAAAATTAGAAATTACAATTGAAGCAGAAAAATTTGAAAATGCAATAAAAAAGGTATATTTCCAAAGTGCAAAATATTTTAACATCCCAGGATTTAGAAAAGGAAAAGCACCACAAAATATAGTAGAAAGATATTATGGAAAAGAAATATTTTATGAAGATGCTTTTAATGAAGTAGTTCCAGAAGAATATGAAAAAGCTTTAGAAGAAAACAAAATAGAAGCAGTTTCAAGACCAAAAATAGATATAGTAAAAATGGAAAAAGGACAAGACTTAGTATTTACAGCAATTGTTTCAACAAAACCAGAAGTTGAATTAGGAAAATATAAAGGTATAGAAATAGAAAAAGTAGAGTATAATGTAAGCAAAGAAGCAATAGATTCTGAAATAAAATCAATGCAAGAAAAAAATGCTAGAATGATAACAGTAGATGATAGAGCTGTTGAAAATGGAGATATAGCTACAATTGATTTTGAAGGATTTGTAGATGGTGTTGCATTTGATGGTGGAAAAGCAGAGGGACATGATTTAGAAATTGGAAGTGGATCTTTTATACCAGGATTTGAAGATCAAGTAATTGGAATGAATATTGATGAAGAAAAAGATATAAAAGTAACATTCCCAAAAGAATATTTTTCTAAAGATTTAGCAGGTAAAGAAGCAACTTTCAAAGTAAAATTACATGCAATTAAGAAAAAAGAAATGCCAAAATTAGATGATGAATTTGCTAAAGATGTAAGCGAATTTGATACATTAAAGGAATTAGAAAATTCAGTAAAAGAAAAATTAGAAAAACAAATGCAAGATAAAGCTAAATATGAAAAAGAACAAGCAATAATGAAAGCAATATGTGACAATTCAAAAATAGATATTCCAGAAGGAATGATAGAACTTGAAGTTGATAATATGATAAAAGATATGGAACAAAGAATGTCATATCAAGGCTTAAAATTAGAGCAATATTTGAAAATGCTTAATAAAACAGAAGCTGAATTTAGAAAAGAATCTGAACCACAAGCTATAGAAGCTATAAAATCAAGACTTGTCTTAGAAGCAATTGCTGCTAAAGAAGATATAAAAGCAACAGAAAAAGAAGTTACTGAAAAAATAAAAGAAATGGCTAAAAATTATGGCAGAAATGAAGAAGATTTATTAAAGAATGAAAATGTTAAAAAATACATAGAAGAAGGAATTGTAAACGAAAAAACAATTGATTTATTAATTGAAAACGTTAAAGAAACAAAGAAGGCAAAAGCAGAAAAGAAAAATGAAACAAAATCGGAGAAAAAAGAAAAAAAAGAAAAGGCAGAAAAAAAATCTACAAAATAGTCAAATTATAAATTGGGAAAAGTTAGGGGGTTAATAAATTTAAAAAATGTTACAACCTAGCTTTTTGTTTTTTAAAATAAGGAGGAGTTATTATGTTTGAAAAAAAAGATAGTTTAGTACCATATGTAATTGAGCAAACAAGTAAAGGAGAACGTTCATATGACATTTTCTCAAGACTTTTAAAGGATAGAATTATATTTTTAGGAGAGGATGTAAATGCAACAACTGCAAGTTTAGTTATTGCGCAAATGTTATTCCTAGAATCTGAGGATCCAGATAAAGAAATATCATTATATATAAATTCACCAGGTGGTAGTGTAACAGATGGATTAGCTATTGTTGACACAATGAATTATATAAAATGTCCTGTAAGTACAATTTGTCTAGGGTTAGCAGCAAGCTTTGGTGCAGTACTTTTATCAAATGGAGCGAAAGGAAGAAGATTTGCAACACCAAATGCTGAAATATTGATTCACCAACCTTTAATTGCAGGTGGTGGAATTTCAGGCCAAACAACAGACATAAAAATTCATGCTGAGCAAATGATTAAAACAAGAGAAAGATTAACAAAAATATTAGCAGATAATACAGGTAAACCTGTTGAACAATTAATGAAAGATACTGAAAGAGATAATTATATGACTGCTGAAGAAGCTTTAGAATATGGATTAATTGATGAAATAATATATAAAAGAAAATAAAATTAAATAAGGAGAATTTGTTATGCCTAAAAAAGATACAACTAAAAATGTAATTTGTTCTTTTTGTGGTAAGCCACAAAACAGTGTAAAAAGAATTGTTGCAGGACCTGGAGTTTATATTTGTGACGAATGTATTAATTTATGTAATAGCATAATTGGAAATGAAGAATATGATGAAGATGATGAAAAATACACTTTAGCAGGACTTGAAAAAATACCAAGTCCAGAAGAAATAAAAAATATATTAGATGAATATGTAATTGGTCAAGATAAAGCTAAAAAAATACTATCTGTTGCTGTGTATAATCACTATAAAAGGATTAATCATGAAGAAAATGAAAAGCATAAAGATGATGTAGAAATTCAAAAAAGTAATATATTATTATTAGGACCAACAGGATGTGGAAAGACTCTTTTAGCAAGTACTTTGGCAAAAATATTAAATGTACCTTTTGCAATAGCAGATGCTACTACTTTAACGGAAGCTGGATATGTGGGTGAAGATGTTGAAAATATTCTTTTAAAACTTATTCAAGCTGCTGATGGAGATATAAAGAAGGCTGAAAAAGGAATAATTTATATAGATGAGATAGATAAAATTACTAGAAAGTCAGAAAATCCTTCAATTACAAGAGATGTAAGTGGTGAAGGAGTTCAACAAGCATTATTAAAAATAGTTGAAGGAACTGTTGCATCTGTTCCTCCACAAGGGGGAAGAAAACATCCGCATCAAGAGTTACTTCAAATAAATACTTCAAATATATTGTTTATCTGTGGGGGTGCTTTTGAAGGGTTAGAAAATATTATAAAAGACAGAACTGGTCAAAAATCTATGGGATTTGGTGCAAATATACAATCAAAAAAAGAGCAAGATAGAAGTAAAATTTTAGAGGAATTATTACCACAAGATTTATTGAAATTTGGATTAATACCAGAGTTTATAGGCAGACTACCAATTGTAGCTACTTTAAAAGAATTAGATAAAGAAGCTCTAAGTAAGATTTTGGTTGAGCCAAAAAACTCTTTAATAAAACAATATAAAAAACTTATGGAAATGGATGAGGTAGAATTAGAAATAAAACCAGATGCAATAGAAGCAATAGTTGATAAAGCTATAGAAAGAAAAACAGGAGCTAGAGGTTTAAGATCTATAATTGAAGAAATAATGACAGATATAATGTTTGATATTCCTTCAAATCCCCAAATTTCTAAGTGTATTATAACAAAGGATACAGTTATAAATGGAGAAAATCCCAAAATAGTAATTGATGAAACGAGAGCTGTTACTGATAAGCAAACTTTTGTAAAAAAAGCTCAACCCAAAGTAACTGCTTAAAAATAAGGAGAAAAAGTCATGGAAGCAAAAGAAGTAACAGAAATGAAAAAAAACTGTGACAATAAAGATTATGTTTTACAGCAGGTAGCAGTTCAGGGAAAATTATTAGAATTTGCAAGTGAAAGCTTAAGAGACGATGAAGAAGTTGTAAAAGAAGCTTTAACCCATGATGGTGAAGCTTTGGAATTTGCCTCAGATAGGTTAAAAGACAACAAAGATGTACTTTTGCTTGCGATAAAATCTGCCCCCTGGACTGCATGCTATGCATCTGAAAAATTACGTGCAGATAGAGATGTTATTCTAGCTAGTGTAAAAACATATGGTCAAACTCTTTATTTTGCAAGTGAGGAGCTTAGAGATGATGAAGAAATTGTAAGAAATGCAGTTTCAAATAAAGGTATTATTATAAAATATGCAAGTTTTAGATTACGTGATAATAAGGAAATAGCTGAGATTGCAGTTAAGCAAAATAAAGTTGCTTTTCATTATCTAAGTGATAGATTAAAACATGATGAAGAATTCAAAAAAGTTATAGAATAAATTAAAAAGTAGCTATCATAATTAATAGCTACTTTTAATTATTTATGGCAGGGGTAGAAGGATTCGAACCCTCACAGGCGGTTTTGGAGACCGATGTGCTACCATTAACACTATACCCCTAAAAAGAACATATCTATAATAGCACAATAAAAAAAAAAAAACAATAGATTTTGTGATTTTTTATAAAAAATTACAAAAAAATTGAAGTATCGTATAAAATAAAAATGTAGAAATATTCAAATTAATAAATATAATAAAAAAATATAATAAAAATCATTAAAAAAAGAAATAATAACTTTTGAAGGTGAAAGGTTTTTAAAATGAAAAAAGTTATAAGAAGTTTATTAATTATATTATTAATTTTTATATATATTTATGTTTGTAAAATAAATAATATACCAAATGAAACTATAATTTTTCAGGGAGAGAAATTAGATTTTGGTAATTTTTTTGGATTATCTCTAGATTTAGAAGATAATCAAGAAAAATTAATAGATGTTTCATCAGATTTAAATGAAACAGTAAGTTCCAAGAATACAGAAATCACTGCTAAAGTAAAATTATTTGATCTTTTTACTATAAAAGATGTAAATGTAAGTGTTATCAAAAAAATGAGTGTAGTACCTGTAGGACAAGTAGGAGGACTAAAGTTATATACAAATGGAGTGTTAATTGTTGGACTAGGTGAGGTAGTTGATGAAAATAATGAAAAAATAAAGCCATATGAAACAACAGGATTAAAAGAAGGTGACACAATAATAAAAGTAAATGAAAAAAATTTAATAGATACAGAAGATTTACTTAATTTAATAAAAAATTCTAATGGTGAAGTGTTAAATATCACGTATTTAAGAGATGGCAAAGAAGAGAAATGTTCAATTACACCTTCAAAGACAAGTGAAAAAGAGTATAAAATTGGTTTGTGGGTAAGAGATAGTGCTGCAGGAATAGGAACTTTAACATTTTATAATCCTGAAACTAAAACATTTGCAGCCTTGGGTCATGGTATAACAGATATAGATACAGGGGATCTAATTGATATATCAAATGGTGAATTTATAACTACAAAAATATTATCAATAATTAAAGGAGTAAAAGGAAAACCGGGGAGAATACAAGGAACAATAGAAAATCAAAAAGATATAGGTAAAATCTATAAAAATTCTAAATTAGGAATATATGGGAAGATAGATAATTTTGGAGATTTAAATATAAAGGATTTTAAAGAATATGAAGTTGCAGATAGAAATGATATAGAACTTGGAAAGGCAAAGATTATATGTAGTTTAGATAGTGAAAGTCCAAAAGAATATGAAATAGAAATTGAAAAAATTTATTTAAAGAATAACGATAATAATAAAAGTATGCAAATAAAAGTGAAGGATGAAGAATTATTAAATAAAACAGGTGGAATAATACAAGGAATGAGTGGATGTCCAATTATACAAAATGATAAATTTATTGGATGTGTAACAAATGTAATGATAGATAATCCAGCAATAGGATATGCAGTTTTCTCTGATTTAATGATTAAAGAGGCTCAAGAAATAGAAAAATAAAAAATATTTTATAAGCTATGAATTATAATGAGTTACAGTTCATAGCTTATAGATAATTATATTAATAAATTCAATATAAAATAGAAAAAATAAGTAATTTGTAGTTATAATAAAATATATGAGTTAAATTTTTCGTGGCAAAATATAATAAAAAAAATAAGACTAGTCAAA
>USGK01000011.1 GCA_900554175.1 uncultured Clostridium sp.
CTTGAATCACTTTTTTTCTATACTTTTTTGTTTCACATCAATTGTAACACTACATTTCATTTAAAATTATTTTTAATAACTTCTTCTTGAATTTTTCTTTACATTATGTTATCATCATTTATATAAAAAATGAAAGGAAATATAAATGGAACCAAAACATATCATCAAAAACCCAAAATTTGAAATTTCAGCAGTTAGTCCTAAGCAATATCCTAAAAATGACTTACCACAGATTGTGTTAGTTGGAAAATCAAATGTTGGAAAATCAAGTTTTATAAATACTATGATAAATAGAAAAAGTTTAGCAAGAACAAGTTCAGAGCCAGGAAAAACAAGGCAAATTAATTTCTACAATATTGATGAAGAATTCTATTTTGTCGATTTACCTGGTTATGGATACAGTAAAATGTCTAAAAAAGAACAAGTAAAAGTAGGAACTTTTATTGAAGAATATCTTTCTACTGAAAATAAAATATCTTTAATTATATTTTTAATAGATATTAGGCATAATCCTACAGAAAATGATAAATTAATGTACAATTATATTATTTCATCAAACCATCCTTGTATTATTCTTGCAAACAAAGCAGACAAAATTGCTCCAACAAAAGTACTAGATACTGCTAAAAACCTTCAAAAACAAATCAACCCTATTGGAGATATATTAACATTACCTTTTTCATCAGAAAAGAAGATTTATTCTGACAGAATTTGGGAAGAAATAGAAAATGTAATTTAGGAAAATTTCTAAATTACATTTTTATTTAATATACTTTTATTATATAAACTAATATATTGAACCATATATTTTAAATCAAACTTTGACACACTTATTCTTTTAAAGTAACTCCTCCAATTTTTTAATTTTATCTCTAATTTCTGCTGCTTTTTCAAATTCCATATCTGCTGCATATTTTAACATTTCTTCAGTTAATTTTGAAATAATACCTTCAATATCTTCATCTTTTTCATATTTATATTCAACATTAATATCTTCTACTCTCACTGCTTTTATTGTTTCTCTAATATCCTTCTTTATTGTTGTAGGAATTATATTATTATCTTTATTGTATTTTTCCTGTATTTCTCTCCTACGATTTGTTTCTTTTATTGCTTTTTCCATACTATCTGTTAATTCATCTCCATACATAATGACTGTTCCATCTGTATTTCTTGCAGCTCTTCCTATTGTTTGAATTAAAGAACGCTCTGAACGTAAAAATCCTTCTTTATCTGCATCAAGTATTGCAACTAATGAAACTTCTGGAATATCTAGTCCCTCTCTTAAAAGGTTTATTCCAACTAATACATCAAATTCTCCTAAACGAAGATTTCTTATTATTTCCATTCTCTCAAGTGCTTTTATATCTGAATGCATATAATTTACCTTTATATCAAGACTCTTAAGATATGAACTTAAATCTTCTGCCATTTTTTTAGTTAATGTTGTAACTAAAACTCTCTCATTTCTTTCTACTCTAATTCTTATTTGCTCAATTAAATCATCTACTTGATTTTCAACCGGTTTTACTTCAATTTTAGGATCTAATAGTCCTGTTGGTCTTATTATTTGTTCAACTACATTTTCTTTAGAATGTTCCTTTTCATAATCTGCTGGTGTAGCACTTACAAATACCACTTGATTTATTCTTTCTTCAAATTCTTTAAATGTTAATGGTCTATTATCATAAGCTGAAGGAAGTCTGAATCCATAATTTACCAAAGAATCTTTTCTCGCTCTATCACCATTATACATAGCTCTTACTTGCGGAATAGTTGCATGTGATTCATCAATTAAAAGTAAAAAGTCCTTTGGAAAATAATCAAATAGTGTAAATGGAGGGCTTCCAGGCTCTCTACCTGAAATGTGTCTTGAATAATTTTCTATTCCCTGACAAAAGCCTGTTTCTTTCATCATTTCAATATCAAAGTTTGTTCTTTCTTCTATTCTTTGTGCCTCTATCAATTTATTTTTAGATTTAAAATATTCTACTCTTTGCTTTAATTCTTCCTCAATAGAAATAATAGCTCTTTCCATTTTATCTTTTGAAGTTACATAATGAGAATTTGGAAAAACCATTACATGTTCCCTTAATCCTATTGTTTTTCCAGTTAAAGGATTAATTTCTGAAACCTTTTCTATCTCATCTCCCCAAAATTCGACTCGTATTGCTGATTCACTTTGATCTGATGGATAGATTTCTACAATATCTCCTTTTGCTCTAAATGTACCCCTTTTAAAATCAATCTCATTCCTTGAATATTGCATGTTAATTAATTTTTTTAATACTTTATCTCTATCTACTTGCATACCAGGTCTTAAAGATACTATCATATTTTCATAATCAATAGGATCTCCGAAGTCCATATATACATGAAACTGATGCAACTACTATTACATCTCTTGTTTCGAAAAGTGATGCAGTTGCTGAATGTCTTAATTTATCTATTTCATCATTTATTGATGCATCTTTTTCTATATATGTGTCAGACTGTGGAATATAACTTTCAGGCTGATAATAATCATAGTAAGATACAAAATATTCAACCCTGTTCTCCGGAAAAAACTCCTTGAATTCGGAATATAGTTGTCCTGCTAATGTTTTATTGTGTGCTAAAATTAGTGTTGGTTTTTGCACTTTATTTATAATATTTGCCATTGTAAAAGTTTTTCCGTGATCCTGTAACGCCAAGTAAGGTCTGGAATTTCTTACCTTCTTCTATTCCTTTTGATAGGTATTCTATTGCTTGTGGTTGGTCGCCTGTTGGCTTAAATTCTGAGTGTAATTTAAACATATTTCCTCCCTCTATGACCCAAAATTAGTTAATATTTATTTTTTATAGTTTACCACTTTTATACAAAAAATACAAGAAATATATCCTTGTATCTCTATTAAAAGAAATGAACCCTGTACAATACAGAGTTCATTCCCAAGCCACCTAGTCCTTAATCAAAAAAAGGTTATTTTTTAAACTTAATCGAAAATATCCAATTAGTTCAAGCCCAGTAGCCGAAAATTCTTCAATAGGACACTCCAATTGTTCAATATCTCCAAAATAAACAATATTTTCATTTACAAGACTTGTTAGGAAAACACGTTTATCTTCCTCATGGTGAAAAATTATCCCGAATATCCATTTGTATTTTTCGTAGTATTTGGCTATTCATAAAGTTAATCTCCCTTCAGATTATTTATCTATATTATAGCATCTGTATGATAAAAAATCAATTTGTAAAAATTGCCAAATTACACTTTTCTTCATATATTTAGCAAATATTTATATGTTTTTAAAAACTTTTAAAATACTAATCATTGAAAAATATAAATAAAATTCATTGCCTTTTAATATTATTTATAATATAATTTTCAAAAAATACGAGGTGATTTTATGTTAGAAAAATACATTGAAAATTCAAAAGATGAAATAATAAATAAAGTGTGTGCTCTAATAAACATTCCCAGTGTTTCTGAAGAAACAAATGACCCTTCCATGCCATTTGGAGAAGGTGCCAAAAAAGCTCTTGATTACGCACTTTCACTCGGGAAGTCATTAGGTTTTAAAACCAAAAATATAGACAATTATTGTGGCTATATAGAATTTGGAGAAGGTGAAAAATTAGTTGGAATAATAGGACATTTAGATGTTGTTCCTAGTGGAGATGGATGGAATTCAAATCCTTTTAGAGCTAAAATAGAGAATGGAAAAATTTATGGACGTGGTTCAATTGATGATAAAGGTCCTGTAATTGCAGCTTTATATGCAATGAAAGCAGTAAAAGGTAATTTAAAAATTAACTCAAGAGTACGTTTAATTTTAGGACTTAATGAAGAAAAATCATGGGAATGCATTTCACATTATAAAAAAGTAGAAGAATGGCCAACTATTGGTTTTAGTCCTGATGCAGATTTTCCATGTATCTATGCAGAAAAAGGAATTGAAACAATTTATCTAAAAGAAGATTATACAAAATACTCAAATTCTCCTATACAAATTTATAATATTGATTGTAATAACAATGCTATAAATGTAGTTCCTAAATATTGTAAAGTTGATTTAAAAATAGACAATTCAAAAAACTCTATAGAAAAAGTTACACAATTTATAACAAGTGAAATCTCTAAATTTAATTATAATATAAAAATAAGAAAAACTTCTGAAAATACAATCGAATTAATATCTGAAGGTATTCAGGCACATGCTGCACACCCTGATTTAGGAAAAAATGCAATTTCCCCATTAATTATAATTTTAAATAAGACTTTCAATTATTTTGGCTCAAACTGTAATCTTTTAAATTTCTTTGAAGAAAATATAAATACAGAATATTCAGGAAAATCTTTAGGAATTGATATATCTGACGAATCTGGAAATCTAACATTAAATGTTGGAAATTTTACAATTTGCGAGAATAATCTTGAGATTGGGCTCAACTTAAGAGTTCCTGTAAACACTTCTCTTTTAAATATTGCTAAAAAAATACAAGAAAAAGGAAATTCATATCTTATAAAAACCAATATAGTAAACACTCAAGAACCTTTATATGTCCCTAAAGAAAATTCTCTTGTAAAAACACTTTGCAATATCTATAACAATGCAACTAATTCAAATTTAGAGCCAATTGCGATTGGTGGTGGAACATATGCAAGAGCTTTTGATAATTGCATTTCTTTTGGAATGAATTTTCCTGGTGACATCGATATGTGTCATCAAGCAAATGAATTCGTTTATATTGATAAATTAATTCTTGCTTGTAAAATTTATGCAAAAGCTATTTATGAACTTGCAAAATAATAACACTTTTTATTAATTATTAAACAGTATAAAAAATAAAAAACTATACAAACTAATATAAAACTTGACAAGGAGGCTTTTATTAAATGATTATTTTGAAAATTGTTGGGCTATCTTTAGGTTCTATATTAGTTTTATTTATTGTAACAAAAATATCAGGCAATAGAGAAATCTCACAACTTACAATGTTTGATTATATTATCGGAATAACAATTGGTTCTATAGCTGCTGAAATGGCTACATCTCTTGAAGATAACTTTGTAGAACCTTTAACTGCCCTTATTGTTTATGGTATCACAACAGTTATTATATCTTTAATTACTTCAAAATCCATAAAATCAAGGAGAGTTATATCTGGAGAATCGAAAATATTATACGATAACGGCGTACTTTATAAAGGAAATTTTAAAGATGCAAAATTTGATTTATCTGAATTTTTAATGGAATGTAGATATATGGGATTTTTTAATTTAAGCGATATACAAACCGCCTTATTGGAAGCTAATGGAAAAATCAGTATTATTCCTGTTTCAACTAAAAGACCTCTAAATCCGGAGGATATGAATATTACACCAAAACAAGAAAAAATCATTTATAACGTTATTCTTGATGGCGAAGTAATGAAAGAAAATTTCAAAAATACAGGTAATACTGAAGAATGGCTTCAAAAACAAATAAGAAAACAAGGATTTAACGATTTTAGTGAAATCTTTTTAGGAACTTGTGATTCTGACAATAAATTAAGCTTATATGCTAATAATAATATAAAAAATAAACATGATATATTTAATTAGTCTTTATCAAATTCATCTTATAAATCTTATTATATTTTATTTAATGATACTTATTGTCTCTTTTTAGATTACTTTTAGGTATTTTTTATTTTAACAAAAAATACTATTCCTCCATATAGATATATTAATATTAATTTATTTATATGGAGGACACTATAATTAATGAAAATTAAACAATATAATAGAACCCAAGCTATTTCATATGCAGAAAAGTGGGCTTTTTCTAGAAATCCTGCATACTATAACTTCGATCCTATTGGTGGTGATTGCACAAATTTTATTTCACAATGCATTTATTCTGGTAGCAATGTTATGAACTTTAACAATATTAACGGATGGTATTATAAAAATGGTTATAATAAATCTCCTTCTTGGAGTGGAGTTGAATTTTTATATAAATTCTTAACTACTAATAAAAGTGTTGGACCATTTGGATTAGAAACAGAAAAAGAAAATATTCAAATTGGAGATGTAGTCCAACTATCTTTTTCAGGAAATGAATTTCAACATTCAACTATTGTTGTAAATATAAATAATTTTGAATTAAATAATATTTATATTGCTTCACACACTTTCGATTCTTTTAATAAACCATTAATAGATTATAATTTTAAAAAAATTCGTTTTATACACATAGAAAATGTTAGATTTAACTAAAAAAACAGAATCTAGAATTTCTACTAATTGACAAAAATTAGAAACTCTAGATTCTATTATATTTATATTTTAATTTTTATACTCTTATAATTTTTTTGAATTTATTTTTTCCAAACTGAAGTACAACGTCTCCTGATATTTCAATCATCTTAGTAATGTCTTTTACTGGATCAGAATTAATTTTTACTCCATTTCCTGTAACCATTCTTTTTGCTTCTCCTCTTGATGATGCAAAACCTGCTTTTACTAATAAATCACAAATATTAATTTCACTTTCTGAAACTGCTAATTCTTCCACATCTGTTGGAATTCCACCCTTAGCAATATTTAAATATCTTTCTTTCAAAGATTCAAACTCATTTACATCATCATACATTTTTAAAAGTTCTTTTGCAAATCTAAAATGTGCTTCTCTTATGTCTCCTGCCATAATTTCGTCTATTTCTTCAATTGGTAAATCAGTTGCAAGCTCAAAATATTGTCTTAAAACATCATCAGGTATCTTCATGCTCTTTTCTACTTTAGAAAATGGGGCTTCTGATATTCCAATATAATTATCTAATGATTTACTCATTTTATCTTTTCCATCAAGTCCAACTAATAATGGAAATGTCATTACTACTTGACTTTCTTCCCCATAATCCTTTTGCAAATCTCTACCTACTAAAAGATTAAATGTTTGATCTGTTCCACCAATTTCTATATCCGCATCTAATGCAACTGAATCATATCCTTGCATTAATGGATATAATAATTCATGCATTGAAAGAGGTAATCCCTTTTCAAATCTATTTTTAAAATCATCTCTTTCCATTATTCTAGCAACTGTATATTTGCTTGCAAGTTTAATTACATCTTCAAAATTCATTTTTGAAAGCCATTCTGAATTATATGCAATTTTGGTTTTAGATTTATCTAATATTCTTGTTGCTTGTTCTAAATATGTTTCAGCAGATTTTCTTGTTTGTTCAAAAGTAAGTGATGGACGTGTTTTACTTTTTCCAGATGGATCTCCTATCATTGCTGTAAAATCACCAACAACAAATACTACCTCATGTCCCATATCTTGAAATTGCTTCAAAACCCTCAAAACAACACTGTGACCTATATGTAAATCAGGTCTTGAAGGATCTGCTCCTAGTTTTATTGTTAATTTTTTTCCACTTTTTAATTTTTTTTCTAAATCTTCTTCATTAAAAATTTGTACCGCTTTTCTTTTTATAATTTCTAAATTTCCCATTTTTTTCCTTCCTTATCTTTATATATTTCTATTTTTAACTATATATTGTATCCAATTCATATATACACCCAAATTATTCTTTAATTTTTATTGCTTCTTCTTGACTTAGATATCCATATTCTACCATTTTATTTAAAACTTGTTCCGCTCTCTGTTTCGCAAGATCGGGATTTTTATTAGGTGCATATACACTTGGTGCATTTGGAATTCCTGCAAGCATTATACATTCATAATCTGATAAATTTTCAACTTCCTTTTCAAAATATCCTTTTGCTGCATCATGTATATTATAATATCTATTACCAAAATAACACGTATTAACATATAACTCCAAAATTTCATTTTTATTTAAATTATTTTCTAATTCAACTGCCATAAAAATTTCTGCAATCTTTCTTCTAAAGTCTTTTTCTTGAGTAAAATAAATATTTTTTACTAGTTGTTGAGTTATAGTACTTCCTCCCTCAACAAGACTTTTTTCTTTTATATCTTTTAATATAGCTCTTCCTATAGATATTACATCAAAACCTTTATGTTCGTAAAATCGTCTATCTTCAATTGCGATTATAGCATTAACATAGGTCTTAGGTAGTTTTTCAAATTCTGTATAATTATCAATTTTCTTTATATTTACTACTTTTTCTTCAATTTGAGCTTCTTTTAAAGCCTCTTTATACATTTTATACCCACCATGGATTGTCCAAGCTAAAAAAGCAACTAATGCAATTATTACTACAATTACTATTTTTTTTATAAATTTCATATTATTATTGGATGTAGAAAATACTCTACCTCTCTCCTTTCTAGCTTTTCTATTTATATTTTTTATTGTTATTTTTGGTCCTTGATTGCAATCATTAATTCATTAGACTCAACAACTCTTTCCGTTCCCTTATATGTATATTTTGCACCCGTAAAATATACATTGTAATTCTTATTTTCAAAATAACTTCTAGCCACTCTTAAAAAGTCATCTACTTCATCTTCTGAAAGATTGTTTTTTATTCGCATTTCATAAAATGTACATCTAATAAAATCTTCATCACCTTTTACTTTGCTGTTAATATAATTTGTTACAAATTCTGTTGTCATTTTATTCACTCCCTATTCTGTTTTACTATTATAACACATAATTTTACTTTTGTCCTCAAAATTTTGTAGTTTTTTTGTAATAATTATAATATTTATATCACATATTTTATATTCTCTTAATATTATTTTAATATCAAATATTTAGGAGTGATATTAATGAAAAAAATTATATTTAAAGGTTGTGGAACTGCTTTAGTAACACCTTTTACTCCAGATGGAATAAACTATTCAACTTTAAGAAATTTAGTAGAATTTCAAATCCTTAATGGTGCAGATGCTCTAATTGTGTGTGGCACAACAGGTGAAAGTGCAACTATGTCTCTTCAAGAAAAAAAAGAAGTCATAGAATTTGTTACAAATATTTCAAAAAATAGAATTCCAATTATTGCCGGAACTCGGTTCAAACAATACATTGCAAACTATTGAACTTTCAAAATTTGCAGAAAAATGTGGTGTAGACGGACTTCTTATTGTAACACCTTATTATAATAAAACTACACAAAAAGGCATTATTTCTCACTATACAGAAATTGCAAAAAATACCTCATTACCTATAATTTTATATAATGTACCAAGTAGAACTGGTTTAAACATCGAGCCATCAACATGTTTAGAATTATCTAAAATAGAAAATATAGTTGCTATAAAAGAAGCAAGTGGAAATATTTCTCAGATTGCTGAAATAAAATTTTTATGCAAAGATGATTTACAAATATATTCCGGAAATGATGATCAAATTTTACCTATTCTTTCTATTGGTGGAATTGGTGTAATTTCAG
This sequence comes from uncultured Clostridium sp., assembly GCA_900554175.1. Classification (GTDB taxonomy): domain Bacteria; phylum Bacillota; class Clostridia; order TANB77; family CAG-508; genus CAG-269. The sequence continues at coordinate 9,357 of USGK01000011.1, forward strand.
TTCTTTCAAATATTCTACCTAAATACACACATGAAATAACTAGCAATTTCTTTGATAATAATATTAGTAAATCAAGAATAATGCAACTAGAAGCTATACCTCTTATAAAATCTCTTTTTTCAGAAGTCAATCCAATTCCAGTAAAAAGTGCTTTAAACTCTATTGGGTTTGATTGCCGGTATTCCAAGACTACCTTTAGTTGAATTCAGTCAAGACAAAAAAGATAAATTAATATATGAAATGAAAAAATTTGACTTATAACTTTTATTAAATGAAAAAAATAAAGAAACTATTGAATAAAAATAATTGAATTCAATAGTTCCTTTTTTGTAAATAAAATATGTTTATCTATAATCCATATTATTAACTTCCGGATAAGAAAAGTTCTTGCCATTTTCTGTAAATTGATTTATCTCTGTATGATCTTTTTTAAATGTTTCCTTTCCTTTTAAGAAATATCTATATTTATTTCTTGCTGTTAAAGTTCCCCCACCTATAATTACTGGATCATCCCATGTAGTATCTAAATAATACCATTTATCATTAATCTTTACTGCATTCCATGCATGCGACTCTACTTTTCCTTCGGAATTTGTAGCATTTCCTTGTACTAATTCACATTCAATTCCTCCAGCATTTGCTAAATATTTAAAAGCCTTGGCATATCCCTCACATACACACGTATTTTTTACTAAAGCCCCATATATTCCGTATGATCCAATTGATTTATATGACGTATCATATTCAATATTATCAACTAAATAATCATGAACTCTTAAAATATCTTTATATGTATTTCCTGTAAGCGATGCTATAACATTATCTTTTACCATTTCAATTCTTGAAATTGCTTCAGTTACTTGTGCTTCAGATGTAAATCCATCTAAATAATAAGTTTTATTTTGTTCGGGTGATATATATACATTATATGTTGTTTTAGTTAATTTTTTTGTCATTTCAATATTTAAAAATAATTTATTGGCATTTAAATAAAACATATCCACATTATCATGCGTAAAAGCTTCTATTGCTGCTTGATAATACTCTCCAAGAATTTCACTTCCATTTTCTTTTGATAAAATATCTGCAAATTTATTTCCATAATTTATTACATATGTCCCTGATTTCATATTTTCTTTACTTTCTTGAATACCATTATATATAATCTTTTCTACACTATTTAATTGATTATAATAATAATTGCTTTCTGAACTTTTTGCCGAATATGAATACTCTTTATTTTGATTGCTTTCATTTAACGAAAAAAATGCTTTTAGTTTTTCAGTTACATTTTCATCTTTTATTGATATTTTATTTTCTACAGTGTTTGAACTATCTTCTATAGTATCTTCTCCAACAAATTTATAGATTTGATCAGCTGAATTCTCTCCCATATCGCTAAATAAAACAAATCCCACTAAAATAATAAATGATAACAAAATAATCATTATTATTGTTAATAAAAATGTTGTTAATTTATTTTTCATCTGATTTTCCCTTTCTTAACTTTATATTATTTTCTTTTATATATTTATTTTATCAAATCATAAAAAAAATAGCAATATAATTGCTATTTTTATTTAAAAATTATGGTGCTCCCTCAAGGATTCGAACCTTGGACCCACCGGTTATGAGCCGGTTGCTCTGACCAACTGAGCTAAGGGAGCATTCGATTGAACATATTGAATTATATAGTATGTTTTTATTTTTGTCAATAGTTTTTATAAATTTTTTTTTATTTTTTTATATATTTTTTTAAAATAATCTAAAGAATTTAACATTTAAATAATATTCTATATAATTATTATTTAAAAATTACTAAATATTACATCTAGTTCTTGTTTTTGAGGTTCACTTCCTTCTCCAAAAACATCTGTTAAATTAATAATATATATATCATCAAAGTCAATGGAGTATTCTTGTTTTTGACCATTTCCAGGACCACCACCTAGACTAAAAACAAGACCCAAATTAGAAGTATTACTTTCTATTTTTCTAACTGTACTAACATATGACCATCCTAAATTGTAACTTTTAATAAAATTACTTTTATTAAGTAATATTTGATCATATCCTCTTCCAAATCTAGATAATGTAATAATATCATTATTTAAAACAAATCCATCCTCGCTTGGAATACTCTCATTTCTATATTTTATAAAAGCATAGCATTTATCTCCATATTTATTAGCTATTTTTGAATTTCCTACTCTAACCCATTGAGTGTTTCCATTCCATCATAGCAAACAGGCAATTTATCTTTTATCATTTCAATCTTTTCTTTATTATTTATATATAATTTTGCATTCGGAAAATCAGCTATAAAATCTAAATACAAATTACCGTTTTTTTACATAAAATATATCATTATATTTGTCAATAAGATAACTATCAATATTTGCGTTAATTTTACTTAGCTTACCTGTTATTCTCTCAGTTTCTCCTTCATTTAGAACTTTTAGCTTTATTTTCTCTTCTATTTCTCCAACTTCTGATAAAACAATGGCTTTTTTAGTTCTCTTTAATATTCCATTATCTCCTGTTAAAGTTACAATTATTATTCCAGCCAAAAGTAATACTGAATAATTGTTACAGATAAAACAATTAAGGTAATTCCTTTTTTATTTTTCCAAAATCCATTCACAATAGTATCTCCCATCTTTTATTTCTTCTATTAACTAATTTCTCATATATATTTTCATTTAAAGATATTTATAATAAATATTTCCATCTAAAAATTAAAAAAGAAAATACCATATTGATACATTTGTCTTAATTACAAAACAATAAAATATCATAAGGTACTTTCTATGGTAATATAGTCTTTACTTATCTAGTTAATATTTTCTCCTCTTCCTTCTGGAAGTGCATTACTTGGTAATTCAATTCTTATTCTTATTCTAAATACATATGTTGCAGCTCTAACAATTTTACTTTCTTTAAATTTTTGCCATAAAGATTTTTTTGCAACAAATGTAGTAGCATCTTCATAATCTTTTCTTTCTTGTTCTTCGATTGTTTGAACATTTTCTTCTTCTACAACATTTTGTAATGTTTCAGATTTATCAACATTAGAATTTTCTTCAGATTGAATTTGAACAGCTCTTTCTTCAGGAACAGGTATTAATTTCAATGCATCTGCAATTTCAATTCCTATAAAACTTAAAGCTTTTGAACTATCTTCTAATCTTTCCATGTCAATTTCTATATGTAAATTAGACTCTAAATTATTTACTCTTGCTTTTAACAATTTCATTGAATCAACATATTTTTCAGATGTTTTACTCTTACTTTTCCCAATAGTGTTTAATATTTCTATAATATCTTCAGAGAATTTTCCATCAGCCTTTTCTACTTGAGATTTCCAATCTTTTTCCTTATTATCTACTACATCTATTAAATCTTTTAACTCACCTGCTAGTGCTATATTTTCTTCTCTTTGTCTTATTAATTCTTCAATTTTTTTTGTATTTTCTTCGAATTGGCTTGTTGCAAACTCAACTAATTCATATGCGGCATTATATACACTTATAGGGAAATTTTTCTTTTTCGGATATTCTATCAAATATGTCTTTATTGATTCAATTAAATCTTTAAAATAAGCATCTTCTTCTAATTGAACAATTTTTTTCTTGCTATTAGGATTTATTAGCTTTTCAATTTTGTTGATATTTGATAATATTTTTTCCTCTGTGATTACCATTCTCACATTTACTATGCCAGACTTAGACATTGTAAACTTCCCTCCTTTGTTTATTACATTATTTATCTTGATTATACAACAAATTACAAAAAACTACAAGATTTTTTTCAAGCTTTTTCTTTACATTTTTATTACAAATTTATTACAATATTGTTACATTTTTTCTTTTTCTTTTAATATTTTCTCCATTTCAACTCTTCTTTTAATTTTTAAAGTTGTTGTTTTTACCATTTCTTCGTCTGTTATAATTAGATTCTTTATATATTTGTACTTTGGCATAGTTCTATTTATTTCTTTAATTTTTTGCCAAATCATACCGTGTATTTCCTCTTCCGTTGCATTTGAGTAATGTTCTTTTATATAATCTTTGTCATATACAACCTTTACACTAATTGTTACATCTCCATCATCAGCTGGCATACCATATACCATTGATTCCTTAACAAATTCCAATTTATCTATTAAAGCTTCAAGCTCTTCAGGATAAACATTTTTTCCGTTTTGTAATACAATAACAAACTTTTTTCTACCTGCAATAAAAATATATCCATCACTGTCAATTTTAGCTAAATCTCCTGTTCTAAACCATCTATCTTCTGTAAAGCTTTCTTTATTTGCTTCATCATTATTGAAGTATCCTAACATTACACTATCGCCTTTTACTAAAAGCTCTCCAACTCCCTTTTCATCTATTTCATCTAATTTAATTTCAACACTTGGCATTTTTTTACCAATAGATCCTTCTTTTCTTTTTTTCATAAATTCTGCACTAATTACTGGCGAAGTTTCTGTTAATCCATACCCTTGTACAAGGTTAAATCCCATATCATTAAAACCTTTTTCAATTTTTGGATCTAGAGCTGCTCCACCTGCTACCATTAATCTTAACTCTCCACCTAATCCTTCATGTATTTCTTTAAACAATTTTTTTCGTACATCTATTCCAACTTTATTCAATATTCCTGCAATTGCTGCTCCTTTTTTTACTGTCTCTAGCTTTCCTTTTTCTTTTACTGTTTTCATAAGTTTTTGGTATATTTTTTCAAACATAACAGGAACAGATATTAATGCAGTAATTTTATAATTTTTAAGTTCCTCAGAAAAATGTCTTACTCCTTTTGAAAATACAATAGCACATCCTGCAGATATTGGATATAAAAATCCTACTGTACATTCAAATGTATGGTGTAATGGTAAAAATGAAAGCATTCTATCATTTTCACAAATATCAAAACAATTTGCTATATCGATAATATTTGTACATAAATTTTTATGTGAAAGCATAACAATTTTAGACATATTTGTTGTTCCTGAAGTAAATAACATTATAGACATTTTATCTTTATCTATTTTGGCATCAATAAAGTCTCTATTACCTTTTTCAACTAATTCCTTTCCCTTTTGAGTTATTTCTTTCTGTGAAAATTTATTGAAATCTTGTTTTTCCGCATCCATTGAAATAAAATACTTTACTTTTGTATTACCTTTCTTCTGTATTGAAGCCATTATTTCACTATATTTTTCTGAATAAAATATAGCTTCTACTTCAGACCTTACAATAGAACTTTCTATTTCATTATTTGGAAGAGCTTTATCAAGTGGCACTACAATACCTGTACCACAAACTATTGCTAAATACGCCACTTCCCATTCATATCTATTTTCACTAATAACAGCTATTTTTTTATTCTTTAATCCCATTTCTATTAAAGCTGTACCTAGGTAATCTATATTTTTTCTTAATTCAGCATGTGTCATTATTCTAGAATTTTCAAGTGTTGTTCCTTCTAGATAATATGCTGGTCTTTCTCCATATTTTTCTCCTGATATTTTTAGCATCTCTTTTAAATCATTAAATTTTATTTCTTTTTTTTCTTCCATTTTAAAATCCTTTCATTATACTTTTAATCCGCTTATTAAAGTATTTTCATATTGATTGTATAATTTCATAACAGAAAAATTTTCTCTATTATTCATTTTATAGAGTGCACTTGAAAAAATCAATCCGTAAATTTCTGAAGCAATAATTTTTGCATCACCTTTTTTTATTTGAGAATGTTCTATACCCTCATTAACTGTTTTTTCTATTTTACTTATATATTCATAAATATATTCTTGACATTTTTTATTTCTTTGCTTTGAACCCCAAAATTGATTTAATAAAATAGAAATTATCTCTTCATATTTATTTACGATTTTTATTTGTATCAAAACAATTGCTCTTATTTTATCCAAATAATTTTCATATTTTGACATTTTTATATCCACACTATTTTGTAAAAGTTTTATTCCTTCTGTTATTAAAAAATCAAAAATTTCTTCTTTACTAGAAAAATGATAATAAAGTGTACCTTTGGCTACACCAACTGTCGAGGTTATTTCCTCAATACTTGTTGCATCATATCCTTTTTCTGCAAACAGTTTCATTGAAGTTTCAAATATCTTTCTTTTTGTTTTATTCACAATTAACATACTTCCTTTCAAAACTCTGCTTTTTATTATATTCTTCTTTTTTCTTCAATCAAATCTTTAATTTTTTTTGTTACTTCATCTATAGTTAAATCCGAAGAATCTACCACTATAGCATCTTCTGCTTTTATTAATGCTCCAAATTTTTTATTCTTATCTATTTCATCTCTTTTCCTAATGTTTTCTAAAACTTCTTCATAGTTTGATTCAATATTTTTTTCTAAATTTTCTTTATATCTTCTTTTTGCTCTTACTTCTACAGAAGCATCCAAATAAATCTTCAAATCTGCATTTGGAAAAACGACAGTTCCAATATCCCTTCCCTCAACTATTACATCCTTTCCTTCTGTCATTTTTCTTTGAAGTAAAACTAATTTTTCTCTTACAGGTATAATTGATGAAATTTCAGAAACAATTTTTGTAACTTCCATTTTTCTTATTTCTTTGCTTACATCTTCTCCATTTAAGTAAATTATGTCTTTTTCTTCAGTGTTTTCTATTTCAATGTTCATATCATCAATCAATTTTGTTATCTTTTCTTCTTCATTTACTGAATATCCATTTCTTAGTGCTTCTAAAGCAACACATCTATATGTTGCACCTGTATCTAAATTTATTAGTCCTAACTCTTTTTGTATTCTTTTCGTTATTGTTCCCTTTCCACTTCCAGCTGGTCCATCTACTGCTACTATAAAACTCATTTTTTATATCATTCCTTTCTAGCGTTCAACCTTTATACTTCATTTTGTAAGTTTTTTTTATATTATCATAATAAATTTAATTCTTCAACTATAATTTCTATTTTTTTATATTTAAATATTAGAAAATAAAGCTCTATTTCAATCAATACTTGCTAAATAATGTTTTTACCTACTTTTAGTAAATTTATAAAGTAAATCTGCTTTTTTAGAACGCATAGTTCAAATAGCATTATATTCTCTTACAACTTTTCACACAAAATTTACTAAAAACTATTGAATTTATTTTGATTTTATTATAGGATATATTCAAGAATTTAAAAACGTGGGAGGAAAAAAATGGCTAGAAAAACAAAAGAAATCATAGATAATGAGATTAAAAAAATTGAAAAGGCTTTAGAAGAAAAAATTTCAAAAAAATCAACACCTAAAAAGAGTTCTGTAAATATTAATAAAAAAACTAACTCTAAGAAAACTACTAAATCTTCTTCAAAAAGTACTACAAAAACTACTTCAAATAAAACAACTAAAAACGCCACATCTCAAAAATCTAAATCTTTAGATGCTACGAAAAAAACAACCCAAAAGAATTCAGCTAATACTAAAAATCCGAAAACGGCAAGTTCAAAAACATCTAAAATTAAAAACTTAAAAGATTCATCTAAAGAAGAAATTGATATAACTAAACTAAAAAAATATACTCCAGAGTATTATGATTTGCCATTTAGGTATAATCAAACTGTAGTAAAAATTTTAGCACAAACACCAAATAGTTTATTTATTTATTGGGATATTTCTGATGAAGATCGAAAAAAGCTTCAAGATACATATGGAAAACATGTTTTTGAAATAACAAAACCTGTTTTAATAGTACACAACACAACAATGAATTATTATTTTGAAGTTGATATAAATGATTTTGCCAATAGTTGGTATTTACATATAAATGATAGTAAATGTGATTATACTGTAGAATTAGGAAGAAGACCTATTCCAATTAATCCTAATTATATACATTTTGATGATGATGAAATTAAAAATAATATCACTTTTGATGATATAAAACCTGTAACAAACCCATATATATATGTTTCATCTTCAAACAAAATAGAATCACCTAATGATAAAATATTATTTAATGATGAAAAAAATACCCTTTATTTTAGAAATATAAAAACAGATACAATAATAGCAAAAGATATTGACTCTCTATCTTTTATACAAAATATCGGTGGAATTCATAAACTTCGTGAATTATATAGAAAATTTTATAAAGATGAAGATTTTTCAGAAGAAAATGGCAAAATTACATTTACTAATCCAGGTTCAGGCAATCCATCTTCAAATTCATTTTCTTCAAAATTTAAATAAAATTCAATTATTTAAATATATGAAATTTATAATAATTATTAAAATTATTTGAGGTTTGACAATCTTAATTCAAACCTCAAATTTTATAAATAGACATATATATAAATACAATTTTTTCTTTAGAAAGGAATCAAAAAATGGAAAAAAAAGGATACGTAAGCTTTGTATTGCATGCCCATCTTCCCTTCATTCATCATCCAGAAAGCAATGACTATTTAGAGGAATCTTGGCTATATGAAGCAATTTCAGAAACATATATACCACTTCTAAAAAATTTCAAAAAATTAGTAGATGAGAAGGTTAATTTTAGAATAACAATGTCGATGACACCTCCTCTTCTTTCAATGCTTGATAACAAATTATTACAAAAAAAATATATTCATTATTTAGAACAATTAATAGAACTTTCTGAAAAAGAAATTAAAAGAACTACTTATGACGAAAGAGTAAATAAGCTTTCTAAATATTACTATGATAGATATTCTGAGGACTTACATCTATTTAGAGATGTTTTCAAATGCAATCTAATCGAACAATTTAAATATTTTCAAGATATTGGTGTACTTGAAATAATAACTTGTGGTGCTACGCATGGATATTTTCCTATTTTATATGTAAATGAGAAAACAGTTCGTGCACAAATTGCTGTTGGAGTTCAAACATATGAAAAGTATTTTGGAAAAAAACCACGAGGTATTTGGCTTCCTGAATGTGGATATGTTCCAGAAGCTGATAAATATTTAAGAGAATTTGGTGTTGACTATGCTATTGTTGAGTCACATGGGGTTTTATATGCTGATCCTACACCTATTTATGGTACATTAGCTCCTATTGTTTCACCTCAAGGCTTTACGGTCTTTGGTAGAGACATTGAATCTTCTAGACAAGTTTGGAGTTCAATTAATGGATATCCTGGAGATTACAATTACAGAGATTTTTATAAAGATATTGGATACGAGGCTGATTATGATTATATAAAACCATATATTGCACATAATGGAGTTAGAGTACATACTGGTATAAAATATCATAGAATAACAGGAAAAACAGATAACAAAGACTATTATGATTTACAATGGGCTAAAGATTCTGCTGAACGTCAAGCAGGTCACTTTTTAAATAGTAGAACTAACCAAATTGCAGAAGCAGCTCCTTATATGGATAAACCTCCTATTGTTCTTTGCCCTTATGATGCTGAGCTTTACGGTCATTGGTGGTATGAAGGACCATATTGGCTTTATATATTATTTAAAAAGATTTATTACGATGAATGTAATTTTGAATTAATAACACCATCTGAATATATTGATAAATATCCAGAAATTCAACAGTGCCAACCTTGTAGATCTAGTTGGGGGGCAAACGGTTATAGTGAAGTTTGGTTAAATCCTTCAAATGATTATGCACATAGACATTTGCATATTGCAGGTGACAGAATGTGTGAACTTGCATGGCTTTTCAAAGGTGCTACTGGTATTCAAGAAGAAGCTTTAAATCAAGCTGCTCGTGAATTATTATTAGCTCAAAGTAGCGACTGGTTATTTATAATTACTAATGGAACAATGGTTGATTATGCTAAAAAAAGAATAAAGGATCATATAGGAAGATTTACTAAATTATATGAACAAATTAAAGCAAATAAAATTGATAAAAAGTTCTTAAAAGAAATTGAAGAGAAAGATTGTATCTTCCCTGATATTGATTTTAGAATCTATTCATAAAAATTTTTCTTTAAAATAAAAAACAATCTAGAATTATAAATAATTCTAGATTGTTTTTTAATACAACACAACTTTTTTGTTTTTATGTATAATTCTATAAAAAAATACTCTCGGAAATTATCTCCATTATTATTTTATAAACATAACAAGTTGTGAGTCCACGACGCACGTGGGTGTGGCTAGAAAATACATTCATTATAACTGCATTTTCTTTTCACCTCTTTCGGCGTTTTTTTCTGATAAGAGCAAATTGCCCCTTCTCAACAAGCCTTATCATAGTTATTATTATATATTATTTTACATAATTTGTCAACACTTTTTTTAAAATTCAATTTTTTTATTTAACCAATTTTCTAGCTCATTAATATTTACTCTTATTTGTTTCATTGTATCTCTATCTCTTATTGTAACTGTATTATCTTCTAAAGTATCAAAATCAACAGTAATACAATAAGGTGTACCAATTTCATCTTCTCTTCTATATCTCTTTCCTATAGATCCTGTTTCATCATAATCTCCCATAAATTTCTTCGATAAATTATCATATACTTCTTGAGCCTTATCAGAAAGTTTTTTAGAAAGTGGAAGTACTGCAAATTTGAATGGTGCTATTGCTGGATGTAAATGAAGTACTGTTCTTATATCACCTTCTGCAATTTCCTCTTCATTATAACTGTCACATAAGAACATAAGCATTAATCTATCTACACCAACAGATGGTTCTATTACAAATGGTACATATTTCTCATTTGTTTCTGGATCTAAATAACTTAAATCTTGTTTTGTAGCTTCCATATGTCTTGATAAATCATAATTCGTTCTATCAGCTATTCCCCATACTTCACCCCAACCAAAAGGAAATTTATATTCTATATCTGCTGTTGCTTTACTATAAAACGATAATTCCTCTTTAGAATGGTTTCTAAATCTTATGTTGTTTTCATTTGCTCCTAAAGAAAGTAAGAAATTTCTACAATAATCTTTCCAATATTCATGCCATTCTAAGTCTGTTCCTGGCTTACAGAAAAACTCTATTTCCATTTGTTCAAATTCACGTGTTCTAAAAATAAAGTTTCCTGGTGTTATTTCGTTTCTAAATGCTTTTCCTTGTTGGCAAATTCCCATAGGTAATTTTCTTCTAGTAGTTCTTAAAACATTTTTAAAATTAACAAATATACCTTGAGCAGTTTCAGGTCTTAAATATATTTCAGATTTTGCATCTTCAGTTGTTCCTTGAAATGTCTTGAACATCAAGTTAAATTTTCTTATTGCTGTAAAATTTAATTTACCACACTTTGGACAAACTATATTATTATCATTTATATATTTTACTGTTTCTTCGTCGCTCCAACCATCTGCTATAACATCTTTTCCGTTTTTTTGAGCCCATTCTTCTATTAATTTATCTGCTCTATGTCTTGTTTTACATTCTTTACAATCTATTAATGGATCTGCAAAAGTACTTACATGACCTGTAGTAACCCAAACTTCTGGGTTCATTAATATTGCAGAGTCTAATCCAACATTATATTTATTTTCTTGGACCATTTTTTTCATCCACGCTTTTTTTATATTGTTTTTTAATTCTACACCTAAAGGTCCATAGTCCCAAGTATTTGATAAACCTCCATAAATTTCCGATCCTGGATATACATATCCTCTATTTTTGCAAAGACTTACTAATTTGTCCATTGACTCTAACATTCTTATCACATTCCCTTCTTACTATTTTGTATTCATTTTATCTTTTATGTATTCTATTTCTTCTTCTACATTTAATCTCATAAATAGTGGATTTGCTTTTTTAGTAACTTTTATATTTTTTAAATTATCATATTTTTCTAAACTTTCCCACGTTTTTAGTTCTTCTTTTTCTATTCCTAATTGTGTAAACATATTTTTTGCTGTTTCACACATAAATGGACTAATTAAAATTGCAATTCTTCTCAAATTTTCAATTAAATGATATATAGAAGATTCTAATTTTGCTTTTGCTTCTTTGTCTTCTTCAATTTCTTTTGCCAAAACCCATGGTGAAGTTTCATCTATATATTTATTTGTTCTTGTTACTAAATTCCAAATCTCTTGTAATGCATTTGCCATCTCAAACTCATCTATTAATTTTTCGAATTTTAATGTTGTATTAATTGCAAACTCTTCTAATTCTTTGTCAACTTCATTTTTTTGTCCCACATATAAAGGAACATCTCCATCAAAATATTTATTACACATTGCAACTGTTCTGTTCAATAAATTTCCTAAGTCATTTGATAAATCTACATTAAATCTTTGAACAAAGTTCTCTGGTGTAAATACGCCATCTGAACCTGTTGGCATTTCTCTTAGTAAAAAATATTTTGTTGCATCTAGACCATATCTATCTATTAACATTTCCGGATAAATTACATTCCCCTTTGATTTTGACATTTTTCCATCTTTCATCATAATCCAATTATGTACAAAAATTTGCTTTGGAAGTGGTAAGTCTAACGCCATTAAAAAAATTGGCCAATAAATTAAATGAAATCTTGCTATATCTTTTCCTACAACATGAACATCAGCTGGCCAGTATTTATTAAATAATTCTTCATTTTCTGAGCCATATCCTAGTGCAGTAATATAATTAGTTAATGCATCTAGCCATACATAAATTACATGTTTTGGGTCATTTAATACTTTTATCCCCCAATCAAATGATGTTCTTGTTACACATAAATCTTCTAATCCCGGTTTTATAAAGTTATTTATCATCTCTTGTTTTCTGTATACTGGCTTTACAAAATCTGGATGTTCATCATAATATTTTAGAAGTCTTGATTGATATTTTTTCATATTAAAGAAATAACATTCTTCTTTCATTAATTTAACTTCTCTTCCACAATCAGGACATTTTCCATCTACTAATTGTGTTTTTGTAAAATATGTTTCACAAGGTATACAATACCATCCTTCATATTCACCTTTATATATATCGCCTTGTTTCATAAATCTATCAAATATTTTTTGAACTATTTTTTCATGACGTTCATCAGTTGTTCTTATAAAATCATCATAACAGATATCCATTTTTTTCCATAGTTCTTTTGCCATATCTGCCATTTGGTCAACATACTCTTTTGGAGAAATTCCATTTTTTTCTGCTACTTGTTCAATTTTTTGACCATGTTCATCAGCACCAGTTAGCATATATGCATCATATCCTCTTAAAATTTTATACCTTTTTAAAGCATCTACTACAACCTCTGTATATGATGTACCTATATGGTATTTTCCACTTGGGTAATAAATTGGTGTTGTTATATAAAATTTTTTATCGCTCATTCAAATTTCTCCCTTTCTTATATATACTCTAGTAAACAAAATTTTAAAACGGTTATGCACAAATTAATTTAATAATTTTAATTCACTCTTTTACTATAAACTGAATTCTAACACAAAAGAAAATAAATATCAATAAAAATATTGATATTTTCTAAAGAAAATGTTAAAATATTTTTGCTTTATTTTTTTAATTTAAATTTTAAACGAAAAAATTGCTGAAGTATTAATTTAGGAGGAATTATTATGGGAAGTCTACCATTATTTATGAAATATATTATAGTTTTTTTTGTTAGTATGTTTCCAATAATTGAGCTAAGGGGTGCTATTCCTATTGCAGAAGGTCTTCGGACTAAATATATTTTTATATTATCCAATTGCTATTATAGGAAATATGTTACCAGTACCAATCATTTACCTATTTGCGAGAAAAGTTCTTATATGGGGAAAAGATAAAAAATTTATCGGAAAATTTTTTACATGGTGTCTAGAAAAAGGTGAAAAAGGCGGAAAAAAACTTAAAGAATCAGCTGGAAACAATGGAATTTTTATTGCTTTACTTTTGTTTGTTGGTGTTCCACTTCCTGGAACAGGTGCATGGACAGGGACACTTGCAGCAAGCTTTTTAAATCTAGATTTTAAAACTAGTATCTTAGCTGTAACTTTAGGAGTTTTACTTGCTGGAATAATAATGTCTGTTGGTAGTAAAGTAGTTGCCATCTTAGGTTGGCCAGGCGTTGCTTTAATTATTGCTATATTAATTATAGTAATTGTAGCATCTATAATCATTAGTAGAAACAAAAAGAAATAGTTTTTTTAAAAAAATATACGTTTAAAATACGGTTGGTATTTTTAAACGTATATTTTTTATTTTTAATTCCATATTACAGGTCTAAAATAGTTTCCTCCATTTACACCATATCCTCCACCTGCATCATTAGAGGATGTATAGTATAAGAAGCCTTTTCTAGCAACTCCTGGAGCATTTGAGTTACTTGGATAAGAATACATATATGAGTCGCTTCCCCAGCTAGTAATTTCTCCAAAAGCTTTTCCTTTATTACTTTCTGCATTTATATCTTGTGGTAATATTTCCACATATTTAGTATCTGCAAACTCAACTAAATTTGTAAAATATTCTATATTAGAAGATCCACTATATGTTTCAAGCATAGCTGCTGTTCGATCATTAATATTTGTGTTTAAAAGTACACCTATACCACTTCTATTTCCATTAATATAATTATAAGCTCCACTGCTTAATGCAGCTAAATTACCTGTTCCATACATACTTGTTGATAAATATAATGCTGCAGCAAAATCTGAATTTAGCATCATATGTGGATCTAGCTTATTTTCTCCTAATGTAGAATTTGACACTCTTAAATTATAACAATATGCAAATGCTGCAGATGCTGTCACTTTATCGGTCGGATTCCCTGAAGTAACTGTTAATCCCGCATAACTTTTCTCTTGCATAACTAATATTGTTACTATCATAAAAACTATTATTGATAATACTTTTATTTTTTTCATATAAAAATTTCCTTTCTAAAATTTATTTAATTTCCTCATCGCCTGTTCCAAAGGTTCCTGATGCTTCATATTTTGCCATCCATATTCCTTCAAGTTTAGTTCCATCTTTTAAATTAAATGCTGGATGCGGTGTATAAAATCCCAAATCACTTTGTCCATTAAATAGTTTGTCTTCTGTTGTAATAAATACCACATCTGTTGTTGTATCCGTTTTACTTAACATGTACGCATATCTTGGTATCCATACCCACCAGGCTTCTAAATTATTTGCATTTGTTACAATGTTTCCCCAAATCTTTTTACTGTAATTGTACCAATACTCTCCTGCTCCAAATTTCGATTCATCTACTTCTCCAGATATCAAAACGTTTCCATCTGCTTGATATCCTGATTTCAAAATATCTTTTAATAGATATTTATTTCCGGTTTCTGCTCCATCTTCATTATATGTTACTATACTTGTACTTTCTATATTAAATCCCTTTAAATTTGGTTTATAATACCTTAAATTCCCATCGTCTTGGATATCATTTCCATTTTCTGCAATAGATGCTTCATATTTTGCCATCCATATTCCTTCAAGCTCTGTTCCATCTTTTAATGTAAATGCTGGATGTGGTGTATATAGACCTAATTCCCTTCCTCCATTAAATAGCTTGTTGCTTGTGGTTATAAAAACTACATCTGTTGTTGTATCTGTTTTACTTAACATATATGCATATCTTGGTATCCATACCCACCATGATTCTAATCCATTGGCTTTTGTTACAATATTACCCCAAATTTTATTACTATAGTTATACCAGCATTCTCCGTCGCCGAATTTAGATTCATCTACCGTCCCTGATATTAAACTTCCATCTGTATTTGCTTTATATCCCGCTGATAATACATCTTTTAATAAATATTGATTTCCACTTTCATTTCCATCTTGATTATATGTTGCTATATATGTTGAATTAATATTATATCCTGTAATTTTAGGCTTATAATATTTTTGTGAACCGTCAATTTTATCATCTCCATTTTCTGAAACAGATGCTTCATATTTTGCCATCCACAATCCTTTTAGTTCTGTTTCTTCTACTTTAAATCCTGAATGTGCAATGTATTCTCCCATATTATTTCCTGTAAATGTCTTTTCAGAATTTAATGAATTATTGTTTACATCTGTAAATACTACTTCTAAATCTTTACCAGTTGAATTTGGAATATATGCATATCTTGGTATCCATACCCACCATGATTCTAATCCATTGGCTCTTGTAATAACATTTCCCCATATACTTTGTGATGTTGCAGATTTATAATCATGAAAATAATAGGTAACTTCATTTCCATCTTTAATCAATTTATAAGTTTTAGGCTTTCCTGCTGTAATGTAATCTTTTAACTTCATATCTGCGTAATAATCAGAACAATCAGAAGAATAATACACTATATACGTATTTTCTAAATCAAACCCATTTAAATCAGGCTCATAATATCCATATTCTGTTGAAACATCCATTTTAGCTGTTTTACTTTCTTTAGTATCAACATCTGCCCCGTAAATACTATGTATCATCTTTTTTCCTAATTTTAGTCCATTTACTTTAAAAACAACTTTTATTTTTGTATCATATACATATGTTTTTTCTCTGTCGTTTCCAAGATTTTTCGGAACCCAATATAAATCTTCTTCTTTTCCACCTAAAGCTTCTTGCTCATTTAAAAGAGTTGATGGCATTTCACTTGTATTTACTTTTAAATCTTGGGTAAATATAACTTTTTCTGTTTCGCCTAAATACACTGCAGCTGCATTATTAGTCAATTCTAATTTAATATTTTCAGTAATTTGTGATAATTCATCATAAAAAGCTGCCTTTAATGATTTGTTTACTACTCCATTATCTGAAAATAATGTTACAACAACGATTCCTGCCAAAATTAACAATACTATAATTGTTACTATTAAAGCAATTAAAGTTATTCCATTTTTATTTCTCATATAGTATACCTCTTTTCATATTTATCCTATTATACATTAACTTGATTTTTTATTCAACAAATATTATTCTACATTTATTTTACATTTTCATTTCAAAAATATTACATTCTATTTTAATTCTTCCAAAGCTAACATATATTCTTCTTCACTTGGCGCTTTTCCATGCCACTCGGCTTTATTTTCCATAAAGCTTACACCTTTCCCCTTTATTGTTTTTGCTATAATACAAGTAGGCATAGATTTTGCTTTTTTTGCCTCTATAAATGCACTTAAAATTTCTTCAATATTATTACCATTAATGTTAATTACATTAAATCCAAAGCTCTTAAATTTTTCATCAATTGGGTATAAGTTCATCACTTCTTCAATTGTACCATCAATTTGAAGATTATTATTATCAATTATTACACATAGATTATCTAATTTATATTTACTTGAAGCCATTGCTGCTTCCCATACTTGCCCTTCTTCAATCTCTCCATCACCTAATATGCAATACACTCTATAATTTTTATTGTCTAACTTTCCAGCGATTGCCATACCATTTGCAACAGATAGTCCTTGTCCTAATGAACCTGACGACATATCCACTCCTGGAACCTTGTTCATATCTGGGTGTCCTTGAAGATTACTTTTTATATTTCTGAAACTTTTAAGTTTTTCTTTTTCAAAAAAACCTCTTTCAGCAAGTGCTGCATAAAGTGCTGGCGAACAATGCCCCTTTGATAAAATTAATCTGTCTCTTTCTTCATAATCCGGATTTTTTTCGTCAATATTTAACTCATTAAAATATAAAACAGCCATTATATCTGCAATCGAAAGAGAACCTCCTGGATGACCTGATTTAGCACTATACACTTCTTCAATGATATCTTTTCTTATATTTTTCGCTTTATTTTTTAATTCCTCAATATCCTCTATTTTCATATTTGACTTCATTCCTTTCATTAGGCTTAAACTATTATTAATTTTAGACCTATTTTTTCCTATTTAAGTATTTTTTATTAAGATACTACTAAATTACTTTTTTAGTATATATCAAAATAAAAATAATTACAACTTATATTTTTGCAAAATTTATTATTGAAAACTTACCCACAATATGATAAAATATTCATTGTAAAATTTAATAAAATAAAAGGAGGCAAAAGACCGTGAATAACAAAATTCATTCAAAACTAGTAATAATAACAATTATACTTGCAATAGCAGATGTAGCATTATTTTCTCCTGGAATTTATGCTTTAACATTTGAAAAAAATGCTATCTTATTTATACTAGCAATTTTAGCAAATATAGCCGCTTTTTCGGCAGAATTTATCTATTTGACACATTCAACAGAAGGAAAATATGGATACGATTTAGATAAATTAAAAAATTCAAATGATTATAAATCTGCGCTAGAATCAAGACTTACTAAAAATTCCCCATTTTTTACTGAAATAAAACAAGCACTATCACAACTTGATTCTATTACACGTAAGAAAAGTGTTTTAAATGAAATATTAGAGCAAAATAATAAAGCACATTTCACAGCACTAACAGATTTAGGCGAACAAGCATCTAATTTTTTATTTAATAACATCAAAAAAATTCTAAATAGAATTGCAATTTTTGATTCAGATTCTGGTAGTACTCAAACTAAAGAACACAAAGAATACATACAAAAACTTTTAAAAAGCAATGACAATATTCTAATCGAGTTTAATAAATTGTTAACAGAAGTTTCTCAAATAGATGATACAGCATCTAATGACACACTAGAAAATGTATTAAGTGATATGACAAATTCGTTAAAAACACTTCGTGGAGAGAATGAAAATTTATAAAAAGAAAGGATTTATATTAATGAATAATAATAAAACTTCAAACCCTAAATCTAAGATTTTTTCTTTAATTGCTATTTTCTTAATTGTTTTATTCGTTGGTATTCAAGCAACTAAAAATATTGGACAATCAGAATCAGAAAGAAATACAGAAAAAGCTTTAAAGTCACTAAGTCAAGATTTAAAAAGTATAAATTATAGTACAGGAACGCCTGTAAAATCAACTGTAAATTTAGGATCAACAAATTTAAGTAATGAACTTCCTGAAATTACTCAATATCCTTTAAGTGTTGAAGGTAAAGGTGATATAAATATCGAAATATTTTCTTCACCTGAAAAGGCAGGATCAAATACTGATGGTTGGCTAAACGAAGTAGCTACTAAATTTAATAATTCAAACTATAAAATTGGAGATAAAACTGTTTCTGTTTCAATTCGTTCAGTTGCCTCTGGAACAGCAATTGATTATATATCTTCAAAAAAATATTTACCTGACGCTTTTACCCCATCAAATGAACTTTGGGGAGATTTAGGAAAGGCTCAAGGTGCTAATCTTTCAAAAATAGATGATGCTTTAGTAAAAAATACTGCTGGTATTCTTATTTCAGATGCAACATATTCTAAACTACAGTCATCATATGGTAATGTTGATTTAGCAGCAATTGTACAAGCAACAATTAATAAAGAAATTAATTTTGGATATACAAATCCATATTCAAGTTCAACAGGATTAAACTTTTTGCTTTCAACTTTAAATTATTTTGATTCCACTAACCCATTAAGCGATAAAGCTAAAACAGGTTTCGAATCATTCCAAGCTAATATTCCATTTGTATCTTACACAACAATGCAAATGAGAACTGCAGCAGAGAGTGGATCATTAGATGCTTTTATACTTGAATATCAAACATATATAAATGACTCAACATTAAAAAATAATTACAAATTTATACCATTTGGAGCCCCACATAATAATCCGCTTTATTCTGTAGGAACATTATCTGATGAAAAGTCACAAGTTATACAATTATTTATAAAATACTCAAAAAGTTCAGCAGCAACAAATCTTGCAAATTCATATGGATTTAATACTGACTTGAATTATACAGCCTCTGTTCAATCTTATGATGGAAATACACTAATTCAAGCACAAAAATTATGGAAACAAGAGAAAGACTCTGGAAAGCCAATAATAGCAATGTTTGTAGCAGATGTTTCTGGAAGTATGTTTGGGAGCCCTATTAATAAATTAAAAGAATCTTTAATAAACGGTAGCCAATATATTAATAGTAATAATTATATTGGACTTATGAGCTATAGTACAAATGTTACAATAAATTTACCTATAGCAAAATTCGATTTAAATCAAAGAGCTTATTTTAATGGAACAGTTGAAAGCTTATCTGCTTCAGGAAATACTGCAACATTTGATGCAATATTAGTTGCTACTAATGAACTTTTACAAAAACAAAAAGAAGTTCCAGATTCTAAACTTATGATGTTTGTATTAAGTGATGGTGAAACAAATATCGGGCACACATTAGACGATGCAAGTAAAATAATCCAAAACTTAGATATTCCTATTTATACAATTGGTTATAATGCAAATATAGCTGCTCTTGGTAAAATATCAAGTATAAATGAAGCCGCAAGTATAAATGCAGAATCTGAAGATGTCGTATACCAACTAAAGAATCTATTTAATTCAAACTTATAATTATTACTAAAATATCATCTTTGATTAATACAAGTATTTGTACAAAGTTTTTGGTCCTTTTACTTATAAAAGAACTAAATAAAATAGAAAAGGAGAATGATGATATAATATCATCTAACAAAAATATGGATAATTTAGAATTAAAAATCGATGAAAAGGTAGACTCAAAAAAAATTGAAACTGCAATTTTAGATGGAAATACTGTTTCAGAAAATAAAATCGAAAGATCATTAAATTATAATGAATTAACACTAGAAGAACAACAAGCTATAGACTCATTTATAGAAAAATTAGATATAACAAACACGGCACAACTTCTTCAATATGGTTCATCTGCTCAAAAAAACATTTCAAAATTTTCAGATTCTGTTTTAACAGAAGTAAAAACTAAAGATACTGGTGCAGTTGGAGATTTATTAGCAAATTTAGTAACAGAAATAAAATCATTTAATGATGACACTGCAAGTATTACTGCTCCTCAAAAAGGAATTTTTAGTATCTTTAATTCTGCCAAAAAACAATTTGACAAATTACTTGCAAGATATAACAAAGTAGAGAATAATATTGATAAAATAGAACAAACTTTAGAAGGTCAAAAATTAATAATGATGAAAGACATTGCAACATTTGATACAATGTATGACAAAAACCTAGAATATTTCAAACAACTTTCATTATACATTATTGCTGGTGAAAAAAAGCTTGAAGAATTAAATACCGTAACTCTTCCTGCTCTTAAGAAAAAAGCTGAGGAAACAAATGATCAACTAGATGTCCAAGCAGTAAAAGATATGGCTGATACAATAAACAGATTTGAAAAAAAATTATATGACTTAAAAACAACAAGAATAATTTCAATACAAATGGCACCACAAATTAGACTTATTCAAAATAATGATAGCGAATTAATAAATAAAATCCAAAGTTCTTTAATAAATACTATTCCACTTTGGAAAAACCAAATAGTAATTGCATTAGGTTTAGCAAATTCTAAAGCAGCTTTAGAATCACAAAGAAAAGTTTCTCAAATAACAAATGATATGTTGAAACAAAATAGCGAACTTTTAAAACAAGGAACTTTAGATGTAGCCTCAGAATCTGAAAAAGCAATTGTTGATGTTGAAACTCTTCAAAAAACTAACTCAGACTTAATAGAAACATTGGATAAATTAATAGAAATTCATTCAGAAGGAAAAGCTAAAAGAATTGCTGCTGAAAGTGAACTTGTAAAAATAGAATCTGAATTAAAAAATAAACTTTTAGAAGTAAAAATAGAATCTGAAAATAATTAATAAAAAATTTTAAAAGATGAGTTACTAAATTTATAGTAACTCATCTTTTACTTTAAAATAGTCCTAATATCTCAAAAAAATTGTTATAACTAATTTATACTTTTAACAAATTGGTTTTTCTACATTAATTTTAAAGTCATATTCTTCTTCTGTTTTTAAATTATCATTTAGAATTTTAATCAAATCTTTTTCACAATAATCTTTTTCGAATGGTATAACAGCATCGAAAATTAATTTTGATTTTTTTCCTTTAACTATTCTAAAATCATGTATTTGAATATTTTGATCATATTCATTTAAAATACTTTTTATTTTTTGTCTTAAATCAATTACATTCTTATCTTTCACATCTAAAGGATCTATATGAATTGTCATATTTATGTTTAATTTTTCTTTAAAATCTTCTTCGATTTTATCTGCTAAGTCATGTGCTACAACAATATTCATATCAGAAGAAACTTCTACATGAACTGTTACAAAATTTTTCCCTTCTCCATAATTGTGTATCATTAAATCATGTATTCCTTCAACTCCTTCATATTCTAAAATCTTACTTTTTAAATTATCTATCTCTTCTCTATTTGGAATTATTCCAAGAATAGGATTTATAGTTTCATTTATCATCTTTATTGCAGAAATAACAATAAAAATCGAAACTATAAGCCCCATATATGCATCTATATTTATATGTAAAACTCCAATTACAACCATTGCAATTAATACAGCTAAAGTTTCTATAATATCATTTCTAGCATCCATTGCACTTGCCTTTATGGTCTTGGAATTTATTGCTTTAGCAAAATCTAAATATACTGCCATTTGTAATAATTTAATCACAATAGCAATAATTAAAACAAGATATGTAGAAATATTTAAAACAATCTCTTCCGGATTAATTATTTTTTCTATTGATGATTTTGCAAATAGTACACCCATTGCAAATACTAAAAACGCAACAACAATACCTGCAATATTTTCATATCTTGCATGGCCATATGGATGTTCTTTATCCGCTGGTTTACTTGAAAGTTTAAAACCGATTATTGTTATTATACTAGATAAACTGTCGGATAAATTATTGAAAGCATCTGCCATAATTGTAACACTCTTTGACAAAAAGCCTATAATTAATTTAATGATAAACAATATTATATTTGTTGTAATTCCAAAAGTTCCTGATACTATTCCATACTTATTCCTTACATATGGATCTGTTACATTTTTATAATTTTTTATAAATAATTTTTTAAGCATTATACTACTCCTCTATATTAAAAAATATAAATTGTAGTATAACACTTAATCTTATAAAAGTAAAGTTCTTTCACAATTTAAAGCTCTTTCTTCACTTTTCTGATTATATCATGTTAAAATTTTAAAGGACTATTTTTATTTTTTACTAAAATATAAAAACCTCAATTATTAAACTTTTTTTAGTTTAATAATTTGAGGTTCTTTAAAATATTAGATTTTATTTAATCAAAACAAATTTTGCATCATATTACTTAAATAAATTTGGAAATTGTCTTACTATTCCATCAACAAAAAAATGGGCCATCTTTAATATCTCTTTTTGAACTATATCATATGCATTTATATCAGCGACATAATTACCTTTCAATCTTGCCTTAACTTCATTTGTTGTAAGTTTTAAATGTTCATAAAACATATTACGTACTTCTTCTTTAGAATAAAATGGATTAATTCTACTAAATAACTCCGCCATATCATCAGCATTTTTATACCATTTTTTATTCAATTCTGTTGCTTCTTTTTCATTATTATTTTTCAATGCAACAATTATATTCTTGCCAATTACTAGGTGTTCCGTTAATAATTTTTCAATTTGGCTTGCTACGTTATTTCCATAATAAGTTCTAAAAACATTTGCTATATCTTTAGGATTCCTCAATAAACGTGCTTGAGTAGCATCTAAATCTTTTAGATTTTCTGCAATGCTAATTAAAAGCATTCGTGTCCACATAATATGTTGTTCCCATACTAAATTCATTTGAGTTAACAACCTTACTTCATTTATACTAATCCAATAACCACATTTTGGATAAATATATATCTGTTGACCAATTCTTAAGTTATATGGATCTAATGTTGCATTTGTATCTATTATATTTTCAACTGTAGTACAATATTGAATTGCCAAATTATATAATGTATCTCCTGGTCTAATCGTATGTAAAATAGGATTTATATCATTCATAACTTTTTCCTCCTATTTATATCAAATTAAAAAAACAAAAATTGTTCTTTATTTAATTATTCCAACATCATATTCTTCTTTCTTTTAACCATTCTATCAATATTTCGAATTCTTCAAAGTGATTCTTAAAAAATTTTCCTTCTTTCATTAAACAACTAATTTCATCTATAGAAAGCCAACAAACAGATTCTACTTCCTCTTTTTGTAACACTAAGTTTTTAATATTAGGCACATCCATTTTTATATAATAATCATCCCAAAAGACTTGTTCTTCATCAGATCTACCCTCTCTCATAATTTATTATATTAGCATAAAAATATATATTTATCAATAATTTTGTATATCAAAATAGATTTTATTATTCTATAAATTAAACCATAATCCTATATTAACAATTACAATTTTTCCTTCATAACATACTAATACAAAAAGATTTGCTAAAATTAGGAGGTTAATATGAAAACTTTAAGAAAAGGTTCAAATGGACCTATGGTAGAATTTCTTCAAAATATATTACAAAAACTTAGCTTTTATAATGGAAAAATTGACGGAATATTTGGAAATGCAACCAAAATGAGTGTAATACAGTTTCAACAACAATATGGTTTACTACCTGATCGGTATAGTCGGAACAAATACTTGGTTAAGGCTTAAGCCATACTATAGTGGTGCTTTAGGATTCATAATTCCTACAAACATAAGTTATAGTTCTGAAATTTTAAAAATAAACCTGACCACGTTAAAAGATTTGTATCCATTTATTGAAATAACTAATGTAGGAAGAAGTGTATTAGGTACTTCCATTCCCGTTATAAAAATAGGGTCAGGTACAAAAGAAGTATTTTATTCTGCTTCATTTCATGCAAATGAATGGATTTGTTCACCATTAGTTATGAAATTTTTAGCTGATTATTGCTATTGCTATAAAAATAATTTAAATATTTATGGTTATAATGCAAGAAGACTATATTCAAATACTTCTATTTATATTATGCCTATGGTCAATCCAGATGGTGTTGACTTAGTAACTGGTGAGATTCCTAAAAATTCTTCTCTATATACCAATACCAAATTAATAGCAAATAATTACCCTCAAATTCCTTTTCCAGCAGGTTGGAAAGCAAATATAAGAGGTGTGGATTTAAAAAACTTTCAACCAATTTATTTAGAATATGATGTAGTTAAATTTTCAATGTTTCTCGGTATTCCTACGATTTTGCAAGAAATATCAATCAAAATTTTTTCGCAATTTAGCTCTAAAATTTTTCAGATATTTCTAACAAAATCTCCGTTTACATTCGAAACATTTCAAATTTTAACTACATTTATATTCTAATTTGTTATTGTTTATTAGTTTTTCAATTTTCACGAACTCATCTAGATTTTCATTAATAGAGTTTAATTTTGAAAAGTTAAAATATATGTAAATATTTTTTTCTTTATCAATCTCAATTTTATTGATTAGTCTGTATAAAAACATTTTATCTGGCTTTTCAAATTTTAAAAAATTTTCTATTAATTCATCTAATTCTTTTTCTTCTTTTGTGTGAATTTTGTTTTTAATTTTATCTTCAGTTCCAATTAATTTCTTTTCTAATTCTTGCTTTTGTTCACTTAATTTGGTCCTTTCTAAATTAAATTTTTGTGATACTCTAACATAATCTTCTTCTTGCAAAACACCTCTTAATTTATCCATATACATCTTGTCTAAATTATTATTTATATTAAATATAGATTTATCAATCTGATCTATTTTTTTCTTATATCCTTCTCGTATATCTAGAGTTTTATTTTGATATTTTTCATAGATTGAATAAAAAATTTCCTTATTAGCATATATTTGGCATATCTTTTTTACAACATAAATAATATGCTTTTCAAATTTCTCATAATTCATATTTAATGGATAACATCCACGTTCTTTTGCATCACTACAAGTTATATATGGATGTGATTTTGCGTTTCTTTTAGAGTTCTTCTTTAAAACTATTTGTAGTTTTCTTTTGCAATGATAACAATAAAGTAATCCTCGTAATAAATAATCATATTTTAATTTTGTATTTGTTCCTCTTTTTTCTATGATACATTGCACCTTTTCAAATGTATCTTTATCAATAATGGGCTCATGAGTGTTTTCAACTCTTATATGTTCTTCCTTATCAACTATTCTAAATTTCTTAACTTTATATGATATTATAGACCTTTTATTTTGCACTGTATTTCCGATATATACTTCATTTTTTAACATATTGCATAAAGTCACTTCATTCCAATTATAACTTGTTTTGTTCTCATCTTGAATTAGTCCAGTTTTTCTATAACCTGTTGGAGATAGATATTTATTTGAGTTCAAGAAATTTACTATCTCGCTACTTCCATGTCCATTTGAATACATATTAAAAATCTTCTCTACAATATCTCTTACTTGCTCATCTACAATTAATTTATTTTTAATTGTAGGATGCCTTTTGTATCCATAAGCAGGAATACTACACATATATTCTCCTTGCTTTTGTTTTTCCTTTAAAACGCTTCTAATCTTTTTTGAAATATCTTTAGCATACATATCATTCATTATTGCTTTAAAAGGTGTTATATCGTTATTTGTGCTATCAATATATGTATCTATTCCATCTGTTATTGCAACATACCTAATATTATTTTTTGGGAAATAGTCCTCTAAATAAAAACCTGTTTTAATATAGTCTCTGCCAAGTCTTGATAAATCTTTTGTAATTATCATATCAATAGTTTTATTTTCTATATCCTGCAATAACTCATTAAATGAAGGTCTATCAAATGTTGTACCTGAAATTCCATCATCAACATATTCTTTAACTAAACATAAATTATTCTCCTTTACATATCTTTGCAAAATTTTTCTTTGATTACCGATACTTTCGCTTTCTTGTTTATCGCCATCTTCTCTAGATAGTCTAATATACATTCCGTACTTTAAAACTTTGACTTCTTAAATCCAGCATTTAACCTCCTATCCGTAATCATCTATGTAAATAATATAACGTGCTCTTTTAAATTTTGCAAATATTTTGATAAAATTACTTATTCTTAATTTTCACATTTTCTAAATAATCTTTAAAAACTAATCCTATCGTATCTTTAATATCTTGTTTATCTTCAGTAAAAATACAATATGTATTAAACTCTAAATTATTGTCTTTTGTGTTGTGTTTATCCTCATTCATACTTATTCAAATCCTTTCATACTAATACAGAATATTAAAGAAAATGGCTCAATATGACACTTAATATAAGTGTATTTGTCAATGTGCATTTTGCCTATACATAATTTTAAAATTGTCCCTATTTTTCAGATTATTTTTATCTCTCTACTATTAACAACAATTGAAAATTAAAAATTTTATGGGCAATATTAAAATTTTTTTCTTTTAATATTAACAGCAATTAAAATTGAAAAAAGTTATGGGCAAATTTTAAAAAATTATTCTTTCTAATATAAACAGCGATTCAAATCTAAAAATCTTACGGGCAAATTTAAATTTTTTTCCCTTCTACTATTAACAGCGATTCAAAATCAAAAACGTTATGGGCAAAATGAAAAAAATTTTTCTTTCTAACCTTAACAGCACTTTAAATTCAAAAATATGACGGGTAAAATAATAATTTTTTTGACAAATACAAAAAAAGAAGTAAGAACTTAAGTATCTCTACTAATTTTCTTACTTCTTCACTTAATAATTTGGTTAACAAATTATCTTATTATTTATGATATTCTTCATAAATTTTTTCTAATATTGAAAAATCTTCATCATGAATACGAAACATTGCAATTCTTATAGCAATAACTGAACTTCTTACAGCATTTGGAGTACAATTTTGATCTTTTGAAATTGCTGATAATGTTTCTTTTTTAAATTCAGTTGGTTGTAATCCATAGTATCTAATAAATCTTGCTTTTTGCAAATTTGTTTTCTTTGGTAATTTAAGAACTACACGATAGACTTGTTCTTTATGTTTATTAGAAATATTGTATTGTTTCATATAATCTAAAAGCCAACCTACTAAATCTTTTTTATCTGTAAATCTGCTTATGTTATACCACCTCCGAATTAAATGATTTAATAATCGATTATTAATCATGGTATAACGTATTTTTAGTTGTTTGTCAGCGCCCTTTTATTATTTTTTTAATATAAATTAATTCTTACACTTCTATTCCTTTTTCTTTAAATTTTCTATTTCCATTTGATTCCTGAAGAAAAACTTCTATTTTATAACTACTTCTATCACCTTTCATAAAAACATCTTTTACAATTCTCTCTGTATTTTTGGTATTAGTAGTTAAAAACAAATTTATTTTTGCACCTGCTTTTTGTATCAACGCAACATTTTCACTTACCTCATTTATTAGTTGAGGACTATAAACTCTTGTAGCTTTTTTGGATTTATCTCTTTTTATCCATATAGAATCTAGATTTCTTTTATTTTCAGGAATTTGATCTCTTTCAATTGGATATGTATCTGCAATTATTAAATTACATTCTCTTAAATTGTTCGAATATTTAAAATTGGTTTTGTCAACTTGTATATTAACATCTCCATCTTCTTCTATGTTATCTTCCACTATTTCAAATAAATCTTTCCTTAAAACTTTAAATTGAATATTATATGGTTTCCTTATCAAAGAAAGTTTCTTATATCCTAAAAATTTTGCAATATAATAAAATAAAATTGGAATATCTCCATATATATCCCCATTGAAAAATTCTTTGTTTGAATTAATTCTATATATAAAAATATACAGAACAATCATTAGTATCGTCTTTACTATTATTCCTGTAATATCCTGATTTATTGCAGTACCATTCCATGACTCAAATATTTTTTTTATTAATTCAATGCATGAATCTGGAAGAAATATTGGTATAATTATAATTATAAAATAAATAATTTCCTGCAAAAAAATCTTTTTACATTTCTTCAAAAAAATATCCATATAAACATTCTCCTTTACTGTTAAATATTCTAAATTCTTTTTTAGTAGATATAATATGTATATATTTTTTCCCCCAAGACTTCCACTGTTGCAAGTCTATAATTGATGGATTCGCTTCGAATTGCATAGGATGTAGATGCCATGTACCAATAATTATTTGTTTTTCAGGAAGCTGGTATATGATTTTGTCATTATTGGAAAAATTTATACTAGTATTTTTACCTTTTTTAAATGATAGTGTCATTAATATGTATTTGTTAAACCTCTTTCTTCCAAATATCATTCCTCCAACTTCAGATTGGTAAACATTATAAATTTTTAGTAAATTAATTACATCCTGTTTAATACTAATATTAAAATTCAACTTTCTCCACCCTTCCAATAACTTCGCATTTATTTACAACATTTTTTGCTAATTTATTTAATGCTTCCTCATCATATACTGCTAATGATTTACCACATCCGTTTCCGATCATCATTCTTCTACTACTACCTTCATTATAGAAAAGGAACTTCTTGGCATCTTCAATTATATCGTTTTTATTGGTATTAATAAATTTACCAAATCCTCCAAAAACATCAATTCCCACAAATGTTATTTTTGCTGTTTCTAGTGCGTTAATTTTAAGATAAACTAATACTTCCAACCAAGAATAGAAATCATCTACAGACACAAATATTCTTGTACAATTTCTTATATATTGTTTTGAACTCTTAGAATCGATATTTATATTATATCCCTCTACTTTTATTGTTTTTCTTAATATTTTAGTAAACTCTTGTACACATTCAATCTTCGATTTATTTTTATATGGAAAAGCAAATCTAAATGCATTATCTATCTTAAATGTATCTTTATCAATCAAAACAACCTCTTTGATATCCCTTGCTAAACATTGCTTTATTATATATGAATTTACTGAACCAACACCAATAAAACAAGTTTTCTCATTTATTGCTTTAAAATCATGCCCCAATATTCTTAACCTTGATTTGTTGTATAAATCATAATTTAAAACAAAACCGTCTTTATTTTTTCTTATATATATTTTATATTCAGGATATTTATTGGGATAAATTTCATAGATTTTATTTAGTTTAATTGTATCTATAGTTTCCCACAATTCAATAGGTGTGGAAATTTTTATTATTTTAAATATATGATCTATATTTTTAAATTTATTTACCTTCTTCTTATATATTTTCTTTAAATAATATTCTATTTCATTTATAAATTCTATTACTTTTATTTCTGATGGCATATTAAACAACCATGGTATATATACTTCTAAAGTATTTCTAACTAAAATTTCTTCATCATTTTCGTTCAATTGAATATTTCTATTCCCATATAAACAGAGGCTACCATCTGCCATTACATGAGGAAGTTTGGCAAATAAATTTTTATCTAAAAAAAATTGTTTGTTAACATAATCATAGCAAATACTGTTTTCATTATATTCAAATATATATTTCTTATTTTCTTTTTTGTATTTTTTATCAAAATTTCCTATTAATTTCTCTATATTATCCATTTAGTTCACCTAATGTTCCCATTGGAGACATATTTATCTTTGTATTATTTTTTCTTGTAATTTTTTCAAACACTACATTTCCTACTAATTCTGAATATTGTTTATTTTTAAAATTTATTTGCACCTTTCTTAAAACTGACATAACTTCATTAATATTTTTTACTTTATAAAACGTATTTCCAACACATAATCTTTCTAATGATGGACCGTTAGTTCCGTTTTCTTCTACATACTTTACAAAATCCTCCATTATCAATACTATGTTTTGATATAGTGTCATTTCATTATCATCATATTCTTTTATATTTTTGTCTACAACCATTAAATTAGTAGAAATACTTGGAATTTTGTTATCTTCATCAATTCCTATATTTTGTGATGCTATTTTTATAAAATGTTTCATTAATCTTACAATACTTCTTTTGTTATTTTCATTGGCATATTTCTCATTAAAAAATGCAATTAACTCTTTAGGTTTTGCTTTTGTAACTCTTTCATATCCACTAATTGAATTATGAAAATAAATTTCATCATTTAATTTGCTGTATATAGCTACATCTATTTTAAATCCATCATTAAAATCTATTGTAATACATGGCTTTCTTAATTCAACTTTATATTGTGGAAATTCACTTACTAATCTATTATATATCCTTTCTCGTGCATCCCTTCTAGCATAGATATTACTTAATATAAAACCAATATCAGCATCAACATCATAACTAGGATGCTTAATAGCTGTATGTGTCCCATAACTTCCTTGTAAAAATGTGTCTCCTATTTCTTCGTTATCTGTCTTTAATTCTCCTATATCTATTTTTTCATTTTCATATAATGCTCCATGTTCCTGTAAACTTTCTCTAACCATATTAACATACTCATTTAATTTTTTGCTATTTTCATCTCCATTTCTAAAGCCAACACTTATTTCTTCTAATATTTCTGTTAATTTCATATTTTACCTCCTCGTTCATTTATTATAAAAAAACAAAATAATCCTGTAACTATTAATTACTCTCATACTTTGCTTTTCATTTGTTAATTATTCTCTTATTTTATAAATCTAATTTGTAAATTTAAATTAAAACAATTATTTTCTTTGTCTGTATATATATCAAACATTTTATATCTAGTTGAACTTGGTGAATCTAGTTTAGTATTTTTAATAAGATACTTTACTAAATATTCCTTATAATAGATAGCATCTAAAACTAATATTTTACCATCATTTTCTACTAAAATAATACCACCAGTAACATCATATTCTCCATTCCAAATCTCTCCAGGCATCATACCTAATGTAACAGCTAAAAGAAAATCTCCTATTTTCTTTCTGTAGTACATCTCTGAATTTCCTGTATAATTTAAAAAATTATTTTCAGATACATAGTGTAATAATTTACTTATATTTTTTTCTTTTGTTTCATAAGATGCTAATAATATTTCAGCCAATATCTCTGGTAATTTTGAATCAATCATTTGCAGATTTTGATTCATTGTATCACTTATTACCCCATCAAATTTTATTTTAGCCTGCTTATCCTTCATATACTCTAATCTATCAACTAATTTTGTTTTTGTATCAATGTTGTTTATACTTTCAATATCATCTTTAGATAAGCCTTCTACTAAATATTTAAAGTTAGTATTACTTGAAGCATTTAATAATGTTGCTGGGCTCCCTAAACTAGATTTTATACTATATCCTACTTTATTTACAATCGTATTTAATCTATTGTCTTTTAATTTTGCATTAATATCTTCTTTAAAATTTGATGATGACTTTATTTTATTTCCTTCTGTTAGTTTTTCAAGTATATATTTCATTTCTTGAATTGGGAAACTCCCCTTTCCAGGTAACTCTCTTAATATCTTATTTAACAATACTTCTTTATATTGTCTAATTTCTGTTTTATCAACATTTGATATAATTCTATTATTTTTCAATACATCTACATCTATATCTTTTATATCAAAATAGTATTCATTATTATTGTTTTGAATATATAAGCCTATAACTTTAAAAGTATTATCATCAATTATTTCTAAATCATCATTCACTATTTTTAAATCTTGATTATCTAATAATTCTAATAATGCATATAATTCTGACCATTCTCCTCTATTAAATTGCATTCATTTCCTCCAATCTCTTATACATATATTTTGCCATTTCTTCAATTACTGGTATAGAAACAGAATTTCCAAATAACTTATATTGCTGAGTTATACTAATATCTTCTGGAAATGAAAATTTTTCTTTTTCTCCATCCTTGAATCCATATCCAATAAATCCTTGTAATTTACCCCATTCATTTGGAGTCATATGCCTAATACCTTCATAATTCAATTCTGATTTTTTATTTTTAACTTTTTTTCCTCCAAAAGTATAATTAGGTTGCTTTATCAAATTTCTTTCTTTTCCTGATCCTCCTGTTGCTAATATTGTATTTGAAATAGGATTTTCTCCTTCATTAACTATAACATATCCAAAACCATTTCCTTTTTCTTGATGCTTACTTCTATGTTTTTTTAAAGTTTCTAAATATGATTCTGATAGATAATATCTTTCGGCAACTTCTTTATCTAATAAATCATATAAGTTTTTATATATTTTTTTGTTCTTACTTACTGGTAATGATGGAAACACATATCCATCAGGGATCAAATCTTTTCTAAATCCCATCATATATGCTCTAGACCTTTTTTGTGGTAAACCAAAATTTTTTGTATTTCTAATTATTTCATCTTTATCAATTTCAAGATATCCTCCTATTCCTTCTTCAACCCCAATCATATGATATCCTAAATCATTTACAAGTGTTTCAACTATTGTCTCAAATGTTCTTCCTTTATCATGAGTTATAATTCCTTCAACATTTTCCAAAAGAAATGCTTTTGGTCTAGTCCTATCAATAATATCAGCAACATCAAAAAACAATGTTCCTCTTGTTTTATCTTTAAACCCTTCTTTTTTTCCAGCAATAGAAAATGCTTGACATGGAAAGCCTCCTAATAATACATCATAATTTGTATTTTCAACTTTCACTTTAAATTCTTCACTTGTTACATCATTATATGGATTTTCTCCATATAAATGGTTATATGTTTCGCAAGCATATTTATCAATTTCAGCAGATAATACATTTGAAAATTTTCCAGTTATTTCAAATCCTCTACGAATACCACCTATACCTGCGAATAAATCTATTGTTTTCAAACTCATATCATTTTCCTCTTTTTCATTTACATTTTCAGATAAATTCTATCACAAAATTCTTTTTTTCTCAACATCTTCCAAATTTTTAACATAAACTAAATTTTAATTATTAATAATTATTCCATAATAATCTGCAATTTCTTTTATTTCCATTAATAATTCCTTTTTTAGTTTTTCATCATAACTGTATTTTTCTTTTAAATTATTTAATCTTATAATATCAGCTTTATCTAATATAATTTCTTTTAATTCAGATGTATAATTCTTATCAAGCATTTCAATTTTATTAGCTAATATTTTTAATTCTTCGTAATTTAATATATTAATCTTTTGAATCTGTTCTATAAGTTCTTTCGTATTGCAAATATTTTTTATTTTTTCAGTATTTGATAAACTATTTTTTCTCCATTCTTTATTTAATTCTTTTTCTTCACGTTCATCAATCTGTTCTTGCTCCACGTTAATTAAATATACTTTATCTTTAAAGCAACCTTTTTTCTTATTTTTTTGCTCTCTAGCAACTTCTACATCTGCAAATGATATGTTTTTTGTTTTCATAATTGCATAAATAACTTCCATTAAATCTGCTAATTCTTCTACACTATGTTCTTCAATAAATTCATGAGCTTCCTCAAAAAGTTTTTTATCTAATTCTTGTATATATTCATTATCATTTAAAATTTTATAGTTTGCTTTTCTCCCATCTATATTATTTATTTCTTCTGGTATTTTATCTCTTACCAATTTATTATAATTATATATCATATTTATCATCTCCAAAAGCATTATAAACAATTGTTCGTGTTTTGTCAATAATATTTTATTAATTTTATAATTTAATTTTTTTATAAAAAATTAAATTTCGAATTTTGGAGAGCATTTTTTGATGCCCAAAATTCGCCAGCTTGGTGTTTTTACACCATTTTTGCTGTTTAGGGCAAAATCCCTAAAACCCTTTTTAGCCCACTGGGAGATATTTTTTACTTCAAATTTATTAATAGAAAAGAAAATTTTTTCACTAATTTTTTTAAATTTTTAATTCTAATTCGCATACAAACTTTCCAAAAATTCTTTAGAATATTCTCTCTGATTTTCGTAATTTGAAATAAATTTTCTATGACCTTTATTATTATTATTTTTTTTATTATTAAATCTTATATTATTATCTTCCATATTTTGATGGATAGCCTATCCATTTTTTGATTGATAAATGTATCCATTATTTAATGGATATGGTACATCATTTATATAAATTTTTCTTTGAATTATTTGCTTATTTTCTTTTCTCACTATTTCAACTTTTAAATAATTTTTATCTCTTAGATTTGATATCCAACTTGAAACTGTTTTAGGATGTACTCCTAATTCTTCAGCAAAATAATTATTTGTTGCAAAACAATATCCCTCTTTACATGCAAGAGATGTAATCATTGCATATAGTAACTTCTCATTTGCCTTTAATTCTTTATTATATAGTACTTTTGATGGTATTATTGAATAATATCCTACTTTATTTCTTTGTTCTTCATCCATTTTCCCTCTCCACTTCTAACAGTAAAAAATCCAATAAAAAAATACAGAATATTTCTTTAATATTGAAATACTCTGTAATATAGATGATTACTGCATTTTATCAAATTAATTTCGTGGTTGGAAGTTTTTAAAGTCTACAGGAGTCGATTTAAACTTACAATTTCCTGCTGGATGGGAAAAAGCTAAAGAAATAAAGTATAATCAAGGATTTACATCTCCAGCTCCTCGCGACTTCGTTGGATTTGGTCCATTAACAGAACCTGAAGCTCTTGCCGTTTATAATTTCACTTTAGAACATACTTTTAGATTAGTTATTGCATTTCATACACAAGGAGAAGTAATATACTGGCAATTTCAAAATTATAATCCTCCACGCTCATTTTATATAGGAACACAATTTGCCAACTCAAGTAGATATGAACTATCTGATACTCCTTATAATTCAAGTTTCGCAGGATATAAAGATTGGTTTATTCAAAATTATAATTTACCTGGCTATACTGTTGAAGTTGGTCAAGGTGAAAATCCTCTCCCTATCTCTCAGTTTGACGAAATATATAGCAGAATTTTAGGTATTTTTGTTTTAGGTGGTATTTTATAAGCTAAACAAAAAAAGAACTACAGATTTTTCTGTAGTCCATTTTTTATAATTTTATTAATCTTTTTTATATGGTCCAACATATTCTGCACTACCAAATGCAAGAATTAATTGAAAAATTTGTGGTAAGAATATAAGACCTACAGTAAATCCTGCTCCTTTACCAAATGATTTTGATAGATAATATACAGAAACAATTGATAATACAATTACTGCAATAGATCCAATAACAGGTATAAATGCTGCTAAATAAATTAATAGCAACCATGGAGATAAACCAATTATTTTAAATAATACAACTGAATTATATATAGGAATAATTGATTTCCAACCTTTTTCACCAGCTTTTGTGAATATTTTCCAATTTGCAATAATAGAAACTACAAGTATTATTAATGACACTATTGCTACTGTAGTAAATTGTTCTTGTATCATTGAAGAATAATCAGATCATTTTCCCCTTTCTTTAAAATTGTACAACATCATTATTACATTTTTCGACAAAAAAGTCAATATTTTTTCAAAAATTATTTTCGAAAAATATTTTCAGCAAAATTTTCGTTGCCAATGCAACAACTTTTTTCTAAAAAGTGTTGTTATATTC
>USGK01000012.1 GCA_900554175.1 uncultured Clostridium sp.
TTGACTAGTCTTATTTTTTTTATTATATTTTGCCACGAAAAATTTAACTCATATTATCAATTTCTAGCATTACAATTTGTAAAAAAGTAAAAACAGTAGTATATACTACTGTTCATATGTAAACCAAAGTTTATTTTGTTTTAATTCACTTATTATTTTATTATGTTCATCATTCGTTTTTGAAAAGTAAATTTTTCCATTTTTATCTGCAACGAAATACAAGTAGTCACTTTTAATTGGTGCAATTGCACATTTTATTGATTCTTCTGAAACTGATGCGATTGGTCCTACTGGTAACTTTCCTTGCATATTTGGTCCTCTAGTATTATATGCGTTATATGTATTTAATTCTTTAGATGTTAAATTTCTTTCTCCCATATCAACTTTTATGGCATAATATGTTGTAACATCACTTCCTAAAGACATATTTGATTTTAATCTATTATAAATTACACTTGAAATACCTCTTCTACTTTCCACATCTTTTCCTTCAAGTTCAATTATTGAACCAATTGTTAATAATTGGTGTACAGAATAACCTGTTTTATCTATATATTTTTTATATTTATTTAAAATTTGATCTGTTTGATCAAGCATTTGTTTGAAAATTTCTTCTACAGTTACATCTTTATTTTTGAATGTATATGTTTCTGGAAATAAATATCCTTCCAAAGCGTAATAAATATCTTCGTTTTGAATTTCGTCAGTTAAAAACCAATATTTTTCAATTAAATTAGATATATACTCCCTATCTGATAGCTTATTATATACATCTTCTTCTGAATTTGAAGTTTCTTCTGCAATTTTTTTTGCAATCCATCTTATATTTTTTCCTTCTTTGAATGTAATAGTAATTTCTTCATTTATTACATCTCCGTCCACCATTGTTTGAAGTATCTTTTCTAGGCTCATTGAAGGACTCAATTCATACTTTCCAGCTTTTAAACTATTTACATTATTTAGTTTGATAAATATTTTTGTTGCAAGTTCATCTTTTATCAAGTTTTCTTGTTTTAACTTCTCTATTATCTTTACTGTACTTAGTCCTTGCTCTATTTCAACTTTCTTAGTTTCTGTTGAACTTTCATTTACTGGTTTTAACATATTATTAAACCATACTATGGAACCAAAAACTCCACAAAATATAGCTATCATTAATACAATTATTACTATTATTAATATCTTTTTTTTATTACCCATATTTACCTTATATTGACTTTTAATCAATATTTTTCTCCTTTTTTATCTTCTTTTGAATTATTATAGTTACTGTTGTTCAAATTCACAATAAATTCCACATTCCTTAAATATTGGATTTGCCTCTATTTTGAATCTTTCGGAATATTCATTATTTGAATCTAATATAAACTTTATTTGCATTTTATCATTTTTTATTGCTTCTGTAAATATTTTTTGAATTAAATTCATTCTATTTTTAAAATTTGAAATATCTTGTTTTCTTATGTCTTCTTTTAATGCATCATTTTTCAAAATATTTACTTCTTCTATAAAATTTTCTCTTTTGATTACTTTATTGGTTAATTTTTTTGTTTTAATAAAGCCTATATATCCATCATTTGTTCTAACTCTTGTCCACTTTCCTTCTTCTGATAAAAAAATAACTTCTTCATCTTTTTTTACTTTAGTCAAAGTTTTTGAAAATAAATTTTGTTTAATCTTTACTGATACTTTCTTCTTTGCATTCTCAGTTACTTGTTCTTTTTCGAGATTGTCAATTATAACTATATTTGATTTATCTGAATAATTAAAATCTATATTATATACATCTTTTAATTCTGAAATTGGTAAATAATTTTTTTGATTCAGTGTAATAGCACCACTTGATATTTGTCTTTCTGTCCCATTTATATTTATCGTATTACTATCAAATTCAATGCATGCTACTTTTCTATTACTAGTTGTGATAATTAAATTATCATTTTCATTATAAATTGTATTATCTATATACTTTTTTATATCTTCATAACTCATAAAAATAGTATTGTCTATATTATATAGCTTATTTGATAAATCTTGTGTAACTTTTTCATTATCTATTATAAGTTCTATTTCTTTATTTTTAGGTTTACTAAATATTCTAAATACAAAAAATAATATTATTAAAAATAATATTATTTTTGTGATTATTTTTTTTATTTTATTATTCGTCTTGTTTTTTCTTATACCGTGCTTAGCCATAAAAACTCCTTCTGACTACATTTTTCTAAATACGCCTATTACTTTTCCCAAAATTTTACAATCTGGAACTATTATTGGATCCATTGTAGAGTTTTCTGGTTGTAGTCTTATATGATCTTTTTCCTTATAAAATGTTTTTACTGTAGCTTCATCTTCTATTAACGCCACCACAATTTGTCCATTTACTGCATCATTTTGTTTTCTAACTAATATGTAATCTCCATCTAAAATTCCAGCTTCTATCATGCTTTCTCCTCTTACTGTTAGCATAAAACTTTCAGAATTACCAACAAAATCTATCGGAATAGGAAATGTGTCTGATACATTTTCTACAGCTAAAATAGGTGCTCCAGCTGTAATTTTTCCAACTAATGGTACATCTATTAACTCTTTTTGAGAGTAATAATCTTTTTCTACTTTTTGAATTGATTCTCCCGTACTTCCTTTTAGTAATTTAAGTGTTCTTCCTTTTTTATCTTCTTTTTTAATGTAACCTTTTTCTTTTAATTTCGCCAAATATCCATGGACTGTTGCTGTTGAACTTAACCCTACTGCTTTACCTATTTCTCTTACTGATGGAGGATATCCATCTTCTATAACTTGTTTTTCAATAAATTTTAAAATTGCTTTCTCTCTTTTATTTAAATCCGATTTCTTCTTAGTCATAAAATCACTCTCCCAAAACTTTTTTATCATATTACCATATATTTCTCTATTTGTCAAACAAAATTTTGTCTTTCTTTTCTAATACTAATACTGAAATAACACACATCATTATCATACTGGATTGATTAAAAAATACATATCCTGCTAATGTAGATAAAGCTAATCCTAAGCTCAATCCTGTTATATACATAATGATATTTTTATCTATAATTTCTCTATTCTTTAGGGTTAGATATACTATATTTCCCAAAATAAATATAAAAGGACCTAAATAAAGTATAAAACCAATTATTCCAAAATTCAATAATATGGCAACCGCTTCCATTTCCATTACTAACTCTCTAAATTGTGCTTTATATCCATTTCCAAAAAGAATTAAAAATATATTTTTTTGATTTTTTACCAAGTATACATTATATATTAGTTGTTGCTTTCTTAAATCTACGTTTGAAAGATTTTTATCTTTCGCATAAACATATAAATCACATACAGACTTTTGTCCTGCCTTTGACATATATTTTTCTGAAATTTGACCATCCTCTATTTTTCTATAAATAGAAAGTATATCTCCTGTAACATTTCTTACTTCTCCTGTTTCCGGATCTAAATTTTGTTGGTTATTGTTTTTTAATTCCTGTCTTCTTTTTATAACTTGTAATCCGAAAGTTGAAAATATTATTATTACTGTAATAAACATTGCTAAGTAACATATTATCTTTTTCTTATTAATTCTTCTTTTGTTAATATTTAATAAAACATCTGACAAAATAAATATTGTTCCTACAATTAAAACTCCTATTATTCCTGTCCTTGTTCCTGAAAATATAACTAAATAAATTGCTGATAATATAAACACTAACATTGATAATATCTTTTTATTATCATTTATAGTAGAAATTATACAAAGTCCAATGATAATAACTGTACAAAGACTATTTCCTGATTCAAATAAGCCTTTATAACCTGTTCCCTCCAAATATGTAGTTGATGATGTTTTAGTTATTATTGAAATAAATATTGAAATCGTATAAATTAAAATACTACCAAGTACAGAATTCTTTAATATCTTTTTGTCTTTATTTTTGAATACTTCATACATATCATATAAAACAATTATCATAAAAGAATAATTAATCAGATACTGCATTTCACTTTTTAGATTTCCATATGAACTTTCTGTTATAATATTTTTATATAAATACAAATGAATACATGCATATATAGCATAAATCATACTAATAGAAAAGATTCTTTTTTTATTTTTTCCCTTTAAAAATAAATATGTAAAAATAATCATAGGAATTATTGGTCTTAAAAAAGTAGTTGGTGATAAATTGGTTTCAAATTTATTTCTAAAGACAAAGCTTAGAATATCTAAAATAGGACTTATCAAAATGAACAACGACATCAAAACTTGAAGCCAATCTCTTCTTGTTTTTGTTTCTTCTTCAAATGATATTATATTACATCTTTTTATTAAACCAACAAACTTAATATACATATTTTTCATATTTTTGTTTTCATTTAATATCCTATTTTTTTCCCAATCAGGAAATTTCGAATTTAAATTTTCCCATGTTTTCTTTAACGCAAGTTTTCTATCTTTTTTATCTTTTATTTTTATCATTCTTTTTAAAGAACTACATAATAAAAATCTTGTATAAATATACTCTAATTCTTCTTTATATTTATCATAAAATCCTTTATCTTTATAATATTTTATTACATTTTCTAAGACTGTAAATATTTCCATTGTTCTAATATTTTGTGTATTTGCAATTGAGTTACTTCTTTGCACATAATGTACAAAACATCTATTTATTAAAGAAACTCTCTCCAAATATGGTACTAATTTATAAAAAAACTCTACATCTTCATATCTTAACCCCATTGGAAATTCTACTTTTGCTTTTTCTATAATTTCCCTTTTTATTAATTTATTCCATGCTACTACTCTATTTATCGTAATCAATTCACTTTTATTCTTTGCAAGGACACCATGGTCTTCTTTTATTTTTTTAGGATATTCCCATAAAAAATCGCATTCCACCATATCAGCATTTTTATTTTTTGCTTCTTTATACATTTCTTCATACATATCTTTTTCGACATAATCATCTGAGTCTATAAATGCAATATATTCACCTTTTGCATATGGCATTCCATAGTTTCTTGCTGAAGATAGTCCCCCATTTTCTTTTTCCAAATATATTACTTTTTCAGGATACTTTTTTATATAAGGAAGTATTTTTTCTTTAGTTTGGTCTGTTGACCCATCATTTACAATTATTATTTCTATTTCTTTAAGCGTTTGGCTTAATAGTGATTCAATACATCTTTCTATATAATTTTCAACATTATATGCTGGAACTATTATACTTACTTTTTGCATCTTAGTTTCCTTTCATTTAATAATCTGTTAAAATTATATATATTGTTGGTTTTTTTGTCAATAAAAGAAGTTCTTATTTTGAATCCTCAACACTAAAATAGTTTTGATTCATCTAATTTAAAAACTTCTCTTAATATTAATAATTAAATTATATATTTATCTTGTATTTAATAAATTTAAAAGTGCTACTTAACAATGCTTTCTGCAATGATAGATAAATCAGATATATCTATTATTCCATCATTGTTTAGATCTCCCGCTTTAAACCTATCATCCTTTAAATCTGCTTTTTCTACAATATATGCTGCTAAAATTCCTAGATCAGATACATCTATAATTCCATCACTATTTATATCACCTTTTTTTACAATTGAGCAAAAATTACTTGTATATTTAATGGCTTTCAATGTTTTATTTTCATAGTCAACTTCATAATCTGTAAGTTCGGGTTCATTTCCTGTATTTGAATAGTATGCGATATTTTTTCCTGCATCATACCCTACTAGATTATATCCCTCTTGATGGTAATGAATTAAATCTGGTCTGTTAAAGAATGCATATTCAAATCTATTATTAGAATCATTCCAAATTTCTTCTTTACAAGATGATAATGCCTTTAATGCAGTTGATGCTAAAACAACATTATTTTGTGTTTTACACATTTCTGTTTGAATTTCTTGAATATTATTATGTGTTAAATTAGATCCCATTCTATTACCAATTCTTACTATGAAAGTTTTATCAATTCCCGACTTTTTCTCGTTTCCGTCTATTTCAACTGCTATATCTTGCATTGAGTTTATTACATAATTTAATTTTTCTTTATATGATTCCCCATCTTTTAGATATTGCTCGTATGTATCTTTTGAAACATTTGGTAAATTTGTAGGATTTGAAGCATCTGCTTCTCCTTGACACCATATCATATATTTATTTCTTATGGTGTATCCATTTTCTTCTAGATATTTTATTGCTTTTTTATACTTATATATTGCATCTTTTAATAGTACATCTTTACCATTTTCTTCGTTCCAACTATTATATATAGATTTTCCTCCAATTGCGCTTATGACTCCAACTACCGGAACTCCTGTTTCTTTATAATATGCATTTGTAAGAGCTGTAACCATTGTACCTGATGTTTCTGGCTTTTCACTTCCAATTGCATTTTGTCCTTTTCCAAATGGCTCTGACATCTCAACAAGTTTTCCACCATTTTCTAATTCACTTTTTGTATTTGTTGTTTCATCATAATCATATATTTGGAATTCTTTATTTATTGTATTACCTTTCTCATCTTTAATTGGATCATTTTTTTCTTCTGTATTCAATTCTATATTTCCATATCCAACCATATTGCTTTGTCCCATGAAAATCATCAAATCTATAACTTTTTCATCGAATTTTCTTTTAACAATTTCTTTGTTTTCTATATTAGTTCTATTTTCTACTAAATTCTTGATTATTTCATTCTGTTTATCTATCATAAATCTTTGTTCAAATATGATATGGTTCCATGTTGTAATGTCCTCTGTGTTACTATTTTCAAATATTTTCTCAATCTTGTCAGTAGAATCTTCTCCTATTGACGTAATTTCACAATAAACATTTAAATTATCAGACTTTCTGTTTATAGTAGCTCTTTTAAATCTAATTGTAATTTTATATTTATCCTCATTCTTCTCAGTATTGCATATAAAATTATCTCTTCTATAAAGTAAATTTGATGGTGTTTTAAATGTATTTATTTCAAAGTTCCCATTATTATTCTTTAATCCTATTTTGTAATACCCATTTCCTTTTTCAGTTTTATTCACACCATCTTGAGTAACTTTTTTATCAAATAAATAATTATTTAGCATTAAATCTATTTCATCGTTTTCTTCTATATTTTCTAAAACAATATATATACTATCACCTTCACAATTCTCTATACTATCGTCTGTAAGAACATATCTTGTTGTATTTGATTGCGTAATTTCTTTATATTTTCCTTTTTCATTTATATCAAACTCTGAATATCCTACTCTTAAAGATTTTGCAGAATTAGTACAACCTATAATAGGTAAATATTTATCTTCAACCTTACCAATATAATTTTCTGACGATACATATAAAGTATATTTATTATTTTGAATATCCAATAAATCAATATTTTTATTGATAAATACACTCATATTTGAAGCACTCAAATAATATTTAACTTTTAAAGACAATTTATCATCTGACAAAGTCCAGTGCTCTATTTCTTTCAATTCTCTATTTGATTTTATAGTAACTGTCATTATATTACTTTGTTTTAAAAATGTTGTATTTATTTGCCATAAATTATCATCCTCACCATTTTTTATATTATATCCAATATCACTGTTTTTTTCGGCTTCTATATTTATAGAATTGTTACCTGAATTTATTAAATATGACAAACCAATTTTTTCTTCATTATCTACCCTTTTATTTAATAATTCATCAATTCTTAAGTCTGTTATCCCACTTGACTTGATAATGTTATCTTCAATTGTAAATCCTGCGCCTGGCCTTGAACCAATACAATTTATTTCTTCATTACCATTTGTGACTGTGTTTTTCATATATCTGCTATCTTTTAGCCAAATTCCTCTTGATGCATTTAATATATAGTTATTATTAATTTGAGCGTAATAACTTGGTCCTTTTTCTGAATTGTGATAAATGCCATTCCTATATAACTCATTGTTTGTACTATTTTTCTCATCAATCAAATTATTATTTATTTTTATTTTCTCGCTTTTATCAAAAACAATACTTCCAGTACCTAAGGAATGTGAACCTATTGTATTACCTATACAATCAATATTTTTACCACTCATCATAATGTTATTACATTCACTATTTCTCACATTATTATCTAATATTTTTGTATTTTCTACTTCTAGAGTTCCAATACCTACTCGACTTTTATTTATTGAACAATTTAAAATTTCCACATTTTCTACATTATAGTAATCATAATATTTTCTTTCATCATAATCACCTTTATATGTTTTAAGTTCAGAATTAATTTTATCGAGTGTATATCCTGTTTTTAACTTTTTTGAACCTTCTACAATAATTCCAAATGAATAAGCATTTTGTATTT
Source organism: uncultured Clostridium sp. (assembly GCA_900554175.1). GTDB lineage: Bacteria > Bacillota > Clostridia > TANB77 > CAG-508 > CAG-269. The sequence continues at coordinate 8,376 of USGK01000012.1, forward strand.
TACAATTTTTTATAGAAATGTTACTCATTTTGTAATATTCATCATTCTGATTTTTCTGTTTTCTTGAAATTAAAATTCCGCTTCCATACATTGTTTGTGTATCATATTCTTCTGTACTTGATTTTCCTATGTCTATGTTAATATTTTCAATATTTACATTCTCTATATCTTTTTCTGAACTTTCATTATTACAAAATATTGCAGATAAATATTTATTAGTGGTAATATTTTCAAAATTGCACTTTATAACAGTATTGTCTTTTTCTCCTATTAAATTAATATTAGATTTACTTAAGTTAATTGGTTTAGTTATGCAATATACTCCACTTGGCAAAAAAACAGTTGTTTCTTTATTTTCATCACATTTATCTATAACTTTTTGTATTGCAATTGTGTCATCTGTCTTTCCATCACCTTTTGCTCCATTGTCTTTTACTGAAATCATATTGTTTTTATTTGTAGTATCTTCTATTGCAATTACCATGTCATTTAGTAAAAGAGAGCTTAAAAATACTAATATAATTATTAAATAAAATATTTTTACTATTAATTTGTTTAACCCTATTTTTTTCAATTTTTTCTCCTTATAATATACTACTTTTCATTACCTATTGTATATTATTAGAAAATAAAAGTAAATCTCTTTTATATTCAAGTATATTGGATATATTACGGACGTAATTAATGTGCTTCTTTATCATTTATTTTAAATTTTTATTACAAAAATTTTTCAAAAAGAGATTTTAGCATTTATTCTTAGGGAAATAAGTGTTTTATATTTTTATCTTATTTTTAAGTATAAATTTATATTTATGCTTAAAATAATTCTTTTTATTAATTGTTTAAAATCCCTTATCTTTATGTTATTTTTCATCTTTCTTCTTTTTATTTCATTTATATAGTCTCTTTGTTCTTTTTTATCTAAATCTTTTATTGTCAAAAGGATACTATTTGTATAAAATATTTTAACATTTTCTTTAGTATATTCAGATATTTGCATATTCTCCAGTTTTTCTACCATATTATCATAATGAGCAAGTTTATCATATGCTTTTTTTAAATTTTTGTTTTTATCTCTCATAATACTACCACTGCTTTGAATATAATAATATCCATATATATTTGTAGATTTTACTTTTTTTGCTGCTAAAATTACTTGTGGAATTAATCCAAAATCTTCATTATACATATCTCTTTCGAATTTTAAATTATTTTTTTCAAATAGCTCTTTTTTGAATAGATATAAACATGGTGAATCTACTAAAACGTCTTTAAAACATAATTCATTAAAAGCTTCTTCGCCAGTTTTTTTATCAAAAATTGGTCCAGATACCTTTTTTATAATTTTTCTTTTTTTGGACATAATTGTTGCTTTATATTTAACTAAATCGTACCCCTCCTCTATATATTTTGATAATACTTCAACTAGATTTTCATTAACAAAATCATCCGCATCGACAAAAATAAAATAATCTCCTTTGGCTTTTTCTATTCCTAAATTTCTTGCAACGGAATTTCCAGATGTTCCCTCTTCAACTTTGTAATAACTTATTTTATCGTTATTTATATAGTGATTTACAATTTTCTCACATTCATCTGTGGAATTGTCATTTACTAATACAATTTCAATGTTTTCGTATGTTTGTTTTAATAGTCTAATTATACAACTTTCTAATGTTTTTTCTGCATTATAAAATGGAACTATTATACTTATCTTTTCCATAAATTTCCTCCTATCCGAAAAGACTAATTTGGTTACTTTCTTGCATTCCATCTAAAACTCCAAATTCTCTTAATTGGTCTATTGTCGAAGCTCCGACTTTTGCTTTCATTCTTACTTCATCAATTGACATAAACTCACCTTGTTTAGCCGCCTCGTATATTGCTTCAGCTGCAATTGGACCCATTCCTGGAATGCTACTAAAAGGTGGTCTTATACCTTCTTCTTCTACTAAAAAGTTCTTAGCATGTGATTTATATAAATCTATTGGTAAAAACTTTAAGCCTCTTTCATACATTTCTAAAACTAGTTCTAAAACAGGATACATATCTTGATCTTTTTTCGCAGCTGCATTTCCCTGCATATCTATTTCTTTCATTTTATTTTTTACTTTTTCTTTTCCATATATCATGCATGATGCATCAAAATTATCTGCTGCTCTTATTGAGAAAAATGCTGCATAATAAGCCTTTGGAATATGAACTTTAAACCATGCAATTCTAAAAGCATTCGTTACATATGCCGCCGCATGTGCTTTTGGAAACATGTATTTTATTTTTTCACAAGACTTTATATACCAGTCTGGAACGTCATGTTCTTGCATAAGTGGTATGTATTCTGTTTGCCACTTTGGCTCTTTACCTTTTGCAACCTTTCCTTTACGAACTGATTCCATTATTTTAAATGCCTTATCTGGTGGTAATCCTTTTTTTATTAGATATATCATTATATCATCACGACAACATATTGCCTCATTTAATGTTACTGTTCCTTCTGCTATTAAACTCTGAGCATTATTAAGCCATACATCAGTACCATGAGAAAGTCCCGAAATACGAATAAGTTCATCAAAAGTCTTAGGTTTTGTATCTACAAGCATTCCTCTTACAAATTTTGTTCCGAATTCAGGAACTCCATAACTTCCAACTTCAGATTTAATTTGTTCTTTTTTTACTCCTAATGCTTCTGTTGAACTAAATAGAGACATAGTTGCCTTGTCATCTAAAGGAACCTTTGTTGGGTTAATTCCCGTTATATCTTGAAGCATTCTAATTACCGTTGGATCGTCGTGTCCAAGAATATCTAATTTTAATAAGTTTTGATCAATCGAGTGATAATCAAAGTGTGTTGTTATTATATCAGAATTTGGATCATCTGCAGGATGCTGTACAGGCGTAAATTCATATATTTCTCTTCCTTTTGGCACAACTATAATTCCACCTGGATGTTGTCCAGTAGTTCTCTTTATTCCTGTACATCCTATAGAAATTCTTGCAATTTCAGCTTGGCTTACCGGTATATGTCTTTCTTCAAAATATTTTTTAACATAACCAAAAGCTGTTTTATCTGCTACTGTTCCAACTGTTCCTGCTTTAAAAGTTGTACCTTTTCCGAAAATAACTTCTGTATATTTATGCGCTTTTGCTTGATATTCTCCTGAAAAGTTTAAGTCTATATCTGGCTCTTTGTCTCCATTAAAGCCTAAAAATGTTTCAAATGGTATATCCATTCCGTCCTTATCAAGCCTATGTCCACACTTTGGGCATTGTTTATCAGGTAAATCGAATCCATTTTGAAATCCATAGTCTGTAAAATCAACATATTTACATTTAGGACATCTATAATGAGCTGGCAGTGAATTAACTTCAGTAATACCTGTCATATTTGCAACAAATGATGATCCAACAGATCCTCTTGATCCTACTATATATCCATCTTCATTTGATTTCCAAACTAGTTTTTGTGCAATTATATACATAACTGAAAAGCCATTTTTTATAATCGAGTCTAATTCTTTTTTTAGCCTTGTTTCGACTTGTTCTGGTAAATTTTCTCCATATAATTCATGTGCTTTGTTATATGCAATCTCTTTTATAGTTGTTTCACATCCTGGTATATGTGGAGGACATTTTTCTTGAGAAATTGGTGAAATTTGTTCACACATATCTGAGATTTTATTTGTATTTGTTACAACAACTTCATATGCTTTTTCTTCTCCTAAATACTTAAATTCTTCCAGCATTTCATTCGTTGTTCTCAAATACAATGGAGCTTGGTTATCTGCATCTTTATACCCTTGTCCAGCTTCTAAAATTCTTCTATAAATTTCATCTTGAGGATCCATAAAATGTACATCACATGTTGCAACAACCAATTTATTTAGCTTTTCTCCTAATGCTACTATCTTTCTGTTTATATCTTTTAAAGCTTCTTCGTCAGGTACAATTCCTTCTCTTACTAAAAACTGATTATTTCCTAGTGGTTGAATTTCTAAATAATCATATGAATTGGCAATTTCTTCAATTTCTTCATCTGATCTTCCAAGTTCAATTGCTTGATAAAGTTCTCCCGCTTCGCATGCACTACCTAATATAAGCCCTTCAGAATATTGTTTATATAAACTTTTTAAAATTCTTGGTTTTTTATAAAAGTATTTTAAATGTGAAAGTGAAACCAGTTTATATAGATTTCTTAAACCAACATAATTCTTTGCTAAAATAATTGCATGATATGATTTAAGTCTTTTATATTCTTCTTGTTTTGATTTTTCGTCCTCTGCTTTTAATGCAATATCTGCTACTTTGGTTGCTCCACGTTTTTTTAACATATCCATCATAACATTTAGAACTTTTACAGTTGTATCTACATCATCCAATGCTCTATGTGCTACTTCTACTTTTATTTTTAAATACTCTGCAATTTTCCCAAGTTTATGTTTTTTTAAATCTGGAAATAATTTTCTTGAAAGAGGTAGTGTATCAACATATGTAAAATCAAATTCATATCCCAATTCTTTTGCAACATGTCTTAAAAATCCTATATCAAATTCTGCATTGTGAGCAACTAAAACTGTTCCTTTTATAAATTCAAGCACTTTAGGAAATATTTCATCAATTTTAGGTGCATCTTTTACCATCTCATCTGTTATATTAGTAATTTCTACAACTCCTTCTGGAATTTTCTTTTCTGGATTAACAAATTCACAAAACTCATCAATCACTTCACCATTTTTTATTTTCATTATACCAATTTCGGTAATTTTTTCTGTTTTTGGAGATATTCCCGTTGTTTCCAAATCTAAAACACAATATGTTGTGTCTATATCTTGTCCTTTATCATTTACTACAACAGCTGAACCATCTGGTACTAAATAAGCTTCAACTCCATATATAATCTTCATGTCTGGATTATCTAGTCCTAATAATTTATGAGCCTCCGGAAAACTTTGTACAACACCATGATCTGTAATAGCAATCGACTTCCAGCCCCATTTCATTGCTCGTTTTATTAAATCTGTAGCTGATGTCATTGCATCCATTTGACTCATTTGTGTATGCATATGTAATTCTACTCTTTTTACATCTGCAAGATCCTGTCTTACTTGCTTCTTGATTCCTTCTGTCTCAACGACAACATTTGCTAAAATCTCCATTTCATGTGTAAAGTTACTTATTCCTGATTTTCCTTCAAGCTTTACACCTTTAGCATCTTTTAATCTACCAATAATTTTTTTCTTTTCTTCTGGTTTTACAAATATTTTGCATGCAATGGTACTAGTACCATCATACACATTAAATGATAATAAAAACTTTCCACTTTTTAATTCTTTCTCTTCAAGAGTTCCATTTAATATTTCACCTGTTATTGCAGCAACGTCATCTTCTGGTGAAATATCTACAACATTAACTATATTACTCTTTATGTTTGCATTTCTTCCATAAATTAAAGGTGTTATTTCTTCTTCAAATTCTTCCTCTGGAGGAGGTGGTGGTGGTATAATTTGAGCCTCCAAATTAGTTTTAGTTTCTTGTACGTTATTATTAGCTTTTAATTGTTTTTCATTTTGTTTTTTGGTGTTTAACTTTTCTTCAGCAATTTGTTCTCCTATTGCCATATGTTCCAAAGCTTTTTCTATTGCGTGTTTTTGATTAAACTCTAACTTTTTTGCAAGTTCAGCTTCATCTTCACTATTTAAATTTTCAGTGAAAGTTACTTTATAATCTACTTTAAATAAATTTTTTATTACTCTTTCAAGCTCTCTATCTAATTTTCTTCCTCTTAGAAATTCTGCTCCCTTTATTTTCATTTTAACATCGATTTTATTTTTATTCACTTCAATAGTACTTTTTAATAAAATCATTGGTCTCATCAATGGATATTTATGTACCATATAACAAATTAAATTTTGCCATTCGTCTTCTATTGGTTTTATTTTTACATTTTCACAATAATTAATATCAACATCAACATTTCCAAATCCAAATCTTTCTCTTAAAAATTTTTCAAAAAACCAAAATTCTTTTATTTCTATATATTCATCGCTCTCTAGTTTCATTTCTAAAACATTTGCTTTTCTTATAAAATTCATTTGTATTATTATTGCATTTTTTATATTACTATCTGTTTTATAATCACTAAATACCTTACCTATTATTTTTTGTTTTTCCATTTTGTTTCACCTAAAATTAATTTATTTTTTTAAAAACGGCAGGTTAAGTCGAGTATTAAACTCTATTAATCTGCCTCCTTTTGTTTCTAATTTCTTGTAATTTTTAATTTTTCTAATACAAATTCTTCTTTTGGTCTCATTTTCATTTTATCTTCTTCTTTTATATGGTCATATCCCATAAGATGGTAAAAACTATGAACAACCATATAACTTAATTCTCTTTCAAAAGAATGTCCATATTCCCTTGCTTGTATCTCAACCTGTGGAATAGAGATTACCATATCCCCCAAAACATCAATATTTTCAAATTCTTTATTAATTATAATACTATCAATTTCATCCTTTTCAAACATTGGAAAAGATAATACATCTGTTGCTTTGTCTATATTTCTGTATTTGTAATTCAATTCTTTTATATTTTCGGGAGTAGTCAATGTTACACTTACTATAAGTTTTGAGTTTTCTAACCCTTCAACTTTAAAGCATTCATCTAAAACATTTGAAATGATTTTTTCATATTTTTCGTCTTGTTCAATATCCAAGTAATTTATTTCATACATTTTTAATCACATTCCTTTTACTAATTATGCACTTACATTATTTAAATTAGTTACCTTTACTTTTGTGTATTTGTTTTCTGATACATACCCTCTTATTTGTTTCATTACACCATAGTCAACTAATTTTCTTTTGTAATATTTTATTAGTCGAGAATAATCTAATTTTTCTTTTCTTGCCTTTTTTATTTCTTCTTGAATATATAAAATTTCTTTTTGTTTAATATATTCTACATAATCGGTTTCTTTTAGTTTTTGAATATCTTTATATTTTTTCCAGAAAATTTTAAATGCTTCTCTTTCTTCATTATTTTCCCAATAAACTTTTGTAGACAATAATTTTGAATTATACTCTTCTATTAAATCTAGTAAAATATCATATGCTTTTTCTCTTTTCACTGCAATTTTTGTATCTTGTATTAGACATCTAGCATCTTTTAAAAGTTTCAAATAACATTGATCTGCAACAGCAAGAGGAAGGCTATGTGTAAATAATCTTCTACTTATACCAAGTAAAAGCATATTTTTTTCAATATTGTCTCTTTGGTCTAATTTGCCTACAGTGAAATTCTCATATTTTTCATATTCTTCTAAAATATCTGAAAATTTTTCTTTTCCTTCAGTTTTAAATTTTATACTTAAAATGCTATCTATATAATCTTGTAGTGTATTAAATATTTTTATATATATCCATTCTTTAGTTGAATCAAAAATTTTCATTGTATCAGCTAGTTTTATTGAATAATTCTTAAGAATTCCTTTATATAGCCAGTCCATTTTTGCAATATAAAACTTATTATATTTTTCAATTAATTTTTCTTTACCTGAGTTCTTTACAGTTTCATTATCTAAGTCAATCAGATATTTTTGCTTTCTAAATTTATATTCTACATATTCATTTTCTTTTAAAGCAATTACTCCATAATAAGTAGACATCGCTTTTTTTTCAAAATCTGAAGCAGTATTATTTTTTACTTTTTTATATATTGAATCCATAACATATTTATCTAATGCTTCTAAATAAACAGCATAAGATTCTTCATATTTTTTTTCCAAAATATCTTTTTCATCAGGATTAGCATTTAAAAAATTTTCATATGTTTTTATCATGGAATTCCTTTTCATTGATATTAGCATACTATTTATGCCAACTTTTGTAGGAATTAACATTTTAGAAATTTTATTTGATAATTTACTAAAAAAACTCTTATTAACTCCTGTGACTTTTAAACTTACTTCTTCCATGTTCATCTTTCCTTTCAAATTAGTTTTTTCTGCCGTTATTTATTGCGTTTTTTATTATCTTAATGTTGCTTTTTTTATTAGATATTTTCTTACGGATTCATTGTATAACAAAAAAAAGAAAATAGCAATAAATTTTTACTATTTTCTTTTTAATTTTATTACTATTTTTTATCTACTCCTATATCCTCAATTACTTCAAAAACAACTTCTACTTCTATATCTCCCACTCCTTCTTTTGTATTAACAATTTTGTTTACAATATTTTCTTTATTTTCAATTTCTTTTTCCAATTCAGAACTTATTTCTTCAACAGCTATATTTTTTGCTTCTTCAAAAGAATATACTTTTTCTTCCCTATATTCTTCTTTATTTGTAATTTTAGTAATTGAGATTGGTAAGTAAAAATTTTTTCCTATTTTTAATTTTTCTTCATTTTTTTCAGATGTATACATATTAAAGTTAGATTTTTTTGTATATAAACTTAAACTATAGTTGTTAAAATTAATTTCATATTTTTTTTCTTCTTTTCCTGTATTCTTTTTTATTTTTTGATTTAATTCTATTCTTTTTGTTTTAGAATATTTTACTTTTGCCTTAACTTCGCCTAAGCTATGTACCTGTCTTGGTTCTGTATATTTTCCTTCTATAATTCCCTCTATTAAAACATCTCCTTGTTTTACTTGATCATCTACATTTACTCTTGCTGTTCCATTTCTTGCAACTATTTTGGTTATTAATCCGTCTTTGCCAGCTACAATATTACAATAATCATTATTATTTATAATTTCTGGAGGATTATCTGCTTTTACAACATTTATAATTACATTTGTACCTTCTATGTCTATTCCTACCCAAGATATATCACTTCTATCGAGCTTTAGTTTATTTATAATACTTGACGTATCTATTGAATCTTTTTTTACTCCTCTTTTTAATCCAACTTTTTCAAGTTCTTCTTGTAAATTATCTATAGTTAAATTATCTTTTACATTAATATCTATATTCCATACATAATTAGAGCTTATATATATCAATAAAGAAATTATTAACAAAAGTATTACAAATAATTTTCTTTTCCTATATTTATTTAGTAAAAAAGGTATTCCTCTTTTCTTTTTAATTCTAATTTTACACTTTGTTTTTCTTGCTACCTCTGATAATCTTTTAAAATCTGATATTCCAATATTTAAGTACAATTTAACATTTTTCTCTCTTTTCAAATTCCATATAAGTATTTTTTTGTTTGTACAAATATTTATGAATCTCTCTATATAATATCCCTCAACCTCTATTCTTACATAACCTAAAAGCAATCTAATAAAAATACCTATATGCATACTTTTTATATGATAATTTTAAGCAAAATTATCATATCCTCCTTCCAATTAATCTTCTACGTATTCGATATCTAAAGACTCTATTTTTCCATTTATTTTTATATTATCTTCTGACATATTTTCTAACTTTAAATTAAATCCATTTATATTTATGTTTCCAATATAAGTACTTATTTTAACGAAAAAATCCTCATATTCTAAAATCCCCTTGTAATTTTCGATTATCATTTCTTGAAACCCAGAAATTATGATTTTGGGTTCTTTTGTATATACTTCTTTTGGCATTTCAAGCATCCTATTTAACTTTTCTATTTTTTTCATAGTATTATCTAATAATTCAATTACTTTTATTAATTAAAATCTGTTAGTAATTGATTTTCCTTTCATTTTATTTAAAGTACAACAACTTTTAAATTTACATAAATTCATCTAAACTTCTAAACTCATATCCTTGCTCTCTTACTTCTTTTATCATTTGATTCATAATTTCAGCATTTGTTTTAGAAGTTGCATGCAAAAGCATAATCTCCCCATTATGCAAATTTGATATAATCTTATTTAAAGCCTCTTCAGATGATGGTTGACTATTTTCGTTCCAATCTACATATGCGAAACTCCACATAACAGTTCTAAATCCTAATGAATTTGTTATGCTTAGTGATCTTTGACTAAACTCACCTTTAGGTGGTCTTAAATATTTCATTTCATACCCATATTTTTCAAATACATTTTTGTTCAAATCCATAATTTCTTTTTTCATTTCATTATCTGATAAATCTGGCATACTTTTATGATTCACTGTATGATTACCTATAATATGCCCTTCATCAATCATTCTTTGTAATATATCAGATGCAGAATTAACATAGTGTGCAGTTATAAAAAAAGTCCCTTGAACATTATTTTCTTTTAAACTGTCTAAAATCTTTTCAGTATATCCTGCTTCATAACCTAAATCAAAAGTTAAATAAATATATTTTTTTTCTTCATTGCCCAAACAAATTCCGTTATTTTCTTGAAGAAGTCTTTCATTTTCACTTCCTACGTCAGGTCTTTCATGATTATCATTTCTTTTTATTCCCCACCCAATCTTTTTATTACTCAACACAGTTGCTGATGTTTCCTTTAGTGACTGTGTTCCTTTTATAGAATAACATATACCTATTCCAAATATTATTGCAAAGGTACAAGCCAATACTATATAATATTTTTTTCTTTTTAGAAATATTTCCATATTTTATTAGTTTCCTCTCTTTCTAAGGCTTAAACTTGGTTAAAAAATTCAACTTTTGAAAAATGTGAATTAATAAACTTTCTTATATTAAAAAGCATTTTAATTAATTTAATAAAACTGCATTATTTCAATTATTTTTCAACCTTCATTCCCTATATAATCTTATTCATTCTATTTTGTTATTATTACTTTAAAATATTTTTTCAGAAAATAAAAATATTGGTAAATTTTGGTATATTTTTTTATGTATATTTTTTGAATTTTTTCACTCAAATATTTCTAAAAACCGCTATTTTTATATATTTCGAATATTAATCTATTGACAAAATTCTGTTTTTGTTTTATCATATTCATATCAAAAAAAACATTTTTTTGTAAAAAAATATACAAGGGAGAATTTTATAATGAATTTTGTACTATGTGACGATAATTCAAAATTGTTAGATAATTTGTCTAAAATGTTAGAAATAATCTTCATAAAACATTCATTTGATGCTCAAATAGTATTTTCAACATCAAATGCTAAAGAATTGATAGATTATATTGAAAAAAATAATAAAATGGATGTATTAATATTAGATATAAATTTACACAGTGATATGACAGGTTTACAAATAGCTCAACTAGTTAGAAAGCATAATAAAAATTGTTATATCATTTTTTCGACTGCATATTTCGAATATGCCTTGGTAGCTTATAAATATAAAACATTTGATTATTTGTGTAAACCAATTACTCGTGAAAGACTTGAAGAAACTATATTAAGACTTTTTGAAGATGCCTCTGGCTCTCATACAAATTATATAAAAATTGACAATAAAAATACTATTATTAATGAAAATGAAGTTCAATATATACAACGTGATGGTATGAAAATAATATTTCATACTTCTAATAGAGACTATGAAATATATAGTTCTTTTACTAAAATTCAAGACAAATTGCCAAATAATTTTGTAAGGTGTCATAAGTCTTTTATTGCAAATGTAAATAACATTACGAAGCTTGAACCTAATTCTAATATGATTTATTTTAATAACGATTCATCTTGCGATATTGGTCCAAAATATAAGAATATACTAATGGGGGTTTTTGAAAAAAATGGAAATTTTAAATAATATATGGAATGCTTTGACTACGGAGAATGAAAGAATTGTTAATCTTCTTTCTATACCATTAGGTTTTATCGAATTGAGCTTATCCTTCTATTTATTCGCATATTTTTTAAATATAACCTACACTAAAAAACAAAAATACATTTATATTTTTTTAAGTGCATTAATAAGCTTATTAACCAAATCTTTTATACCTGCACCATTTAATACCTTGGTAAATTATATCTTTTTGTTTTTTTCAATTTATCTCATCTTTCATTTGGATATTTTGAAAACAATACTTGCAGTAATTATACCTTTTGTTACATTTTCTATAGTTGGTTCATTAATATTAAACCCACTACTTGATTTTTTTTGTATAGATTCTAACTCACTGAATAATACTCCTATTTATAAATTAATATATTTATCTACTTTATATACTCTTATTTTTGTATTTTTAAAAATTTTGAATTTGAAAGTAAATCCATTTTCAAATAATTTTGAAAAAAGAACAAGAAAAATACTACTAATAAACTTACTTATTGGTATTTTTACTTTAGTTATTCAATTAATAATAACTGTATTTTATATTAATATATTACCATTGTATATTACTTTTTTAAGTTCTATATCATTAGTTTTATATTTATTAATTAGTTTTTATAGTTTATACCACATAATTAAATTACAAAAAACAACAAAAGATTTAGAAAATGCAGAAACATATAATAAAACGTTATCTGTACTTTATGATAATGTTAAAGCTTTCAAACATGACTTCGAAAATATGGTTAATATGATTGGAGGATATGTGAAAAATAATGATATTGATGGGTTAAGAGAATATTATTCAGGACTAGAGAAAGATTATGCTAAGATAAAAAATCTTTCGGCACTTAATCCTACTCTAATTAATAATTCTGGGATATATAATTTATTGGTAAAAAAATATAATAAAGCAACCTCTATTGGCGTAAAAATGGATTTAGAATATTTCTTTGACTTCGAAAAATTGCATATGCCTATATATCAATTTTCTAGGATGCTTGGAATACTAATCGATAATGCAATCGAAGCTGCTGAAGCAAGTGAAGAAAAGCATGTTCTTATTCGATTCAGGGACTCTAGTTTCCATCATACTCAAATTATTATTATAGAAAATAGTTATTGTAGCAAAGAAAAAATTGATACCAAAAATATCTTTAAAAAAGGAATTACTGGAAAAGATGGACATATGGGAATGGGACTTTGGGAAGTTCATGAAATCCTTATGAAAAATAATAATGTTAATCTTATTACTTCTACTGATGAAAATATATTTAAACAACAAATTGAAATATACTATTAAAAGAAGTCAGATGATCTGACTTCTTTTTTTCGAATTAATATAAAATTTTAATGTTATTTAATCTTTTTTTATTAAGCTTGCTGGCATTTTAGGTTGATGAAATGCCCATAAAGCAATACAAGCTGTGTTCGTACTTTTTGCATATTTTTCGGAAATTTTAGCTAATAATTTTAACATAATAATTCTCCTTTACATTTCAAATTTTATAATAAGCATATATGCCGGCTAATATACCTATTATAATTTTACTTATGAATTTGAAGTATTATTTTGGGCATATACTTCAAATCCATATTTATTATTAGTTAGTCTGTAAGCAAAGCGAGAAATAGCTAAACTTTGCATTAGATTCCCTAAAAGTAAAATATTTGAAATTTCATTATTATGCACTATAATTGATGCTAATAATCCTATGCTTAAAAATATGTACGATAAAACTTTCTTCTGTTTCCTTTCTCTTTTACGAAGTATAGGCACATTTTCTGTATCTGCTGGTGCGTACAAATACGACATTATCATTCCAAAAATCCAAACTGATAATGTAATTAATCCTTTTAGGACCGGGTTGTCGAAAAAGATGTAACATGATATTTTTGCCACGCCACAGTAAAATACAGTTGATCCAACTATACATCCGATATGTGTCTTTAAATGAAATCCCCCTGAAACTGCCCTATATGGTAACAATACTAAAACAGTGATTAAAGTAAGTCTTAAAACTCCAAATAAATATGCTAAGCCTAGTATAATAAATGTTTTAGGAACTTCTCCAATTAATAAATGTAATCCATAATTGATTACTTCTGCTCTGTCGTTATCAACATCTGGCATTTCTTTTTGTATCTTGTCGGTTAAAAATAAGCAAATTTTATCAATCACTATTCTCACCTCGCTTTATCTTTAGCTAAATAGAGTTTAGCATAAAAATAATGGCTCAATGAAAATATTATGCGAAAAGTCATTTTTCATTTATGAAAAGTGATTTTTTTATTTTCATAAACGATTTTGATGTTTTCGTAAAGTTTACATAACATAAATAGAGCAATTTGATCTTTCAATCTTAATTGCTCTATCTTTTATTTAACTTTTATAAGCACATATATTGCTATACCAAGTAATATCAATGCAAAAAACATTAATATTACAGATTTTCTAACATTTTTGTCTTTTGTTACAAGTTTTAACATATTAGATGAAATCTCTTTTGCATCTATTTGTGACATTGTATCTTCACCTTTATCAATTGATCCTGAGTCAATATTTTCTTCTAAATCAGTTTTTTCTCTTACTTGACCTGTTTCAATTTTTTTCTGTAAGTCTTTTTTTGTTGTACTCACTGTTGTAATTACTCCTATTAAAGCCGCTATGTTAATAATAACTATAATAATTATTAGTATTATTTTAAATAAATATGATTCTGTACTGTTTTTATTGCTCATCTACAAATTACTCCTCTTAACTAATTATTTAATATTGCCTTAGTCTGAATATCCCATAATTTTCTAAATACTCCGTCCTCTTTTAGAAGCTCTTGAGGTGTCCCTGCTTCTACTATATTTCCTTTTTCCATTGCGATAATTTTATCGCATTGCATAAGAGTATTTAATCTATGGGCAATAATTATTTTTATTTTATTTTTTTCTTTTCCTAACTCTTCTACAACAAATTCTTCTGTATTTGCATCTAAGTTACTGGTTGACTCATCAAGAATTAAAACATCAGGGTTAGTAATTAATGCTTTAGCAATTGAAAATCTCTGCTTTTCTCCTGAAGATAAATTTCCTCCACCTTCCTCAATTTTTGAATTATAACCATAAGGTGCTTTTTGTATATAATCTGTCATTTTTACCATTTCACAAACTTTATCTAACTCTTGAACAGTTGCATCTCTATTTCCAATTGTCAAATTATTAAAAATTGTATCTTTAAACCAAAAATCATTTTGTGAAACATAAGCAATTCTCCTTCTAATTGATGAAGATGTACATTTAGAAATATCCACTCCATTCATTTTTATAACACCACTATTTATAGGATAAAATGCTAATATCAATTTTATCAAGGTAGTTTTACCACATCCACTTGTACCTATAATTCCTATAGATTCTCCTTCTTCAACTTTAAATGAAACATTATGTAAAATTTCTTGTCTCATACCATATTGAAAACAAACATTGTCAAATTCTATACTCTTTATATTACCCTCTAGATTCTTTTTCTTTTTGTCCATTTCAGCTTCTGTTTCCGTTCTAAATACATCATCAAGTCTTTCTAAAACTGCATTTACTGAATACATCTCATCTTGTATTGACATCAAGTAGTTTATAGGAGCAAATATATATCCAAAAAATGAATATACTTTTACCAAATCTCCTGCTGTTATATTACCATTCATTACAAATAATCCAAGTATTCCAAGCATAAATATATTACCTACATTATTTATTGTAGAAACCAAATTAGATTGTACTTCAGATAACATTAAATTATCATAGTTCTTTTCTTGATATTTTTTGTATCTGTGTTCCATTCCCTCTTCCATAAGCTTTTCCGAATTATAATTTTTTACTGTCTCACTCGCACTAAAAGATGACGTTACAAAAGAGTCTACATCAGATCCTGCTTGCATAAGTTCCTTGCTTTGAAGTTCCATTTTTTTCTTGAAAAAATATTGA
Source organism: uncultured Clostridium sp. (assembly GCA_900554175.1). Taxonomy (GTDB): domain Bacteria; phylum Bacillota; class Clostridia; order TANB77; family CAG-508; genus CAG-269. The sequence goes on from USGK01000012.1 coordinate 24,039, forward strand.
ATAATAAGAGTTAATTCTTCTATTACAATTGCAATTACACACATCTGCCAATTTGTTGTAAGCAATAATACTAGTGCCCAAATTGCATATGCAAAATCTGTTAAAAAGTCAAGTGAAAAACCCGTTATAATACTACGAAGCGCATCTCCATCTTGATATCTTGAAGCAATGTCTCCAGTTGTTCTCATTGAAAAATATGACATTGGCAAATTTGTAATTCTGTCATATATTTTTATAATTAACTCCTTATCAAGTTTCTTATTAAAAGATATCGAAAATTTTTGCTTAAATAAATTTAATTGTGCAGTTATTAAAAATATTCCACAGACCACAAAAATTGCTTTTATAAGTAAGCTTAAATTATAATCTGGAATTATTGTATCCATAAGATATGCATAAAAATATGCACTTATTGCACTTATACCTGAAATAACCGCCGTAATAATTGTAGTAATAATTAGTTCTTTTTTAAATTTCCATATTAAAGAGAATAACATTTTATTACTTCTTTTATATTTTACATTTTCATGAAAATTTTCAGTAGGCCAAAACATTATTATTTTTTTTGTCCAAATCTTGTCAAATTCATTCCATGTAAGAGTTACTAGTCCATTTGCTGGATCACCTAATGTTACTCTTTTTTCATTAGCCTCAAATAACACCTGATAGTGATTGTATAATCCCTGCACCAATGTATGAACTATCATTGGATACTTTACTCTATCTGACAATAAATCTTCTTTTGTACAAGCATATGCTTTTGATTTCATATTTAATTTTTCTGCTGCCTTTGTTATACTATAGATTGAATTTCCCTCTCTATCTGTTTGTGCAAAATTTCTTATAATTGAAAGTGACATATTTTTTATGCCATAGTATGCACAAATCATTGACAAACATGCTACTCCACAGTTTGTTTCATCTGGTTGTAAAACTATTTTATATTTCATATCATTTGTTCCCCTCTATAAATACTCTTTAACTTATTACTTCTAGGATTCTTGTCTTTTGCTTTACTGGCTTTGCTGACATTTTAAATGACTCTAAAACTTTTTGTGCACTCCTTTGAATTCTTGTATCATCATTAGTATGTATAAATGCAAGAATTTCTCCCTGTCTTACTTCGTCTCCAACTTTTTTACTAAATTCAATTCCTGCACCTTTGTCAATTATATCTTCTTTCTTTCTTCTGATTGCATTTAAATATATTGCAGCATCTCTTATTTCTGCAACACTTATTTCTTCTATATAACCACTTACTGTTGAAATAATAGGAATAATATTCTTTGCTTTATTTATATTTAAAATATCATCAATATTTCCATCTTGAGATTTTATTAAATTTAATAGACTATTATATGCCAACCCGTTTCCTATATTATTCTCTATTAACTTTCTACATGACCTTATATTATTGTTTTTTAGTCCTAATGCTACTGAAATTCCTCCTAATGTAAATACCATATCTGCCATATCATTAGTCATTTTTCCATGTAAACAGTCATTTATTTCTTTTAGCTCTAAGCTTGTACCAAAATATCTACCTATTGGTTCCTTAAAATCAGTTATAATACATTCTACATTTCTATCAAGATTTTTTCCAATTTGGACTAAATATTTTGACAGCCTTTTTGCATCTTGTATATTTTTTACATATGCATTTTCTCCACAAGTAATATCAAAAACAATATTCCTTGCACCTAGCGCTATCTTTTGACTCATCAAACTCATTGCAATTAGAGGAATAGAATCATTACACGCTGTTAAATTTCTTAACCTATATAATTTATTTTCAACCGGTGCCAAATCTATAGGTTCTCCTATTATTGCGACTTTATTTTTTTCCAATAAATCCTTTAGTTCATTTACTGTTTTTTTATAATCAAATCCGGAAATTGAAGCTAATCTGTCTTCCATTCCTAATTCTCTTCCAGCAATTTTACAACTTGGAATATTTAGAGAATTTAATATTGCAACTAAAGCTATTATTACTTTATCTTGAATCCCGCCTACTGCATGAATATCTACAATTTGATTAGAAAATTTATAAAGTTCAAGTTCTTCACCAGTTTCAGCCATTGCTGTACACATATATGCCATTTCTCTTTCCGTTATTCCATTTGTATACATTAAAGTTAAAAGTGCTGCTGCTTGTTCTTCCAACATTTCTTCTTTAAAATATCTTTGAATAAAAAAATTTAATTCTTCTTCATTTAATTCTTTTTTTTCTCTTTTTTTTATTATTAATTCTCTTATATCCATTCGTTTTTCTCCTTATTACATTTATCCAATTATATTTTATTATATATATATCTTTTTTTCAAGTTTTTTTATAATTTATTTATAAAAAAAATAGTGTCATATAAAAAGCTCATTGCTTTTGAATAAAAACAATGAGCTTCTTTTTAATAGTTATTCATTTCATGAAATTGTTTTGTTTGAACTTCTAATATTTTTGCAATATTTATACTATCAATTCTCCTTTGTTCTAACAAATAATCAACTTTTTGCACTAAAACATTCTGTTCTAATTTCATTTCTTTTTGGTCTTTTTCTATGTTATCTAATCTTTTATTTATAGACTTTATCTCTGTCTCCATTCCTTGTTGTTTTTTCTTCATCTCTTGCTGTTCTTTCTTCATTTCCTTTTGCTCTTTTTTCATCTCTTGTTGCTCTTTCTTCATTTCCTGTTGTTCTTTTTTCATCTCTTGTTGCTCTTTCTTCATTTCCTGTTGTTCTTTTTCCATTCTTTCTTGTCTTTCTTCAATCCTATCTAACCTATTTAACATTGTAATTTGATTTGATTGAATATCTAAAACAATTGATAAAATTTGCTTTTCCATTTCCATATCTCATCCTCCTTAAAAAAATTGAATAAAAAATTTTGAATCTAAAAATTTTAAAAACTAAAAAAATATAATATAAACAACGCACTTATTATAACATGCAATCACTTTGTAATGCAATACTAATTTTTAAAAAGTTATCGTTTATTTTCTAGACAATTCAAAATATTTCTACTCTTTTTTATTAAAAATGACAAAAAATTAAAAATAAAAGATTTTAAAAATTTACTTAATTCTATAAACAACAATTCATCTACATTTCAACATATTGACTTATGACATCCTCTTTTACTTTCTAATCATCGGATACCTTATATTCAATATCTTCCATAAAAGGATATATTTCCATAACCCTTTTTAAAGTTATAACTGTGGTTTTAGGATGTGGGTTTTTAGAATTATCACTTATAAGTTTTTGAGTATAACAATTTTTAGCAGTTTTAAATAATAAATACCTATTTTTTACATAAGTGTAGTAAATTTGATACCCATTCCTTAAATCTTCATACATCATTTCAAACGTATATTCTCTATCCATTATCCTTAATCCTTTCATTGACTTTTAATTATCTTTTTTTATCATATTCTCAAAATCTGCTTCTGATAATATATTAATTCCAAGTGATTGTGCTTTAACAAGTTTACTTCCAGCCTCTTCTCCAGCTAATACATAAGATGTTTTCTTAGAAACAGAACTTGAAACTTTGCCTCCATGACTCTCAATAATATTACTTGCCTCTTCCCTAGTAAATTTTGATAGACTCCCTGTAAGTACAAATGTCAAACCATCAAATTTATTATCAACTTTATTTGAACCTTTAATTTCCATATTAACTCCAGAATCTCTTAATCTTCTTAATAAATCCTTCGTCTGCTCTTGATTAAAAAAATCAATCATACTATTTGCAACTACTGGACCTATATCATTTATACTCGACAATTCCTCAAAACTTGCATTTGATAATCTTTCCATTGTTTCAAACTTATTTGCAAGCGTTTTTGCTGCTTTTGCTCCAACATGTCTTATACCTAGAGCTGTAATTAACCTATAAAGATCATTTTTCTTACTATTTTCAATTGCATTTACTAAATTTTCAGCAAATTTTTTACCATTTTTCTTAAGTGAGGAAATATCTGCAAATGTAAGATTATAAATATCTGCAATATTATTAATCATTTTCTTACTCATTAACTGATCAATAATATTCTCTCCTAAACCATCTATATTCATTGCCTCTCTTGATACAAAATGCACTAAATTTCTATATAATTTAGCCGGGCATTCTATACCTGTACATCTTACAGCTGATTCGCCTTCTTCTCTTATAGCTTTTGCTCCACAAACAGGACAAACGGATGGCATAGTAAATTCTCTTTCTGTTCCATTTCTTTTTTCTCTTATTACTTTTACAATCTCTGGTATAACATCTCCTGCCTTTTGAATAATAACAGTATCCCCAATCTTTAAATCTTTATCTTTTATAAAATCTTCATTATGAAGTGTTGTTTTTGAAATTGTTGACCCTGCAACTTGAACTGGCTCTAAAATCGCAAGAGGTGTAATGACACCTGTTCTTCCAACATTACAAACAATATCAGTAACCTTTGTCTCTTTTTGCTCTGGTGGATATTTATATGCAATCTGCCATCTTGGACTCTTAGCTGTTGTTCCTAATATTTCCCTTAAATTCAAATCATCCACTTTTATAACAGCTCCATCAATACCAAAACTTAAGGATTCTCTATCTTTTCCAATTTTTTCTATTGCATTAATAACATCTTCCACATTTTCACAATATATTTTTATTGGATTAACATTAAATCCTAATTCTTGCAAATATTTAAGTTCTTCATAATGTGATGTAAAATTTTTTCCACTTATTTTTTGTACATTATATACAAATATATCTAATGGTCTTTTACTTGTTATTTTGCTATCAAGTTGTCTTAATGATCCAGCAGCTGCATTTCTCGCATTTGCAAAAATTTCTTCTCCATTTTCTTCACGTTCAAAATTCATTTTAGCAAATTCTTCTTTTCCAATAAAAACTTCTCCTCTAACAATTATATCTATTTTCTCGTTTAATTTTTGTGGAATATTTTTTATTGTTTTTAAGTTTTCTGTTACATCTTCACCAATTAAACCATTTCCCCTAGTTGCTCCTCTTACAAAAACTCCTTCTTTATATTCCAAAGCAGCCGTCAATCCATCAATTTTAGTTTCTACTACAAATCTTGAATTTGAAATTTTATTATCTTCTGCTTGTTTTTGCATCTTAAAAACAAAATCTTTAATTTCATTTATATCAAAAATATCCTGCATACTTAAAAGTGGTATATCATGTTCAACCTTTTTAAATCCTTCTCGTACTGTTCCTCCTACTTTATTTGTAAGAGATTTTTCGCTTTTAAACTCTGGAAATTCTTTTTCTAAATTTCTTAACTCCAGCATTAGCATATCATATTCAAAATCAGATATTTCCGGTTTATCATCATCATAATATTTTTTTGCATAATATTCTGTTTTATCTCTTAAAAAATCAATTCTTTCTTTTGCTTGTTTTTTATTCACCTTTGTCACCTCTATTTTTTTGTATATTATACAAAATATTTTATAAAAAAGAAAGAGTTTATAAATAAATTTATAAACTCTTTGCTTTTATTATATATAAATTTTTATTTTTATTCTATTATTGTTCCTTTGCTTCAATAATTAATCTCATATCATTACTTGCATCAGTACATGTTGATAATGTAATTTCTTTTGCCCCATTTGTATCTCTATTATAAAAAGATGTGTCATTTTGATTAGCCTCAAAAATATTATAAATTACATATGTAATTCTCTTTCCATATAAATCTGTTATATATATTTTGTCTCCATTTTTAAGTTTCTTATTATTTGAGAAAAATGTACCATTTCTATAATTATGTCCTACAATTACAACATTTCCTGACGTATTTAATTCAGCTGATTCAGGATATAATGCTGATACAGCAGTATCCAAGGATTTTTTTGTTGTTTTATCAAGTACTGGATATTTTACACTGGTTGCAGGAATCTCAATAGTACCTAAGACATCAAATCCTTTATATTTTTCTCTCTTTTTAGTGGCTACTTGACCTTCTGTTGAAGTATTTGCCAAATCTGGAAGCTCAACATTTTCATTTGTTGCTGTTTGGTTTTCTGTTGAAGGTTTTTCCGTCTCTGTTTCTCCAATAAATGCATCTACATAATCAGAAGCACCTTGTGTAGTATTATGATCTTTATATATATTATATCCCACATAACCTAATAAACAAACTACAGCTATTATTATTATTACTAACAAAATGGTTAAAAAATTACTATATTTACTTTCAAACATAACAATACCTCCTATTTAACTCTCATTTTAATTATATCACAAAAAAAAGTAATTGTATATGTTTTTCATTTATATTTTACATTATTTCATTTTATTCTGTTCTCTTCTAACATTTGATATAATTTTATTTTCATCTTTATAGCACGATTTTCTTTAATCATAATCCCCCATAAATAAACAGTAATCAAAAATATTGCTATATTTTCCAAATAAAAAACAAGAATACTACTGAAAAATGTAAGTATTATCATAAAAACATTTGAAATAACGCTTATTAAATTGTTAGCTTTATACCTTCCTATTAATAAACTGAAAAAAGACTTGAGAATTCTTCCTCCATCAAGAGGATATATAGGTATTAAATTAAATAAACAAATTATCAAATTAGAATATATTATTAACTCCAAATTTAAATTTGAAAATCTAAATATGCATAATAATAATAATAATATGATTAATAAATTAGTCATAGGACCTGCTAAAGCAATTAATATCTTTTTTACCTCCATCATATTTGACTTGGCAATCTTTTTATTGTATTCATCTTCAAAAATTTTAAATTGTATAGAAAACCCAAGAGGAGAAAGAATAATATTTTCTGGTTTAAACCCTAATAAAATGCCTGCTAACAAATGTCCACACTCATGAATGGCTGCAAAAAATAGAATATATGAATATACTTCAATTTGTTTTGTAAAATAAAAAAGTATAAAAAATAAAAAAATTTTCAAATCTAATTTAAAACTCATTATAAAAATCCTTATACATCTAAAATTAATTGAGGATCAACAGTTCTATCATCTTTTCTAATTTCGAAATGTAGATGTGGTCCTGTAGAATTACCAGTTGAGCCTACTTCTGCTATATTTTGTCCCCTTGTCACCATATCACCTTCTTTTAAATACAACTTACTACAATGCGCATAAATAATAGTTACATCTCCTGTTTGTATTTTATAGTGCTTTCCATAATCACCATAAGATGAAGCCAAAGTCACTACTCCGTCTGTTGCAGATTTTATTACAGTTCCAGTTTGCGCTGCAATATCTAATCCAGTATGATTTTTAGGAACAGTGCTTTTAGTAGGATTTCTAAGTCCGTATTTTGAACTAATATAACCTGAAACAGGTATATCAAATTGTATTGAAGATTTTATACTTTCTGCATCAATTTCCATTTGTGACTTTTCTACTTCATCTCCAACATCTAAAATTTCTTCATTATTTATATTTTCTTCAATTGCCCCTCCAATATTATCACTTTGAGATTGGGAATCATCAATTGTAATTTGATTATTTTCTACGTTATTAACTTTTTCTTCTTCAGTCGTATTTTTCTTTGACTTATCCACATCTTTATCACTATTTGTGGAAAAAATAGAATATACATATTTTTTAGCATTATTATAAATTTCATAAAAATTTGTTTCAGTTGTTAATAAAGTGTCAACATTCTTTCTAAATTCCTCCGAAAAAATATACTCTCTATTATTTACTGTATAAAATAAAGCATATACTAAAAAACATACTATAACCTGAATAAACATCCTTCTTAATATACTTACTTTTTTAGGACTATTTTTCCTATCTCTTCTATATGTATTATTTGCACAATATTTTCCTTCATTTCTTCTATTATAAATTTCTTCAGCTCTTCTAATTCTTTCTTCAACAGATAAAGTTTTCTCCATTCTAGCACCTCTTCCTTGGTTTTATTTCTTTTTAATTTATATGCTAAAATGATTATATTAGTACCTATTTTTTAAATTTCTATACTATAATAGATATCAATAATAGCAAGCTTACAAATACACTATAAATTATTAATCCCTTATGCCTTTTATTATAATTAGCTTTCTTATTTGTTTCTTCATTATTTTTCATTATTTCCATATAATTTTTTATTACATCTTCAGCTTCTTTTATTATATAATCTTTTCTATCTCCATCCTTTTCTGCCTTTTTGCTGTTTATTTTATCAACATATTCTAATCTTCTTGCATCTTTATTATTCTTTACAATAACAATTGCTTCCTCTATTATATTTGATGGTAAATTTTTTAGCAAAACAATATTTTTCATAACCCCTCCACAAATCATAAAAATTTAAGCTTATATTTATATCTTTGCCATTAGATTTCTTTTTAAACATTTTACTAAAAATATATACCGTATTTTTACATCTTTTTCATATAAAAAAAGGAATCAAAAATTTTCATACAGTACAATCTGATAAAAATTTTCAACTCCATATATTTATCTTATAAAATAAATTAACCTTCTAAAATATCTTAGTCTCAATGTAAAAACTCATATTTCATTTATATTAATATCAAAATAAAATTCTACTCCCCCTAATACATTTCTTACTCCATACTCATTACCATAATTTTTCATAATTGCTTTAACAATTGAAAGTCCAATTCCGTTTCCTCCCTTTTCTCTATTTCTAGACTCATCAGCTTTATAAAATCTCTTCCAAATTCTTACTTTATCCTCTTCTGAAAATTCTGAATAAGTATTAAAAACTTTTACCCTAACTATATTTTTTTCTCTATTTATTTCATTTTTAATCCTAATCTTCTTTACTCCATTAATTTCTTCTGCATATTTTATAGCATTTGTTATGTAATTAGTTAATACCTGATCAATATAAAAGTCATCTGCAAAAACTTCTATATCATCACTTATTTCAGTTTCTAAAATAATGTTTTCTTTTTCGATCATGACTTTAGACTTTCTTAAAATTTCTCTTTCAAGTTCAGATAAATTAAATTTTTTATTATTAAATTCCATTGATCCATATTCCAATTTCATAAGTTCTAAAAGCCTTTTGACAAGTATATCCATTTTAGTTGCCTCATCTAAAATAACCTCGGCATAAAATTTTCTACTCTCTTCATCTGTATTAACATTTTCTATTAACCCTTCACTATACCCCTCAATTAATGCAATAGGTGTCTTCAATTCATGTGATACATCTGAGATAAAACTCTTTCTCATTTCATCTATTTTTGATTTTTCTTCAATATCCCTTTCAAGTTCTATATTTGTATTGCGAAGCTGCTCGATTGTCGACTCCAACTTTTCTGACATTTTATTAATACTTTTACCTAACGTATCAATTTCATCATTAGAACTTGATTCTTTATATTTTTGACTAAAATCTAATTTAGCCATCTTTTTTGCAATTTCATTTAACTCAACAATAGGCTTGCTAAATCTTGATGAAACAACAGATACTATTATTCCACCAATTAACATTATGAAAATAGCAATTGTGTATAAAAATCTATTAGAAATTTCAACACTTTCCTCTATTGAAGTAATCGGCATTCTTATAAAAACATTATAATCATTACTAAGTGTTGCAGTAAGCATAATGTACCTTATTGTTGTTTTTATATCCCTAAATTCACTTATTACATATTTATCATTTTGCTTTAAAATAATATTTTCATTCCTGCTCTGTCTATTATCTTGTCCATATATTCCTATTATTGAATAAAAAAAGTCCTTATTAGATGTATAAATACTTATATTATCATTATTCCTTATTAAAATGTCAAAATTGTTATTTATAGCTATTTTATCTAGTTCTGCACTAATATCAGAATTATTACTTTCTTCATAAAACTTATTTATTTCATTATAAACATTCGTAAGAGAGGCAACTTTACTATATTTATAAAAATATGATAACACAAAGTTATTTAGTAAAATTAATAACAAAACTATTGCAATAACAACTATACATAAAGCCCCAAACAATTTAACTTTTATCGATTTTAATTTATTTCCTATTTCTTTCATAAAAAATTCCTACTTACTATTTTTTTATTTCAAATTTATACCCAATACCTCTTATTGTCTCAATATATTTACCTTTTTTACCTAACTTGTGTCTAATCTTTTTTATATGACTATCTATCGTTCTTGAATCCCCATAATAATCATAATTCCATACATTATTTAAAATTTTATCTCTTGAAAGAGCAACATTTTCATTATCTAATAAATATTTTAATAATTCATACTCGCGTAGGCTAAGCTCAACATTTTTTCCATCTACAGAAACTGTTCTTCCCTCTTCATCAATTACAATTCCATCATAATCCCTTTTTTCTTTTTTATCTCCATTTATTCTTTTTAAAATAGCTTGTATTCTAGCAACTAATATTTTAGGACTAAATGGTTTTGATATATACTCATCAACTCCAAGTTCAAAACCAAATAATTCATCCTGCTCTTCACCTCTAGCTGTAAGCATAATAACTGGTACTTTTGACTCTTGTCTAATTTTCCTTAGAACAGTCCAACCATCAACTTTGGGCATCATAACATCTAATATAACTAAACTAATAATCTCCTTCTTTTCCTCATAGATATTTAATGCCTCTTCACCATCTTCAGCTTCTATAATATCATAATTTTCTTTTGTTAAAAAATCTTTTATTAATGTTCTCATCCTTTTTTCATCATCTACCACAAAAATTGTTGCTTTAGCCATAATATCCAATTCCTTTCCATAATAAACTTAAATATAATTTATATTATACAAAAAGATTATGTCCATAAAGTGAACGTTTTAGAAAAAATTAAAATAGCAAATCAAAGAATTCATTATAAAATTCTTTAATTTGCCCATTATTATGACATATAATCTTTTAATTTCTTACTTCTACTTGGATGTCTCAATTTTCTTAATGCTTTTGCTTCTATTTGACGAATTCTTTCTCTAGTTACATCAAATTGCTTTCCTACTTCCTCTAAAGTTCTAGCCTTACCGTCCTCTAATCCAAATCTTAACTTTAAAACTTTAGCTTCTCTTGGTGTCAAAGTTGACATTACTTCTTCTAACTGTTCTTTAAGCAATGTATATGCTGCAGCATCTTGAGGTGCCGGAGAATCATCATCTTGAATAAAATCTCCCAAATGACTATCATCCTCTTCACCAATAGGAGTTTCAAGAGAAACTGGATCTTGAGCAATTTTCTGAATTTCCATTACTTTTTCAACAGGCATTTCTAATTCTTTAGAAAGCTCTTCTGGGGTTGGTTCTCTACCTAATTGTTGTAAAAGATGTCTTGATGTTCTTATTAATTTATTAATTGTTTCTACCATATGAACAGGAATACGTATAGTTCTTGCCTGATCAGCAATAGCTCTAGTTATTGATTGTCTTATCCACCATGTAGCATAAGTACTAAATTTAAAACCTTTAGTATAGTCAAACTTTTCAACTGCTTTTATTAGACCCATATTACCTTCTTGAATTAAATCTAAAAATAACATCCCTCTTCCAACATATTTTTTAGCAATACTTACAACTAATCTTAAATTAGATTCTGCAAGTTCTTTTTTTGCATCCTCATCATCTTCAAGAATTCTCTTTGCTAGTTCAAGTTCCTTATCATATGTTAAAAGTGGAATTCTACCGATTTCTCTTAAGTACATTCTTACAGGATCGTCTACATTAATTCCCTCAAAATTATCTATTGGTTCTTCGTCTAACTTTAAATCTTCAACTTCTTTTAAATCTGCTTCATCTGGTTCTTCTTCAAAATCATCCTTTAGAACATCTACTCCTATTTCTTCCATAGCATCAAAAACTTTTTCAATTTGGTCTTGATTAATATTATCAAGCTCTGATGCAAGTTCCCCATATGTTATTTTACCATTTTCCTTTGCCTTTTTTATTATCTTTTTAACTTTCTCTTCAGTCTCAATTCTTTCTACTTCATTTACTTTTTCATTTTTTTTCACTTTATTATCCAAATTTGTTTTTTCAGATATTTCTTTATTTTCTTTATTTTCCAACTTCTTTTCACCCCTATTTAATTTTAACCAATTTTAAAATTATATCATTTAATTCTTTACTTAATTGTTTTTTCTTTTCTAAATCGACCTCTTTAATCTCTTCAGCTAAAATTTCGTCTCTTCTTTTTTCTAATTTTTCTCTCTGGTATTTAGTAAAAATATCATTTAAAGCCTTTTTATTGTCAACAATCCCATAATCCTCTGCCATTATTGCTGTTAAATGATTTTGAATATTTTCATCTTCTAGATGATCTAGTACAAAAGAAATATTATATTCTTCTTTTTCTAATTCTTTATATAATTCATCTATAATTTTCTTATTTAAATCATATCTAAAATCATTTACAGAAATATTTTCTTTTATTATTTTATATAATTCTGGTTCATTTATTAAAATTGAAATAATTGTATTTTCTCTTTTTATAAGTTCTTCAGAAATATTTTTTTCTTCTATATTATTTTTATTCAAATTCGCTTTAACTTTGTAACTTTTTTCTAAAGACTTTCTATCTTGTTCTGATGAATATTTTAATTTATTAACTTGTCCAAAAATAGCCTCTTTGGATATATTATATCCTTTAGCAATTTTATCTATGTATATTTCTCTTTCCATAGTATTGTCAATTTTTGAAATTAAATTTGCAATTTCATTTAAAAATTTTATCTTGTCTGATGCATTCTCTAAATTCAAATCCTTTTTTAGAATTTTAACTTTAAATTCTATAAGTGATATTGCATTATCCATAAGTTTTTGAAAATTTGCAGAACCATATTTTATTACATATTCGTCTGGGTCTTTAGCTCCATCCATCTGTAATACTCTCATGTCGCACCCCATATTCTGCATAACTTCCATTGCTCTTATAATTGCTGTTTGTCCAGCTCCATCTGAATCAAAACCTAAAATAACTTGTTCACAATTTTTTCTAAGCAACCAACCTTGATTCTGTGTAAGTGCAGTTCCAAGTGAAGCTACCACATTTGTAATCCCCCTTTGATGAAGAGAAATTGCATCCATATACCCCTCAACAATTAAAAGTTTTTTTGTATCACCTTTTTTTGCAACATTTAAACCAAATAAATGTCTACCTTTACTATATATAATATTCTCCGGAGAATTAATATATTTTGGTTTTGAATCATCTAAAACTCTTCCTCCAAAAGCAATTACTCTTCCTCTTACATCAAAAATAGGTATCATTAGCCTATTTCTGTATCTATCGATAAACATTCCTTTGTCGTTTTTATTGACTAACCCTGATTCTAAAATTTCTAAATCTTCAAATCCTTCTTTTTTTAGGGCTTTATAAAGTTCATCAAAATTTCCAGAAAATCCTATTTTATAGCTTTCTAATGTTTCGTTATTTATTTTTCTTTTTTTTATATATTCTTGACCTAATTTGGATTCTTTTTGATATAATCTTTTATGATAATATTCTGCTGCAAATGAATTTACTTTATAAACCTTTGACTTTAATTCTTCTTTTTTGCTATCTATATTGTTTTCTATGGTTGGCAATTTAATATTTGCTCTTTCTGCTAAATTTTCTATTGCTTCTTTAAACCCTATCCCTTCTATTTTGCTAATAAAAGAAATAACATTTCCGCCAACCCCACAACCAAAACAATGAAATATTTGTTTATCCGGTGAAACAGAAAAAGATGGTGACTTCTCATTATGAAATGGACATAATCCAAAATAATTCCTTCCACTTCTTTTTAAATGTACATATTGTGAAATTACTTCTACTATATCGTTATTTTCTCTTATTTCTTCGAGTATTTCATCACTATATCGCACATTTTTCACTCTCTTTCCTTTATATTTTTTGTTTTGTTCTTTTCTACACTTTTATTATTCGACGTATTTTACATAAATCCCCCTTTTTTTTATTCTTTTTTTACATAATATATTATGATTTAAAAGAAAATTTAAATTTTTATTGAAAAAATTTTAAATTTATGTTATTATATTTTATAAAGATTAATTTAAAAAGGAGGATTTATTATGTGGATTATAATTGCAATTCTAGCTTTAATTGTTGTTTTCGTAATTGCAACATATAATGGACTAGTTTCTTCTAGAATGAAAGTAAAAAATGCATGGAGTCAAATTGATGTTCAATTACAAAGAAGATTTGACTTAATTCCTAACTTTGTTGAAACAGTTAAAGGATACATGAATCATGAATCAGAAACTTTTGAAAAAATTGCTGCTTTACGTTCTTCTTGGGCTAACGCTAGCTCAATAAAAGATAAAGCAAATATAGATAATGAACTTTCATCTGTTTTAAAATCTATAATGGCTATATCTGAAAATTATCCAGATTTAAAAGCTAACCAAAACTTTTCTGAATTATCTGAAGAATTAAGAAATACAGAAAATAAAATTTCTTTTTCTAGACAATTCTATAATGATAGTGTTACTATGTACAATACAAAACTACAGACATTCCCTACAAACATTATAGCAGGTGTATTTAATTTTAAAGAAGAAGAATTATTTACAGTTACAGATAGTCAAGCTAGACAAAATGTAAAAGTTGATTTTGGAAAATAAATCTATTAAATAAAGCACCGAATTAGGTGCTTTATTTATTTTCTATCATACTCTCTTTTATTCCAATTGATATTATTTTAGCCATATCTTTTATAAAATTTAGATCAATCATATTCAAATTGCAAAAATTTTCGAAAGAAGTTGTTTTATTTTCTGCAACAACTCCCTTAATACTAATTGTACCCACTTTTCCTTTATTGTATCTTAAACCCGCACCAATTTTAGCCTGATTTGAAGAAACAAAGATTTTACCTAAATTATTATAATCTGAAATTGCCGAATCTATTACAACTATACACTTTTCACTTAGCTTGATTTTAAGTTCTTCAATTTTATTCTTTTCACATATATTTTCTCTCAATGTTCCAAAAACTTCTAAGTTAGTATTTTCCTTAAGATAACTTCCTACAATAGGTCCCAAACTATCTCCTGGGACTTTAGATGTACCTATACATAAAAAAACCTTTTTTCTATTTTCCTTACTTATTTTTCTCTTAAGAACCTCTGAAAATTGACTATTTATTAATAAATTATCTTGCATATTTAATCTCATCCTTTCGCAAAACACAAACTTAGTAAAAAATTATTCTCTTTATTTAGTGTATTCATTTTATTAATAAATATTAAAAAAGTCTTATTTTTTATCCAAGATTTCGTAACTTTGTTACTGTTTCAATTAAAGCATTTACAAGATAATCAACCTCATCTTTTGTATTATAAGCTCCAAAAGTAGTTCTTAATGCACCATTTATAAATCTTTTCTCAACTCCTATTGCAGTTAAAACATGTGATGGTAAAGAACTACTAGAGCTGCACGCAGAAGCACTCGAAGCGCAAATTCCCTTATTATCAAGTTCTAATAATAAATCTCCTCCATTTATTCCCTCAAATGAAATGTTTGCATTTCCAGGAAGCCTATTTTCAAGTGAACCATTTATCTTTATATTTTTTATTTTGGATGAAACTTCTTCTAAATAATAATCTCTTAACTCTCTTAAATGGGCTATATGTTTATCTAAATTTCTAGAAATTATTTCTCCTGCTTCTCCAAATCCAACAATTCCGGCAACATTCTCTGTTCCAGCTCTCTTATTTTTTTCTTGATGTCCACCATTTATAAATCTTTCAAAATCTATTCCATTTTTTACATATAAAGCTCCTACACCCTTTGGTCCATAAATTTTATGGCTCGATAATGAAAGCATGTCAATTCCCATTTTTTTAACATCAATTTTTATATTTCCAACCGCTTGAACAGCGTCTGTATGAAAGATAATATCTTTAGAATGCGCAATTTGTGCAATTTTTTCTATCTGCTGAATTGTTCCAATTTCATTATTTGCAAACATTATGCTTATTAAAATCGTTTCATCATTTATTATATTTGCAAGATCCCCTAAATTTATCAATCCATTTTCATCTACATTTAAATAGCTTATCTTATATCCATCCTCTTCTAACTTTTTACAAGTTTCCAAAATTGCAGGGTGTTCTATTCTACTTGTTATTATGTGTTTTCCATTTTTTTTCTTTAAATTGGCTATACCATTTAATGCTGTATTATCACTTTCTGAACCTCCAGAAGTAAAATATATTTCTTTACTTTGTGCCCTAATCAAATTTGCAATTTGCTCCCTTGCTTTTTCAATAGCTCTTTTTGAACTTCTTCCTAATGTATATATTGAAGACGGATTTCCATATTCAATACAATAATATGGAATCATTTTTTTAACAATTTCATCTCTAACTCTTGTTGTTGCTGCATTATCAAAATAAAAACTTTTCATTGGCTTTTCTCCTTGTTTATTATTAATTTCTTAATTTATTATATTATTTTTGTTTTTATTTTGTTAATTTATAACTGCCCTTATTTTATCAATATTTTTTAAAGTTATATCATAACCATATTTAAAACAACTATCGACTTTGGTATCTTCCAATAGTCCAACTTTTTCAGTCGAAATGGTTAAAACATAATCACTATTTTCAATTACATCTTTTGAAATGTTGTTTCCCATTATGTCCAATGTTTTCATCAAAATGTCCATTACATTACTATTGTTATCAATCTTTCCCTCTTCAAAGTTAACTGAAATAACCTTGTCTGCCCCTAGTTTTTTTACTTCCCCAGCAGGAATATTGTCAACTGCACCTCCATCTAAGAAAATGTGATTTTTATATTCGCATGGACAAAAAAATGCTGGAAAGCTACTACTTGCTCTTACCGCCGTACCTACTGGAATATCTGTTATATATTTTTTCTCACTTTTTTCTATAGGAATAAAATTTGAAAATACACATTCTTTCGAATCTGTTAAATCTGTACTCGGAATTGCGATAGGCATTTTTATATCTTTCATAAAGTAAACATTTTTCTTTCTTGCCAAATTATTGTACAAATTCTCAAGTTTAGAACCATCATTTATACCTGAAATATTAATTTCTTTATTAAATAAATAACTTTTTACTCCACTTAAAATCGGCTTACTATCCATATAGACCATTTCTTTGCTATACCTTTTGAACAATTGGTACATATAACAAGGTTTGTAACCCATAGCATAAAGAGAGGCAATAAGTCCTCCCGAACTTGTGCCTCCAATTATATCTATTTTTATATTATTTTCTTCTAGGGCTTTTAAAACACCTATATGTGCAACCCCTCTAATTCCACCACCAGATAAAGCTAATCCTAATTTCAATTTATTTCTCCTTTGAAAATATTTATATTTAATTATATTGTTTCCAGTCTTTCGTAACTTATTCCTTAACATAATAAACATTTTCTAAAGTAAATTGTACTTTTTTATATATTCCTATTTTTTCTGGTTCTGCTAATAAGTCTTTTTTAGTAATAATCTCCGAATTTTCATCTAATTTATTTCCATCTTCATCAAAATAATATATATTTCCATTTGATGTAACTTTGATATATCCTTCTTTATTATCTATCTGCGCGTCTTTTGCTGACAATATAATTTTTAAACTTGAATTGTAAAAATCAGTTGCCTTAGTCTCACTATTTATCGCTTGTAATATTTTTTTGCCTTTAATTTTTTGTAATAAACTATATTTGAATTCGATAGCTTCTTTTCCGTTAGATGTTATTATTCCATATTTTCCTTCATCATTTTCAGCTATAAAGTAATTTACAAAAATATATTCTATATATTTATATTTTTCGCTTACTAAGTTGTTTCCGTTTTTATCTGTAATTCCATAATATGTCTTATCATTATTGTCTAACGTAGATATTCTATAATTTTCATTTTCTGTTTCATATATTGACTTATTAAAATTTATATTTACTGTATTTCCACTCTTGTCAAAAACCTTGTTTTCATTTTCTTTACTGGCATATATATATATTCCTTTAGATTCGATATTTGTATTTTCAACATTAATAACAATTTTTCCATCTAAAGATGCCATTCCATATTTACTACCTTTTTGTAAAATTAGCAATTCACTATTGTCATCATATTTCATAGATTGATATTCTGTTTCTATAATTTTCTTTTTATTCTTATATAAACCATATTTTCCGTTTTGAGAAACAACTAAATAAATTTCGCTATTTTTAGTATTTTGTGAGACTCTATCAATAGAATTAAATTCTGCATCTAAGTATTTTTTTCCTTTTAAAGTTACATAACCATATCTATATCCATCTTCAGTTTTATTTGATACAATATATCCTGACTTTTTATATCCATCTGCCTCTGTATAATATTCATCAGAAACTATGTTATCATATTCCGGCTTTATTACAACTGTTCCCTTTTTATTTATTATTCCATATTTGCTATTTTGCTTTACTAAAAAAGTTCCTTCACATAATTGTAAATTTTCTATAGAATCATATTCGTTTTTTGCTATTATCTTTCCATCTATATTTATTAATCCATATTTACCATCTTTAAAAAATGTAAATGTATCTTTTTCGTAATTTAATGTTGTTGCAACATTCTTTAAATTTATTGGTTCGACCTTTTCAAAATTATCATATAATTTTTCTTTTTTAGAATTTAATACTTGAACATCATTATTATCATAGCAGAAAAATATATCTTTTTCTGGATTCGGAATTGCAATCTTTGTATAATTTGGTTCAATTATTATATCCCCATTTTTATTTATTACCCCACATTTTTCGTTAGAAACTAGTGTAAAATATTCATATGAATTTATTTTGCTTAGATCATAATTATATTTTGAATTCTTATTTTTTACTAAAAATATTATCGCACATATTATTATTAATAAAATTACTATTAAAATACCTATTTTCTTTTTCATATTCAATATCATTCCTTCCTAAAAGTACAAATCAGTCATAAAACCGTTTAATTTTTTAACCTTATTGTCCCTTTTTTAGCATATTTTATTAGAGTATATGTTATCCTTTTATAACTTTAATAGCTTCTTCAATTTTTATAGTATTTTGTTCGCCTGTATACATATTTTTTAGAGTAACAACATCATTTTTTATTTCATCTTCGCCCATAATTATGACATATTTTACATTCAAACTATTAGCATATTTAAATTTCTTTGCAATTTTTTGTTCTTCTATATTTATTTGAACATTTAGCCCTTCTTGTCTTAGTTTTGTAGCAACCTCAGCAGACTTTTCATAATCATCTGTCATAGAAATTACAAGTGCATCTGAAATAGATTCATTTTCTGCGGAAATTATCTCATTATCTGTTAAAAGATAAAATAATCTTGTTAAACCTATTGCAATACCTACACCTGGCATCTTCCTATCTGAATAAAATCCTGATAAATTATCATATCTTCCACCTGAACAAATACTTCCAAAATTTCTGTTTTTATTCAAAAATGTCTCATAAACCGTTCCTGTATAATAGTCTAATCCTCTTGCAATTGTTAAATCAACTTTAACATATTCTTCTGGAACTCCAAAAATTTTAATAAATTTAATAACTTTTGTTAACTCCTCTAAACCTTCTTTAAATATCTCATCTTGTATTTCTAATTCTTCTAATGAGTTCAATTTTTCAATATTAGTTCCATCTATTTCAAGAAACTTCATTATCATATCAACTTTTGATATTTCTATATCCTTTGATAATTCTTTTCTTACCTCTTCTTTTCCAATCTTATCAATTTTATCAATTATTCTTAAAATATTTGTCACATCATCTTGTAATTGTAAACTTGAAAATAGTCCATTTAAAATTTTCCTATTATTTATACATATTGTAAAATCATCAAAGCCTAAATTCTTGAAAGTATTATAAATAATAGATGGAATTTCAGCATCATTAATTATAGAAAGCTTTCCATCACCAATTATATCTACATCACATTGATAAAATTCTCTATATCTTCCTTTTTGAGGTTTTTCTCCACGGTACACTTTACCAATTTGATATCTTTTAAACGGAAAACTCAATTTGTCATAATATTCTGTTACATATTTTGCAAGTGGAACTGTTAAATCAAACCTTAATGCTAAATCATTTTCTCCTTTTTCAAATTTATATATTTGTTTTTCTGTTTCTCCTCCAGCCTTTGCAAGAAGTACTTTTGCATCTTCAATTATTGGTGTATCTAATGGTAAAAAACCATATTTTTCATATGTTTTTTGTATTGTTTCTTTCATTTTATTAAATAGGATTTGTTCTTTTGGTAAAAGTTCCATAAATCCTGGTAAAGTCCTTGGTTTTATTTTTCCATCCATATAAATTCTCCTTTTATAAGTAATCTAAATATTTTACATATAGATTATAAGCTTTTTCAATGATTTTAGCAATGTTTTTTTAGCATTTTGTTTAAATTCTAGGTTTTATTATTTCTACACATAGCTTACTTTACAACAAAGTGCACACTTTTCAAAGTAGTTTTTTTAAAACTATTGACATAACTTTAAATTCTAGCTATAATAATTTTGCAAAAGCTTTAATTCAAGAATTTTTTTTAAGATTTTAATTCAAAATAAATTTTTTTCAAACCTTTTAATTTATATATAAATCT
>USGK01000013.1 GCA_900554175.1 uncultured Clostridium sp.
TGAATCACTTTTTTTCTATACTTTTTTGTTTCACATCAATTGTAACACTACATTTTTTATATTTTTTATATATTTTTTTATAAGTGTCAATGATGTAAAACAAAATTATATAAAAAATTAATGACTATAATTGAATTGCATAATTAATTATTCCAAATACTTCTATCTCCTCTCTTTTTTTCTTTGGGTGTAAGCTACTTCAATATATGTATATTGATAAAACCTTTTGTCTTTTGGTAAATCCTTAGCTTTAGGTACATACTCCACATCTATTTGTCCTTTTTCACGTTTCAAATTTTCCCATAATTCACACAATGTTATTCTTGGATTTCTTCTTACATAATTTCTTATCCCTCTTATTTCTTGTTTCAAATTTATGTGGTAAATATATTTTATTTTCATTATTTTGTATTATAATAGTATTCATAATTTATTATATGATGAAGTCTTAAATATATAATAATTTGAGGAAATCAATGATTAATAAATTAATAAACAATTATAATAAAATAAATAATATTTTTTATAATATCAGAGATTTAGTTATAAGAAGAGAACTAATTATGGAGAATTAAAACTAATTTTGAAATTTATTTGAAAGGATTTGATAAAATGGTTGGAATATATTTTAGTGGAACAGGAAATACAAAATACTGTCTTAATAAATTTTTAGAGTATTATAGTGAAAATAAAGAAAATAAATTATATTCTATTGAAGATAGAAATTGTATAAAAGAAATAATAGCTAATAAAGAAATTACTCTAGCATATCCAATTTATTATAGTGATTTACCAATTATTGTTAGAAATTTCATTATTGATAATAAAGAGATTTTTAAAAACAAAAATATATTTATTATTGTTACAATGGGATTGTTTAGTGGTGATGGTGCAGGTTGTTCAGCGAGACTGTTTAAAAAATATGGTGCTAATATAATTGGCGGACTACACTTAAAAATGCCAAATTGTATTGGAGATGTAAAAGCATTAAAAAAATCTCTAGAAGAAAATAAATTAGTTGTAAAAAAAGCAAATATAAAAATAAAATAAACTGTTGATAAATATAAAAATGATAAATGCAAAGCCTTTACCTCTTTTAAGAAGGGTATGGGATTAAGTCCGTAAGTTGTCTTCAAATGGAGCCACTAAGCAGAATCGAACTGCTGACCCCCAGATTACGAGGCTGGTGCTCTACCAACTGAGCTATAGTGGCATTTTAAAGTAAATCTTTTAATTATTATAAAAGATTTACTTTAATTTTATATAATAAAATTTACTCTTTACTTTCTTCCTCTGATTTTGCTTCTTCACTTGATTCATTATTTATTTCTACATTATTATTTTTACAAGCTCTTACTTTTACAATTCTTTTGTTTTTTACCTTTTCAATCTTAAACGTTGCATCTTTTGTTTCAATTGTATCTTTTGCTTTTTCTTCTGGTATTCTACCAAGTTCTTCTATTAAATATCCCGAAAGTGTATCATATTCTCCCTCCGGTATTTTAAATCCTAAAATCTTTTCTGTATCATATATCGAAATACTTCCATCTAAAATAAACGTATTATCATCTATTTTTTCAAATTTTTCGTCTATTTCATCATATTCATCATATATCTCTCCAACAATTTCTTCCAATATATCTTCAATTGTAACTATACCTGATGTTCCTCCATATTCGTCTATAACTATTGCTATCTGTTTTTTATTTTTACGCATTTCTTGAAACAACTCATTTACAGGCTTTGTTTCAGGCACAAATAAAGCTTTTTTTACTAATCCTCTTATCTTTGTATTTTTATTTTTTTGAGAAATTAATATATCTTTAACATACACAATTCCCTTTATTTCATCTATTGTTTCGTCATATACTGGTATCTTGCTATATCTATCGTCTTCAGTAAGTTCTTCTATTACATCAGATATAGAAGAATTTATATCAACAGCAAAAATTCTTGTTCTTGGAACCATTATTTCTGAAACAATTTTATCATCAAATTCAAATACATTATTTATCATCTCTTTTTCTTCTAAATCTATTGCACCTTTTTCTTCTCCAACATCTACCATCATTCTAATTTCTTCTTCGGTAACAGTTTCTTCTTCTTCACCTGAAACCCCAAATAGCTTAGAAACTAAATTTGTAGAGGCTGTTAAAAATTTAACAAATGGTGCTGTAACTATTGAAACTGTTTTTATAATACCTATTGTTGCAAAAGCTATTTTTTCGTAATGTTTCATTGCTAATCTCTTTGGAACCAATTCTCCAAATATCAAAGTAAAATATGACAATATAATTGTAATTATTATAATTGATACACTATTCCATACTCCTACACTTATTGATGGAACAAGTTTATTTAAAACAGGTGCTAATCTGCTAGCAAAAGACTCAGATGCAAATGCACTTGATAAAAATCCCGCAAGTGTTATTCCTATTTGAATTGTTGCTAGAAATTTACTTGGGTCTTTTAGCATTTTTTTTATACTTTTTGCTTTTTTATTTCCTTCTTTTGCTTGTTTTTCTATTCTTGCATCATTTAATGATATGAAAGCTATTTCCGATGCAGCAAAAAAACCATTTAGTAATATTAACAATACTAATAATAATATTTCCGAAAGCATTATTTTTCCTTCCTTTTGGTAATTTAATTTTTTACCTTTTTTGCTTTATTAGATAAAAATTAAGAACTTCCTTTTTATCCATTTGCATTTTATCACAAATACTTTCTTTTTTCTACCCCTTTTTAATATTTTTTTATTCTTTTATTTCTTTAGCTAATTTTCCAATAGCTTTAGTCTCTATTCTTGATACGTATGATCTAGATATTCCCATAGATTTAGCTATTTCATTTTGTGTTTTTGGTTTCTTTCCTCCAAGACCAAATCTGAGTTCTATTATTGTTCTTTCTCTGTCTTTTAAAATACTTTTCATTTTATCATAAAGTTCTTTTATCTTCATTTTTAGGTCAACCACATCATCTACATTTCGTTCATCATTTTCTAATACTTCTTCTAATGTTACAACATTATCATCTTTATCTTTTCCTATCGGTTCATTCAAAAAAACTTCTGCATTCAATTTTTTACTTGAACGTAAGTACATTAATATTTCATTATCTATACATCTAGATACATATGTAGAAAGTTTTGCTCCTTTTTCTATATTAAAACTATTTATTCCTTTTATTAGACCTATTGTTCCTATAGATAAAAGGTCGTCTTGATCTATCTTTGTGTTTCCATATTTTTTACATACATGTGCAACTAATCTTAAGTTTCTTTCTATTAGTAAATTTCTAGCATCTCCGTCTCCATCTTTCATTTTTATTAAAGCTATTCTTTCTTCTTCTAATGTTAATGGCTCTGGAAATAAATTACTCCCTGTAATATATCCTAATACAAAAACTGTAACTTTTAAAAACTCAACAAAGTTAGTAAAAAAAAGGCTCGAAAACATCAAAAAGCACCTCCAAATCTTTATACCAATATATTTTATTATATGGTATAAAAATTCAAAAGTGCCTGACCGTTTCATTTTTAAAAAATTCTTTTTTGTTTTGCTTGCATTTTACATAATATAGTGATATAATATTATTCGTTCGTTTAAATTCGAACTAATAAATTAAGAAAGGATGATACTGTATGTATCAATCTGCTGCTGGTAATTTTAAAATTTATCAAGCGCAAACCCAGGAAGAAAAAGAAAAAGTTTTAAGCAAATTAAGTAATGCATTTTATGGCTTAAGGTTTAGCTATTTGTTAGCACCAGATATTGATGATCCAAAAAATGGTGTATACAGAACCTGTTGCTTTGCAATTACAAATCCTGTACCTAAATGTTTTCTTGAAATTATTATGGAAACCTTTCAACAGTATAAGGTTAAAGAAATTGAGCCTTATATAAGCTTAGAAACAGGAAAAAGAACTTTTCTTATTAAATTTCCTATTTGTGAGATAATTTAAAAAAATTTTATCTCATATAAAAGACTGTAGACTTTTTTGTCTACAGTCTTTTTCTATTTTTTGTTTTTTAATAAAACATCATTACCATTCTTTAAATAATCCCATCCTGAAAATATAGTTGCAAATATACATGTTAACATCATAATACTTTCTATCAAATTCATAAAATAATTAACTCCATTTAAAGTTCCTAAAAAACATTCAAATAAAATTCCAGTGTTTAGGTATGCAACTATTATAGCAATCATTTGCGTTACTGTTTTAATTTTTCCCCATTTTGATGCAGCAATAACTTTTCCCCCAGATGTTACTGCAACTAATCTATAACCTGAAACAACAAATTCTCTAAATAGTATTATTATAGGTATCCATGCAGGAATCCTTCCTTGCTCGACAAGTAGGATAAAAGCGGAAAGTACCAAAATTTTATCTGCAATTGGATCTAAAAATTTTCCAAATGTTGTAACTTGTTTATATTTCCTAGCTAAATATCCATCTAATTTATCTGTAATTGAAGCAACTATAAATATAAAATCTATTATAAAATATGCTACCGGTAACCCCAAAACCTGACCTTGTAAATTTAACATTGGTATAATTACCATTATTGGTACTAATATTATTCTAAATATTGTTAATCTATTTGGTAAATTCATTTATTTGAAATCCTTTCAAGTATTATTTTTTTAATTCTTCAATAGCTTTTTTTAATTGACTATCATTTTCTTTTGTTACTGCATATATATTTTTAACTGAATCAGGAAGCTCTATTTCTATATCAGGACTAATCCCTACTTTATGTATTGTAGCACCTTTTGGAGTGTAGTATTCTGCTGTTGTTATTTTAAGCCCACTTCCATCAGAAAGTGAAAATACAGTTTGAATTACACCCTTTCCATAAGTTTTTGTACCTACAATTTTTGCTTTTTCGTTATCTTGTAAGCTACATGCTAGAATTTCTGATGCACTTGCAGTATTTTTGTTAACCAAAATAACAATCTCAGTTTTTATAATAGGTTCATTCTCTGATTTAGTTATTTGCTCCTTTTTATCTTTATCTTGAGTTGAGATAATTTTTTGACCTTTATCTAAAATATAGTCTGCAATTTTGGTAGACTCATCAACGATTCCTCCACCATTATTTCTCAAATCAATTATAAGTGAATTTGCGCCCCTTTCCTGCAATTCTTGATATTTTGATTTAAAATTCTCTGCAACACCTTCATCAAAACTTGGAATTTTGATATATCCTATGTTTCCATCGAGGATCTCTGCTGTTATTGGATTTGTATTAATCTTTTCTCTTCTGATATCAAATGTTATATTCTCTCCATCTCTTTCTATAACAAGTTTTACTGTTGTCCCTTCTTCCCCTTTAATATAATTAGAAATATTGTTTAAATCTTTATCTGTATATTCATTTCCATTTACACTAATTATTTTATCTCCTGCTTTAATTCCTGCTTTTTCTGCCGGAGTCCCTGGTATAGGATAGTATACTACTACCCTTCCAGAATCCTCATCAGCTATCATATAAATTCCAATTCCATAAAAAGTCCCTTTTATTTTTTCTGTATATTCAGACATTTCACTTGAAGGAATATATTCTGTATATTCATCTCCTAATCCTTTTACATACCCTTCTATTGCAGAGTCCTTTAATTTTTGTTCATCTATGTTATCTGACCATAAATAATATTTATCTATTGCATTTTTTATTTTATTTAAATATGAGTTTATTGACAATGTCGATCCATTAGATTGTCTTTCACTTGATGAATTTATTGATTTTATAGAACTTAAAACATCATTTTTTGAATAATATTTATACATTGTAAACAATGTTACCAAAAACGTAATAAATGCTGTTAAAATAACAAGCATTATAATTTTGTATATTTTCTGACTTTGATTTTTATTTTCCATTTTTTATCCTCTTTTCTTAAAAATGAGCAATTTGGTCTTGATGGTAAAAATCATTTAATATGTATTACATCATCTAGTACCAAACTGCTAAATAAATCATCTATTTTATTATAAATATGGTAATGGGTTTACTGCTTTATAAGTATTTCCTGATCTTACTCTTACTTCAAAATGTAAATGTGTACCTGTTGAGTTTCCAGTTGAGCCAACTGTTCCTATTACTTGCCCTTGTGAAACAGTTTGACCAGGTGATACAGTTCTTGATCCTTCTAACATATGTGCATATACAGTAACCGTTCCATCTCCATGACTTATAATTATGTATTCTCCATAACTTCTATATTTACCATTAGGATACTTTAATGCTGTTGAAGTTATTACTGTACCTGCTTTTGCTGCAACAACGCTTTTTCCAGTTACATTAATATTTATATCTACACCTGTATGTCCTGTATATGAAGGGTATGTCTTGTTTCTTATATTAGCTTTGCTTAAACCTTTTACTGGAAAAATAAAACCACTTGTACTTGGAGAACTTGTATTACCTGATGAACCACTATTTGATGTATTTGATTTTCCTGAATTATTTTTTTTAGCATTTTCTTCCGCAGCTTTTCTTGCTGCCTCTGCAGCTGCCTCTTTAGCTGCAATCTCTTTTAATTGTTTATCTATTACAGCCTTGTCTTTTTGTAATTCCTCTAATTCCGCTTGTGCAACCTTTTCTTCTTCTGACAAATTTGCTGCATATTTTTCTTTTTCTACTTTCGCTTGTTGTAAACTATTTACTTTTACTTGTTTTGAAGTTTTTGCAGTATCTAATGTTCTTTTATTTTCTTCAAGAGTATCTTTTTCTTTTTCTATCTGATTTTTTTCTTGTTCAATTTTTTCTAACATCTGATTATCATAAGTAGCAAGTTCTGACACTAGGTAATAACTTGAAATAAAATCTGTTAAACTATTTGATGATAAAAAATAGTCTAAATATGTAGTATTTCCATTTTCATATATAGTAACTAATCTTTGATTCAATGCTTCTTGATCTTTTTGATATTCTTCTTCATCTTGCTTAATTTTATTTTTTGCCTCTTCTATTTGTTTAGATAAATCATTTATTTTACCATCAATTTCTTCAACTTCTTGTTCATAATCTGATATCTGAACAGTTAATTTTTCCACAGTATTTAAAGTTTCTGATTTTTTTTCTTGTATATCCTCAATTTGATCTTCTGTTTCTGAAATTGTTGAATTCAAATCCTCTTTTTTATTTTGAAGCTCTGACTTATTAGCAGCTGTTACTATATTGTTATATGTCATAACTTCAACAATAATTACTGCTATTAATAAACCTTTTATAATTTTTTTCATAGACTTTTTGATGCAATTCTTTGCATCTTCCTCCTTTTTCAAAGTTTGTATTCAAATTTTTTCTTCATTAGTTACCAATAATAAAAAAGTTGAAATATTTTAATACTATTCTTACTGACTTTGTTCTTGTGTTTCATCTTGACTTTTTTCTTGCCCCGGTATAGATACATAATCTAGTGGATTTACAGGTTCACCTTTTATTCTTACTTCAAAATGTGCATGAGGACCTGTTGAATATCCCGTCGACCCAACTTTTAAAACTATATCTCCCGAATTTACAACCTGTCCTACTTGAACTTCAATACTACTTCCATGTGCATAAAGAGTTTGGACTCCTCCTCCATGATCAATTAATACCATATTTCCATATGCCTTGTTATATTCTGCTTTTACAACCATTCCATGAGCTGCAGCTTTAAAGTCTGTTCCCATACTTGCACTTATATCTATACCTGTATGAAGTTTATACACTTTAGTTATTGGGTGCACTCTCATTGAATATGGAGAAGTCATTGTATAATGTCCATCTATAGGCCATTTCATATCTCCGCCTATATAATCTTCCCCGAAATTTGCTATTTTGGCTAAACTTCTTATTTCATTTTCAATTGATTGTACTTGAGCATTATATTCATCTAGTTGTACTTGTACTTTTTTTTCATCTTCAGATAATTTTGCAACGTAACTCTCTCTTATTAGTTTAGAATTTTCTAAAGCTATTTTTGTTTTAACCTGTAAATTTCTTTTTTCCTCTAAATTTTTCTTTTGTATTAAATAATTATTCTTGTTATCTTCAATAGTTTTCTTTTCTTGTTCTACTGTTTCAAGTAAATCTATATCATATTCAGCAAGTTCAGTTACTAAATAATATGTTGAGATAAAATCAGTTAAACTTGAAGAAGATAAAAGCATATCTAGATATCTTGTTTCTTTCATTTCATACATCGCAACTAATCTTTGATCTAGTAATTTCTTCTGCTTATTATATTTTTTTACAACAATTCTTAAATTTTTTTCAACTTTTTTTATTGTTTCTTCAATATCAGATATCCCTGAATTTAATTCATCTAATGTTTTTTGGTTTTGTTCAATTGTCTCGTCCATTTTTTGAATTTGTTCAAGATTACTTGTAATCTCACCATTTATTATTTGAAGATTTTCTTCACTTTCTGTTACCTTATTTTGTATTTCATTTTTTTTGTCCTGAAGTTCGTTTAAATCATCAGCATAAGAAACAAAAGTTATAGCACAAATAGTAACACATATAAAAATTATTTTTATTATTCTTTTATGCATATCTTTTATTTCTCTCCTTCTCTAAACCTTCAAGTATTTTCTCATAGAAACACTGCTTCCTACTATTCCTATTCCTACACCCAATATTAAATAAACAATTATTATCAAATTAATCATATCTGAAAAATCTAATAAAGTTAGACTTAATTTAGCTAAAAATTCTGTAAATCCTGCACTATGAGCTATTAAAGTGTATATTCCGGCTAAAATTCCAATAGAAACTGCACCAGAAATTAATCCAATTATTATTCCTTCAACTGCAAATGGCCATCTAATAAAACTATTTGTTGCACCTACATATTTCATTATAGAAATTTCTTTTCTTCTAGCGTGTACAGTTAATTTTATTGTATTTGAAATAATAAATATGCAGAAAATAATTAGTGCAATTAATACAACATAAGTTACTATTCTTATACCTTTTGCTATTTTTACTAGAGTATTTATTGTTTCATCACTGCTTGTTATTCTTTTTACATTATCTAATTCATTTATCTGAACTTGAACATTAGAACTCAAACTTAAATCTGTAAGTGTTACAATATAAGACGCTGGAAAAATGTTAACTTCTTCATATCCATCTAATAAATATCCTCTATCTCCTAATCTGTCTTTCATTTGTTCTAAAGCTTGTTCTTTCGAGATAAACTCTGTTGTGTTTACACCCGAAATTTGTTTAATTTGTTTACCAAGTTCTTCAACTTCATCATTAGTTGCATCATTTTGTATATACACCTGTATACCTTGTCCTGACTCTACTTGTTTTACAAAGTGATTCAAATTTTGTGCAACTATAAAACATATTCCAAAAAGTATCATTGTAACAGTCATCATACCGAATGATGTTAATGCCTGTTTTTTATTTTTAAATACATTGCTAAATCCTTCTCCTATTAAATAATTTAGTACATTATATCTCACAATTCATAACCACCTTTTTTATCATCTCTTACTATGTCACCCTTTTTTATGTGTATAACCCTTTTTTTCATTTGATCAACTATGTCTTTAGCATGTGTTGCTACAACTACTGTTGTTCCTCTCATATTTATATCGTTTAATAAATTCATAATATCCCACGCTGTATCTGGATCAAGATTTCCTGTAGGTTCATCCGCAATAAGCATTGAAGGATTATTTACTAATGCTCTTGCTAAAGCAACTCTTTGTTGTTCTCCTCCTGAAAGCTCATTTGGATACATTTTAGCCTTTTCACTTAATCCTACCAATGATAAAACCATTGGTACTTGTCTTCTAATATGTCTTGGAGTTGCGCGAACTATATACATTGCATATGCAACATTATCATATACTGTTTTATCCGGAAGTAATCTAAAATCTTGGAATACAACCCCCATACTTCTCCTTAAATATGGAATTCTACTTGGTTTAAGAAATGTTGTATCTTTTCCATTTATTATTATATTTCCTGAAGTTGGTTCTTCTTCTTTTAATATTAATTTTATTAATGTCGATTTTCCGCTTCCAGAGCTTCCAACTAAGAAACAAAATTCTCCTTTTTCTATCAAAAAATTTGCATTTTTTACCGCAACTGTTCCGGTATTATATACTTTTTTTACATTTTTAAATTCAATCATTTTTGGTACCCCTTACCTTTTGTTTTTCTCTCTAATTATCCATGCTCTTTTATTCTATTTAATCATAACAATAAAGTTCTTTTTTTGCAATAGTTTTTTTGCAAAAAAAGATAGAAATTTGTCCCATAATATTTTTCTTTAAAATAAAAAATATACACTCCTATTTATCGAACTTTTTGACTATATCTGCTGCAGTAATTTCAAAATATTTCATTAAACTTTCTGTATTTCCAGATCTTCCAAATGTATCTTTAATTCCCATTCTTTCTAATTTTACTGGATGCTCTTCTGTCAATACTTCGCTTATTGCAGACCCTAATCCTCCAATTATATTATGATCTTCTATCGAAACTAATCTTTTAGTTTCTTTTGCACACTTTATAATCATTTCTTTATCTATTGGCTTAATTGTGTGTATATCCACCACACGTATTTCAATATTCTTTTCCTTCAATTCTATTTGTGCCTTTAAAGCTTGTTCTACAGTTACTCCAGTAGCGAAAACGGTGCCATCTGTTCCTTCTCCAATTTGTACTGCTTTTCCAATTTCAAAAAATTGGTTTTGCTCATAAATTTTACTCGTTTTCATTCTTGTTAACCTTAAATAAACTGGTCCTTTGATTTTTGATATTTCCTTGACTGCCCACTTTGTTTGAGCATCATCCGAAGTTGACATTACTATCATATTTGGTAATGTTCTCATCATCGAGATATCTTCCAACATTTGATGAGTGGCACCATCTTCTCCAACAGTTATTCCTGCATGTGTTGCACAAATTTTAACATTTAAATTTGGATAACATATACTATTTCTTATTTGATCATAAGCTCTTCCTGCAGCAAAAACAGCAAAAGTACTTACATATGGTATTTTACCGCTTACTGCCAAACCAGCTGCAGTTGACATCATATTTTGTTCTGCAATCCCCATGTCGAAAAATCTATTTGGAAATTTTTTTGCAAAGTTTATTGTTTTAGTAGCAGTAGATAAATCTGCATCTAATACAACTATATTTTTATCTTCTGTCCCTAAAATCTCAAGTGCTTCACCATAACTTTGACGTGTTGCTTTTTTTTCTTCTTTCATTTTTATCTAGTTCCTTTCATAAGTTAAATTAATTCTTTATTATAAAATAATTATATTTTTTGATAATCTAACTTTATTGAATTTATTTTTCTTTAATCCATTTAAATTCAAATTCAAGCTTATATTTCGTATTATCTTCTATACAATATTTCTTATATAACTCTTTAATATTTTGCTTAGTTAATATTTTATCTATACCATTTTCTTTTACATCTAAGAAAACTTGTGTAAAAAATTTTTCTATTTTAGGATTCATTATCGTTTTCTTCTTTTCTTTTTCCCAATAATCATACTGAGAAGAATTAGTCCAATTTTTCCCATTATAAACAATTCCCGCAGCCATCTTGTCAGATACCATTTCTGCAACATATTTATATTCAATAACTGGTGCAGGATTTGGAGCTGTTAAATCAACCCAATATTCTAGATGATGTTTATTTCTTCCTTTATGATGTAGCCAGGCTCTAGAATACCCATTTTTTTCTTTACATTCGGATATTGGGCTTTTGGTTCCTGTATAATATTTTATACTTTCTCCGAATTCTTCAAATGAATATTTTGACAAATCGTGCACAAGTCCTCTAAAAGGGACTCCTAATTTACAACAAAATTTAAAAACTAAAAATTTATGTTTAGCTACAAGTTTGAAATGTTTTATTACATTTATTAGTATATTTATTGACATTATTATTTGTATGGTAAAAAACCATTTACTCCTTTCATTTCTAAATTTTTAATTATTCTATATTTATAACATATTTTTGTTTTTTTTTAAACATTTATTTTAAAAAAAATAAAAAACAATAGAAATTATTTTTCTCTATTGTTTTTTTATCTACTTATTTATTTTTCGCATCATATTCATTTAGAAATTCTTTAATGCTTCCATTAACCAATCTGCTAAATGAAATTCCTGTACTCTTTTTAATTTTTATAAGTTCATCATAAAAAGTTTTTCTAAAAAGTATAGAACGATAAATTGAATCCGCATCTTTAGGCTTTGGATAATATTTTATTTTATCCTTATGTTGTAACAATGTTTCCACACAGATATTCACCAGTTTACTTACTGATGCATCATACACGTTTTCTGACAATCTCTGAAGTTCATAATACAAGTTTTCTTCTATATGCAAACTTCTTGGAATTATCTCATCTTTTTTATATAATCTTTCTATTGGTTTCATAATAAGCCTCCTACTATACAAATATATGTAAGATTATATAAAATATAACATATAATTAATACTTATTTTATTTATACATAATTGTATAAATTTTAGTTTATCACTTATTTTTTAAATTATACTCTTAATTTTCATTATCTTTTTCTTAGTTTTTGCTTCCCTCTTCTTGAGAATTTATATTATCTACAGATTTAGTTGAATCTTCTTCTAAAGACTCAATCTTATTTTCCACTTTTTCTTCTATATTAGACTTATTCAACCATACAATTCCTAATATTAATAGTATTAATGCGATTATCATCAAAAATATTTTTAACACTTCTTTTTTCGTATCTTTGTCCATCTCAAAATCCTCATTTCTTTTTATTAGATCTCTATTTTTCTTCTATATATATGCTTTTTGCAATTACTTCCATCTTGATTATATTCATTGATGTCAAATTCTCTATTTCTTGAATTGCTTTTCTTTTAAATTTCATTAATGTCTCTTTTACATTATATCCATAAATAACTGTAACTTCCATATAAATGCTAATACCATAATCGTATTTTTCCACTCTTGTTCTTAGAACTTTATAAACTTCGCTATTTTTTTGAGCTAAATACTCTAATATTTGCCTAAATACAGAATCAGATATTGTAAAATTCCCCATATAACTAAATGTTGGTCTTATTATTGACTTTTCAGAGATATATGGTACTTCTCCTTTCCCTTTAGACTTAAAAATCTGAAGTGGATCTAATAAATAACCTGAAAAATCTTTTTTAATTTCAAATGTTGGCACCGGAATTACATGTTTTCCTTCTGTTACTCTTATTTTTCGTGCCGTCTCCATTTCTTGTTCTGTAGCAACATCTGTAATATAAGTAATTTTTGTTATCTTAGGTAATCCTAAATTTTCTGCTATTTTTTGTACCATTCCATCTGACGTTCCTAATATTAAAATACTTTTAGGCTTATACTTCCTAAAGGCTTTTTGAATTACTTCTTTTTCTTCGTCATTCAAAAATAGGGCTTTTTTCACTGTTTCAATTTTAGTTGAAGCTTTTTTTGCTGATTCCCCTGCAATAACTTCATTGTCTTTTATAAGAAGTCCATCATCAATTATAAAATGTATATTTTGTTCTCCAGCAACCATTTGTGCCCTGTAACTCTTTCCCGTTCCTGATGGTCCAACAAATGCATATGTATTTATATTTTCAAACATACTTTCACCTCATCTATTTTACGTAACATTAATCAGAATTACTTTTTTTCAATTAACATTATATTATAGGTATAATTATGATATTTTGCATTAAATCTTTTTATTTCTTTTAATATTTTAATATCATATTGTTCTAATTTTTTACATACATCTTTTGAGTCTGTATCAATAACCCAAATTTTCCCTGAAAACTCGTTTAAAAAGTCATAATCTCTTACTATTTGCATTCCAGGTGCATACGCTTTATATGCTTCTTCTATATCCCATTTTTCCAAATTTAAATAATATTGCTTATATTCAGGAAAATATGCAGCAATTACTCCACCATTTGCAAAATTTGAGTATATTATTATATCGTCATCTTCTATTTGGTCTTTTATATAATTTATTGCTTGCATATTTGAAGAATCATAGTTTGTCTTAATATTTTCTATATTTCCCCATATTGACATTAATGCAATTACAATACAAATTGAATATATCAAAACCTTATTGTTTTCAGTAGCAAGAATATATGAAATTGCAAAAATATATATTCCTGTTATTACCAATAAATATCTTGAATATAATATCGGCATAACTATCGATATTATAAGTATAATTGCTATAACACCTAGATATATTGCAATCGCATAAATAGC
This sequence comes from uncultured Clostridium sp., assembly GCA_900554175.1. Lineage (GTDB taxonomy): Bacteria > Bacillota > Clostridia > TANB77 > CAG-508 > CAG-269. The sequence continues at coordinate 14,273 of USGK01000013.1, forward strand.
AGGTTTTATATTCTTTTTTTCTTTTATATCCTTATAGATTTTTATTCCTATATATAAATATACAATAATTGAAATAATAAGTGGAATTACAGTTGCAATATTAAATGAAAAACTGTCATCTAACATCCTCCTAAACTGAAAACTTAATACTTCAACTGTTGTATTAACTAAACCAACTTTTATCCAAAAGCCTCCACCAACATGTTGCATTTGTGTAATTAGATAAATAAGCCAAGGAGTATACAAAACTATTTGTACAAGTGCAACCATTAAAAATGCTTTTAGTGGTTTAGATGTTTTCTTGACCTCTTTTATCACAAAAATTAACAATAATAAATTTATTAATCCAGCTGTAACTAATGCATAATAATGTATATAACATGAACATATACTAAAAATACCAAAAAAACACAAATTCTTTTTATTAAATTTTTCATTCTCTTTTACATCTTTATAAAATCTATATGCATATATAGCCATTAAAGTAACAAAAACTGCTGACCATGAATACATCCTTATTTCTGTAGCATATGTACACATTATTGGTAAAAAGAATGTTAAAAAAGAAAATAAAATTCCTGTTTTTTCCCCGAAATCTTTTCTTATATGTGTAAATCCAAGAATTCCTAGAACTGCTATTCCTAAAACAGAAAATAACCTAAAAGCAATTATATTATTTCCAAAGATCATATAAATTATATGTAAAAGCCAGTAATATAAAGCTGGATGTACATCATTTCCAGTAATTTTCCATATTTCAGTAAAAGAATGTTTTGCTATAGAAACAGAATAACTCTCATCAAACCATATAGTTTGATGTAGTGATGAAATAGAAATAAATATAATTCCTATTACTATTATTAATATATGTATGTTTTTTGTTTTTTTCAATTTTTATTCCTCCGTTTTATATAATTTTTATTATAATCTATTATTAATAGTCTAATATTATTAAATACTAAAATTAGACTAGGTTATGGCCTAGTCTAAATCTTTTAAGCTACTTCTTTTATTTTTATATCACGAACATGATCGATTTTTTCCCATGTTGTATTTCGTTTAAATAAGCATTTAAAGTTAATTAATAGCCATGATCCCATAAATAGTGGATAATATATAAGCCATTTAAGCATTGGTTTTATAGGCTTATTTTCTAAACACATTGTTAAAACAGCCGTAAAAATTGGTAATACAAATGTAGGTAATACATATCTTAAAATATTTACAATTAAATCAACTGTTGTCATTTCATTTGCTAAATATATAACAAAATTTGATAACACTAAAGCAATTGTTGCTATAAAAACTGGTATACTACCTAAAATATATAACAATCCATCTAGATTCATTGCAGTTTTATGCGTTTTTACCGCTTTTACTAAATCCTTAGTATATGTTTCCATACACTGAATGTGTCCTACTGTCCATCTGCTTCTTTGTGACCAAGATGCTTTAAATGATACTGGTTGTTCATCATATACTATAGCATCTGTTGCCCATCCAAGTCTTTTTCCTTTTATAATTCTTTTTAGTGAGAATTCTATATCCTCAGTAAGTGTTACTGTATCCCATCCTGTATCTTTTACTAAATCAAATTTTACCATAAATCCGGTACCATTTAACAATGGAGATAAACCAATATTATATCTTGCTAAATGATAGAATTTGTGCATTGTCCAATAAAATAATGCATATCCTGCTGTTACCCAACTATCTGTCGGATTTTTTATGTCTCTATATCCTTGAACAACTTCTTCACCTTGGCATAATTTTTTATTCATATTTTTTATAAAGTTTTTATCTACTATGTTATCTGCATCAAATACAAAAAAAGCGTCATAATCTGCATTTTCTTTTATTTTTTGCTTTAAAAACCAATCTAATGCAAAACCTTTTGTTTTTTTAGTTTCATCAAATCTCTCAAAAACAATTGCCCCGTGTGCTTTAGCTATTTTTGCAGTATTGTCTGTGCAATTATCTGCTATTACATATATATCATATAAATTTTTATCATAATCTTGTTTCTGTAAACTATCTACTAAATTGGCTATAACTGCTTCTTCATTATGAGCAGGTATTATTGCCATAAATTTATGTTTTTTATTAATTAATAATGGCTTATCTTTAAATTTTATTAGTGAGCATAAACTTATTGCTAATTGATATACCCAAAATACTGTTATAATATATATTAGAGCTTCTCTTAATATACTTATATATTCCATATTTTTTCCTCTTTTCATTTTTTATTATTATATATATTTTGTCACTTTTTATATTATACTATTATTAATTTTTTTTTGCAATATTTTTTGGGAATTTTTTCATTTTTACTATTGTCGTTTTAATTATTTTATAATTAAAACATTAAAAACTATTAGAACTAAAATAAATATTTTTATTTTAATTCTAATAGTTTTTAATATTGTGCTATTTCATAAATTAAACAGTATAATCTTAATGACATTCATAACTAGAACACATTGATTCATCAGGGTTTGCTGTATTTTTTCCTTTTACAGGACATACATTTATTGCTTGAAGATTACAAGCATTTTTCTTACAATTGTTGTATTTACAGCTTTCAACTGTACAGTTTATTGTTTGATTTTTATCCATTATCGGTTCCTCCATTGTTTCTTTTTGCATTAAATATTGTGTCCTGTTTTTTGAAAAATATTCTTTCTATTTTTTTATCATTTTTCTTCTATTTGTTCTTTACTTTCTTCTATTTTCATACACTCTTGTTTATTTTCCATGCATTTTTTTGGTGGATTTTTAAATGTTAAGTACCAACTAAAAGCATTATTATTTTTTTCTATATATTTAATTCTTTCTTGCAATTCAGGATAAGTTTTTGGAGATGACATTATCACTGGCTGACCTGGCATCCAATTTGCAGGAGTAGAAGCTTTAGCACATTCTGCCATTTGTAATGCTTGTAATGTCCTTAAAATTTCAGGGATAAATCTTCCAACATTTAAAGGATAAATTAAAATTGTTCTTACAATTCCCTTATCATCAATTATAAACACATTTCTTACTGTTTCTGTATTACTTACATCTTGAGATACCATTCCATATTTTCTAGCTATTTCCCCGCTTCTATCAGCAATTATCGGAAAAGGAATTGTAATTCCTGTTCTTTTATATATGTCATACATCCAAGCTAAATGTGAAGCATTACTATCTATACTCAATCCTAAAAGTTCTGTATTTAAATTTTTAAAATATGGATACATTTTTGTAAATGCAAGCATCTCTGTAGTACACACGGGAGTAAAATCTCCTGGATGTGAAAAAAATACTATCCATTTTCCTTTGTAATCTGAAAATTTTATATTTCCATATGTAGTTTCAGCTTCAAATTCAGGTGCCATCTGCCCAATCTTTACATTTCCATTCATCATCAATTCGTAGTCCATAAAAAAACTCCTCCTAAAATCTTTTTTTTTATTTTATGACTTTATGAGAAGTTTTGTTACTCACAATTTATTTTATCCTAATGCTACATCTAAAATCATCATAATTACAAATCCTATGGCAACTCCTATAGTTCCTATATTTGAATGTTCTCCCGATTGTGATTCCGGTATTAATTCTTCAACAACTACATATATCATTGCACCAGCAGCAAACGACAAAAGATATGGGAGAACTGGAACTATTATACCTGTGAGCAATATTGTAATAATCGCTCCTACTGGCTCTACAATACCTGAAATAGTTCCATATAAAAAAGCCTTTGATTTTGACATTCCTTCACTCCTTAATGGCATTGATATGATTGCACCTTCCGGAAAATTCTGTATTGCAATTCCTATTGCTAATGCAAAAGCTCCAGCCATTGTTATTCCTGTATTTTCTATAAGTGCACCCGCAAATGTAACTCCAACTGCCATTCCTTCTGGTATATTATGAAGTGTAACAGCAAATACCATCATTGTTGTTTTTTTTAATTTTGATTTTATTCCTTCTGGTTTGCTATTGTTTAAATGTAGATGTGGTATTACACTATCTAATATAAGTAAAAATATAATACCTAGCATAAATCCTATTGCTGCTGGAACCCATGCTAGTTTTCCTTGCTCTTTTGCCATATCTATTGATGGTATAATTAATGACCATATAGAAGCTGCAATCATTACACCTGATGCAAAACCCAATAACAATTTTTCTACTTTACCATTCATTTTATTTTTCATAAAAAAAACCATTGCAGCTCCAAGTGTTGTTCCTAAAAAAGGTATTGCTAATCCTATTATTAATTCCATTTTATCCTCCCTCTCTTTTCTAATTATCTATTATTAATCTATTTTACGGCATCTTTAAAAGCAGTCATACTTATTCCTTTCGAAATTCGAATACGAGGTAATTCATATTTATTTGCTCCTTGCTTTACTTTTCCTCCTTTAGTAGTAAATGCAAGTCTATATCCAGAATCTTTTAAAACTTTTATACTTATGTCATTGAAATGTCCAAAAGGATAGCAAAATATATTGCAATTCTCTCCTATGATTTCTTTTGATTTTGTGACATCTGCAACACCATCCTCATAATTTAAATTCACAAATCTTCCTTTTCCATTTTTTCCTGCTCTATGCATATCATGTGAGTGCGACTGAAAGTCCAAATGACTTGATTGATAAGTATTTGGAACCCAGTCTCCATTCCAACTTGTTACAACAAATGATGTCGCCTTTACATTATATTTTTTTATAATTGGTATTGCATAATCCAAAAAAGTTTCATCTCCATCATCAATTGTAATTACAACACTTTTTTCAGGTAATCCTAATTTTCCATCAATAAAATCTTCCACTTCTTGCCATGATGGAAAATAGTATTTTTCATCTGATAAATATTTCATTTGATTTTCAAAATCTGTAACTTCCATAAAATTATTGTCTTTTCCATTTTCTTTTTCTTTATCATAAAAGAAATGATACATTAATACAGGCAAACCTCTTGTTGTACTTATTTTTGTATCTTCTGTTACTTTCGGGTTTATAAATTTATTTTGTTCATTCGAATTAATTTCACTATCATTTTCTACTTCATATTTCTTTTCCTGACTACTTTTTTCAAATGTTTCTATGCTATTATTATTTCTTTTACTTTCAGATTTACTTTTATTCGAAACATAAAATAATGCTATCATAACAATTACCATTAACAATATAATTTTAGATATAAATTTTCTTTTATTTACTATCTTAACTTTCACATTACCTCCCCCTTTTCTGCAATAATAATATTGCTTTTATCATTTTTCGTCAATAGTTTTATATTAAAAATTTTATTAAATAAAAACAGTTAATGAATCTTTATATTTTCATTAACTGTTTTACTAATATTAGTTTTTGTAATATTTTTTAATATATATAATCTTTTAAATTTAGAATCCGTTTTTTACATTTCCTTTACAATTGCAAATATTTTCAATAGTAGTACAAACATTTTGCATTCCAATTTCATTTGCCTTTTGTGCTAAATCACCTAAACTTATTACTCCTACCATTTTATTATTTTCATCTACAAGAGGTACTCTTCTTACTTGATTTTTTGCCATTGCATTTTGTATCTCATTTAAACTGCTATCACAATTGCAAGTACAAACATTACAAGTCATTATATCACTTACATTTGTTGATTTTGAATCTTTATTGCAAGCTACTCCCCTAATAACGATATCTCTATCTGTTAAAAGTCCCAACACATTTTTTTCATCATCACATACAGGAATACATCCTACATGATTTTCACACATGATTCTAGCAGCATCATAAACACTACAATTTGGTTTTACAAAACATATATCTTTACTCATACAATCTTTTACTTTCATAAAATCTCTCCTTTTTTATTTTTCTGATTCTTACTTTATTCTTAACAATAAAATAAAGATTATTCCATTTTTTATAATATTTTAATTTTTTATGTACAAAAAAACACTTTGGTTATTTTCCCCAAAGTGTTTTTTAATTATAAAACATTACAAATTATTACTCTATCATTTTCGCATAAATCTTTGATACATCTAATATTAACATATTTATGTTCACTCTCTAATATAGTTTTAACCTTTATTTTTTGATCATATCCTATCTCTAAACAAATAAATCCTTGATTATTTAAATATTTATCTCCGTCTTTAGCAATTTTTTCATAAAAGTCAAGTCCTGTTTTTCCTCCATCTAATGCTAATTTAGGTTCATTTTGTACATCTTTTGATAGTTTTAAAATTTCATTTGTTGGTATATATGGTGGATTTGAAACTATTATATCAAATTTTCTTTTTTTTAATTTCTTAAACATATCTGATTCAATAAATTCAATTTTTGATAATACACCATTAAATTTTGCATTCTTTTTTGCAATTTCAATGGCTTTTTCGCTTATATCAACTGCTGTAATTCTTGCATCTTTGCAATATTTAGCAATAGAAACTGCAATTGCACCACTTCCTGTACATAAATCTAAAATTTCAGGATTTTCTATTTTCTCTGCTATTTTTATGACTTCTTCTACAAGAATCTCTGTATCTTGTCTTGGTATTAATACATTTCTATTAACTAAAAATTTTAATTTCATAAATTCTTGATATCCCATTACATATTGAAGTGGTTCACCTAGTATTAATCTTTTTACATTCTTTACAAAAAGATCTCTTTCTTCTCTTGTTATCTCTTTATTATCATAAATCATTATATATTCTTTTGATTTTTTTAAAGTATGTTCCATAACCATTCTTGATTTTATCTTTGGTGTTTCAATATTTTCATTTTTTAACATTATTACACCTTGATTTATTGCTTCTTTTATAGTCATGATTTCCACCACCTATCTTAATCACCTATTTTTTTAATTCATCAATTATATCTTTATAATTTTTTGCCATTAAAATTGCTGTTCCTGAAACTAAAATATTTGCTCCTGCCTCTTTTACTTTTTCACATGTTGCTAAATTAATTCCCCCGTCTACTTCTATATCTATTTCAATATTATTTTCTACTATATATTTCTTTAATTTTTCAACCTTTTTTACCATATTGGAAATTAGTGTTTGTCCACCCTTTCCTGGTTCAACTGTCATAACTAAACACATATGTACATATGGTAAATATTTATAGACCTTTTCTATATTAGTATTTGGTTTAACTGCAATTCCAACTTTACATGAATTTTGTTTTATATAATTGATTATTTCAAACACTTCATTTTCATCTTTGCATGCTTCTAAATGAAATGTTATTATATTAGGTTCAACTGCTAAGAAGTCATTTATAGCTGTTTTTACGTCATTTACCATAAGATGAATATCTTGAGGTAAATTAGAGATTCTTTTTATATAACTTGAAATTTCTTTCATTTTATTATATGTATTTTTTTCTACAAACTGCCCATCCATTACATCTATATGAAAATAGTCTGTTTTTGACTTTTCTAAATTCATTATAATTTCAGCTTCTTTATTTTTTTCTATATTTAAAATTGATGTTGATACTTCTTTCATCTTTAAAATTCCTTTCACAAATCTCATTTCTAAAACAAGGTGGCTATTGGCCACCTTGCAAATTATTCTATTGTTAACTTTGATGTTGTGTTTAAGTTTACATTTTTTGGTGTTCCTTTTGCCAAAAGATCACCTATATACACTTTTACTGTTACAGTTCCTTTTCCTGTTATAGGCTGAACTAGATTAGTAGTTGTTGGATCAATACTATCATCATAAACCTTATCATCTCCAACTAAAATTCTAACGTGAACATTCTTTATTTTTTTATCTGATGTAGTGTTTGTAGTATTGTTAGAATCGGCACCTGAATTAGAAGTTATTGTGTTTTCATATTCAACTTTTCCACCAAGAAGTGACTTTACATTTACAGTAAGTGTTGCAGATTTTGTTTCTGCAATTTTATTAACAGTAATAGTTATGGTAGAACCTTTTTCTAATTTTTCTCCTGCATTTGTACTTTGCTTTATTACTATTCCTGTTTCTTTAGTTGTATCTTCATCATATACTACATTTACTTTTAAACCTAAATCAGTTAATGCTTTTTTAGCTTCATCTTCTTTTTTGTCTATTACAGATACAACTTCTGCCATATCTAAACCAGTACTTACATGAATTCTTACTATATCTCCAGCATAGACTTTAGTTCCTGCTGTAGTCTCTTGACTTATTACATAACCTGCCTCAACTTTTTTGCTTGTTTCCTCTACAATTTCATATTTCAATTTTGCATTTTCTAAGGCTGTTTGTGCTTCATCCTGTGTTAAGCCTGTAACTTTTGGAACAGTTGCTTCTTCTATTCCTAAACTAACTGTAACTTTAACTGTAGAACCTTCTTTAACATTATAGTTAGCTACATAATTTGGATTTTGAGATATTACAGTTCCAGCTGCATATTCACTATTATATTCTTCTTTTTCTACTTCAAATACAAGTTTTTTAGCTTCCACCTGTTTTTGTGCTTCTTCTTTAACAAGCCCTACTAATTTTGGAAGTGTTGTTTCTTTTGGTACTTTTAAATGTAAAATTCCTAGAGTTCCTGCTAAACTTATTATAAATAAAAGAATCAATCCAATTGCAATTGAAAGCTTTTTATGTCTTTGAATAAAATTTTGATTTTTATTTTCTGCATTTCTTGCAGCTTCTTCAATTTCCTCTGTTGATATTTTTTGTGTTGGAAAATCTTCCTCATAATCTGAATTATCAACAAAGTCTCCATCAGGATCTTTTAAAGCCCTATTCAAATCTTTAAGCATCAATGTTGCACTTTGATAACGAAGAGTGGTATCTTTTCTCATTGCTTTTAAAATAATATCATTTACAGCCTGTGGTATTTTCGGGTTTAATTCAATTGGTGGTATCGGTTCTTCCTGCATGTGTTTTAACGCTACAGATACTGGAGTATCTGCATCAAATGGTACTTTTCCTGTTAACATCTCATACATTACAACGCCTAATGAATATAAATCTGATTTTGCATCAGTATAGCCACCTCTTGCATGTTCTGGTGAAAAATAGTGAACTGAACCAATTGTTGTTCCAAACGCTGTCATTGTCGAATTAGATACAGCTTTTGCAATTCCGAAATCTGTTACTTTAGCAACTCCATCTTCTGTAATTATAATATTATGTGGCTTAATGTCTCTATGAACAATATTTTTTTTATGTGCGACTTCTAATGCAGAAGCTATTTGAATTGCAATATTTACAGACCATTTCCATGGAAGAGGTCCTTCTTCTTCAATTATTATTTCTTTTAAGGTCTTTCCCTGAATTAATTCCATAACTATATAATAAAGATCTCCATCTCTGCCTACATCATATACTGAAACTATATTGGGATGTGTTATACTAGCTGCTGCTTGTGCCTCCACCTCAAATCTTTTTATAAATTCTTCATCCGTAGTAAATTCGTCTCTTAGTATTTTTACTGCTACATATCTATTTAGTACATGGCACTTTGCTTTATATACCATTGCCATTCCGCCATTTCCTATCTTTTTGATAATTTCATATCTATTTCCTAATAATCTTCCTTCTAAATTCATGATTACATTCCTTTCTTTTGAATGTTCTTATAGTTTATAAATTTTTTATTGTAATTATTGTTATATTATCTAATCCACCATTTTGATTAGCTAATTCTACTAGTTCTTTTGGTGCTGTTTCAAAATTTTTCTTAACCAAATCAAAGATATCTTGAAGTTTTACCATATTAGTTAATCCATCAGAACACATTACTAATGTATCTTCTTTTTGAAAACCTCTTACCATTACATCTGGTTCAACAAAAGCATTACATCCTAGAGCTTTCATTAACATATTTTTTTTAGGATGTGTTTCTGCTTCTTCTTTTGTTATAGTTCCTTCTTGAACTAATTTTTGAACATAACTATGGTCTTGCGTTAATTTTCTTATTAAATCTTTTCTAATTCTATAAATTCTGCTATCTCCCACATGTCCTATATAAGCTCTTGCCCCATATATCAAGCACACCTCTAATGTTGTGCCCATTCCTTCGTATTCTTTTATTTCTAATGATTTTTCATATACAACCATATTTGCATATTCCATACTACTTCCAATTAATTGTATAAGACTATCTTTATCTTTTGGTGTATCTTGTATATTATTTTCTATATAACTTTTTGCACAGTTTATAGCCATTTTGCTTGCAATCTCTCCTGCATTGCATCCACCCATTCCATCTGCTAAAATAAATAGTTGGATATCGCTAAATTGATCTTCAGTTATATAGTAAGAGTCTTGATTTATGTCTCTTGATTTACCTATATCTGTTTTAGCATACGCTTTTACCATAGCTTCACCTCTTCTCTTCAATCATCAATGTTATATCATAAGTTATGTTTTTTTTCAATATTTTTTATATATTTTATTAATAATTATTTCTTACTCCAGTTACCAGTAATCTATGGGTATTAACATGTTTAGGTATGCATGTAACTAATGTTACCAAATCTTGACCTTCTTTTATCGATAGCTTATCAATCTCATTTGGTAAAATTGTATTCTTCTCCTGAACTTTATATTCTAATTTTAAATTTAAACTTTTTATATAAAAAATATCACCTATCTCAAGTTTATTCAAATTATCAAACATTACTGCTCTTGCAAGTCCTGTATGTCCTGCAAGCACTGAATGTGTATTTTTTCCTCCAATTGGAATTGATGTATTTTCTAGATGACCAATTCCCTTTAATAGTACATTTTTTCCAGTTCCTTCATAAATAGGCAAATTTACATGAATTTTTGGAATTATAATATACCCTAAAATTTTTAATTTATTATTATTTTTTATATCGAAAATATTCTCCAATGATATTCCAATTGTTCCATTATTGTATATATTTATATTGTATTCATTTGCTTCATTAATTTTGTTTTTTATATCTTCTTCATTCAACTCTTCTACATTTTTATCATAAGATTCTGCTCTTCCTTTTGCATCTAATTGATTTATTTTTTGTAAAACATACGGAAATGTTATAACAATTATCCCACAAAAAATAAACAAATATCCAATTATAATTAATTTACTTTTCTTTTTCATTTCTATATCTTTCCTTTAACCTTACTATATAAGCCAATAATTGTAAATGATATAATTATTCCTGAAATTATTGGGATAATATAATAAGTAATACTGTATCTAATATTTTTTTGCTGTATTCCTTTATTTTCTTCTTCTTTTTGATTAATATACTCTGTTCTTTCTCCCTGTACAAGAAGTCTATGAGTATTAACACCATAAGGTGTGCAAGTAACCAATGTTATTATATCCTTATCTTTTAAAATATTTAATTCACTTAAATCATCTGGTAATACAGTTTTTACATCATAAACCTTATATGCCAATATCTTATTTAATATATGTATATAAAACTTATCTCCTAGCTCTAATTCGTCTAATCTTGTAAATAATTCTGCTCTTGGTAATCCTCTATGCCCCGTAAGTATTGAGTGTGTAGAATTTCCTCCTATTGGAAGTGAAGTATATTCAATATGACCTACACCTTTTTGCATTACACTTTCATCTGTCCCATGATATATTGGTAATTTTACATTTATTTTTGGTATTTCTATATATGCCATTATTCCATTACTATTTAAGTTTAAGACATCTAAATAATTACTTGGCAATGCATATCCACTTCCATTTACAAACGGGTCTTTTACAGGGGTACCTGCCAAATTATTATTATATATCTTTGCTTTTTCCAATTCTTCTTCTAACGTTTTTTCATCATAATTTTTTATATTTTCTTCATAATTCTCAATTATTTCTGCTTGATTTTTCTTAGCAATAAAATTGCTTATTGCAGGATATGAAAATATTAAGCATCCAACAATTAAAAATAAGAATCCCAAATAATTAGATATTATATCTTTATTTTTTTTCACGTTCCATACCTTTCTATCTTTTATTATTGATTTTTTAAGTATAACATTCTAACTTGTTCTTTTCAATAAAAAAGATAATAAAAACTTTAAAAAGTTTCTATTATCTCATTTATTAAATATTATTCTTCTTTTTTAGAAAAACCACGTACTACAAATAGTCCTACTACTATAAATACTGTTCCTAATATAATAAATATTGCTGTCCCTTTTCCACCTGTTACTGGTAGTGAAAAACCTGCACTATTTTTTTCTGTTATACTATATATACCTGATGTTAATCCATCCAAAATTCCATCTATATTATCATCTTTTATTTCGATATCTGTTGATGTTTGTGATTTTACATAACCATTTGGTGCTTTTGTCTCTGTTAATGTATACTTTCCTTCATCTAATCCTTTTATCGTAAATTTTCCTTCACTATTTGTTTTCAATTTTTTTGTTGCACCTGCAGTTGAAACATCTGATAAATAATATATTCCTTCATTTGATGGGTCAGCAACAAAATATAATATTGTTCCTGTTGAATTTTTAATCTCATATTCAGCATCTGCTAAAGGAGAACCTGAATTTTTATCTATTTTTACCAATTCTATTCCATAAGTATATACTGTATTTTCTGATGATTTTTGTATCTGTTGACTTGATGCATCATAAGGGTTATTACTATATTCCAAAGTAACTACATCTTTATTTCCATTTTCTCCTATAACTAAATCACTATTTTGAGTTAATTTAGCTTTATAAGAAACTAAAACTTGAGAATATTTTTTTATCTTTTCATAAATAAAGTTTACAACAAATGTATTATTTTCGCTATCGTATGATACTGTATAATCTGTTCCTACTGTTAATATATCATTTTGTGTTCCATTTGCCCCCTTTACAACTATTGATGAATTATCTAAACTTAAAGACTTATCCATTTTATCTTTTAATGTAAATTTTTTTCCTAAACTATTTTCTAAATATGTTGGTATATCAGCAACTATATTATAATTAATTTCATCTACTATTGAATAATTATCTTTGATTTTTACATTATCTGTTACTGTTTTTGTAACACTTGGTTCTGTGGATTTTACTGTTATTTTTTCATCATTCAAAATCCATTTAGAATTTGCAGAATCGTATTTAGGATTTAAACTAACTACAGATGGTGTATAAACTCTATATCCATTTTCGATTAAAGTTAAGTATGTTCCCATTTCTAGATTCTCAAAATTTGCAACACCTGTTAATTTTTCACTTGTTACAGGATATGAATTTTTTCCAGTTAAGCTTATTGTATCTACAGCAACAATATTAATATCTCCACCCTTTATAGCTGCTGCAATAGCATCATAAAATGCTCTTATTTCATCTGCTGATGATTCTTTCGCAAAATCACTTGTCTTTGAATATTTATTATAAACACTTGATGCATCTATCCATTCTTGTACTTCATCTACCCATGTATATTCTGGGTCTTTAGGTTGGTTTGCTTCATAATCATAATTAACTGTTGCTAACTTATATTCTGAAATTTTAACACCTGCTTCAACTTTTTCAACTGTTATATTCCCAGTATTCGATGTTATAGAAATATCCTTAGCATAACTATTACCACAAATTGCTATTAAAGCAATTAATAAAATAATAAATAATACTATGTTAAATTTTACTTTGAGTTTTCTTTTCATTTTGATTTCCTCCTTTTAATTTAAACTATTTTTAGAAATTATTTCTGTTTTTTTCTTGATTTACTTTTTTCTGCAGTTCTAATATTTGTTTTACAAAAGTATATTCTTTTCGTTTTAAATAATCCTATTATTATTATTACTAATCCAATACCACAAATTTTCTCAATTCCTATTCCTCCTGCTATTGGTAATGATACACTACATCTATTTGGTACTTTTAAAATTCCTCCATCTTCTAATATAAATGCTGGTGGATTTTCAACTGCTGTAATTACAGATTCATTATTTGAATCAAAATTAATCTTCCATTGTCCTGATGATTTTATTCTATTAAGTGGTGCTTTGGTTTCAACTAATCTATATTCATATTGTGGATATAGATTTTTAAAAGATACTTTTCCTGCATTTGAATTTACTACTAAGTCAATTGTACTATTTACTGTATCTACTAATTCCCAACAACCTTCCAAATTTTCAACATCAATTGTTTTATCGTTATGATAATTTTCTTCATGTTTTACACAAACTAATTTATATAACTTAAATTGTGCTCCTCCTAAAGCATTATTGTGATTTTCTTCTGCTACCTTAGTAAACTCAAAATCTACTCCCTTTAATAATCCTAGATTAACATAGTTTTGAATAATTTGAGCATTTACATTTGTATCCAACTTTGTTATTTCATCTGTATATACAATATTTGAATTTCCACTTGACTTATTGAATTTACTTGTTACAATTTCATTTGATGTCTTTTCTTTTTCTACTAACAAATAACCTTTTGGATATGTCACTTTTACTTTATATATTCCTTTTGGTAACCCAGAAAAACTATATGTTCCATCATTATTTGGTTTAATATCTTCCACTTTATTTCCTTCTAAATCTTTAGCTTGTACATATTCACCTTTTTCATCTTTCATTAAAATCGAAATAACAGTATTTGTTAAAATATCATTTCTTTTGCTAAAATCCGGATTAGTCGATGTCATATTTTCTTCATCAACATCTAATAATGAATCTTTATTAGAATCATACCATATTATTCCATTTATTTCTCTTTTTATTACCTCAGTTTTTACTTGTGTCGACACCATAACATCTGTTGATGAATATGTTTGTCCTGTCGTATAATTAACATATTTATCTAAAGCTTCATTTCCAATTGTTTTTATATAAATATCTATAATAATATTATCTTTTGCTTTAGCTACTCCATTTATTGCAATTCCAGTTACTCCATTATTTAATTGTTCTGTATTTAGAATATATTCACCATTATTTTCCGAAACTTTTGTCCATATAGAACTACTTTCTAATCCATTATTTGCATCAACATTGCTAGCATTTAAACCTTTTACAATTTCATCATGTGTGTAATATAAATTTATATTATCATTTGGTATTACTCCTGATAAATCACTTTGTGATACTTTAACTTTTTCTATTTCAAATGTTCCTTTAAATGATGTTCCAATACTATCTCCATTATATGGCATAATATCTAATATAGCAAAATCATTTAAATCATTTTCAGTATTATTTCTATAAATTATTTTATAATGAATTTCTCCATTTTTTTCTACTATTTCTGTGTCTGTTGTTTTATATAAACTATATGATGCTAAGTTTACAATATTAACACTATTAACTGCTGTTCTTGTATCTACTAAACAATTTCCTACTTTATATATATTTGTTATATTTCCCTCTGCATCTGTTGAAGTAGACGGAATCTCAGATATTATTGCCTTTACATCATACACAGTTTCATTAATTGTTTCAGGATCTATTGCTGCTTCAAAATATATATCTTCTAAAGCATCGTTTACTGAAATATTATATAAATAAAATTCAATTGTTGTAGTTCCATCTTCATTTGTTTCAATTTTTTGTGTATTCAAATAATTACTGTTAGTACTATCAGATACATAGCTCAATCCTTTTGGCAATGTCACTCTAACTTTTTCATTTACACCTTTAGCAGGCTCTTCTATAGTTGAATCAGTTGTAACAGAAGGACTTATTTTATATTTTATTTTATATTCACCTTTGCTAAAATCATATTTATTTTTTGAATTATTACTGCTATCTATTGCATCAATTGTAACATTCTGTTCACCTGCAACTGCTAGAATTGTTTGACCTCCAACATATCCATTTGTATGAGTTCCATTAACAATATTTCCAACATCGTCATATTCAGTTTTCAAATAATTATCATTTATTTTTTCAAAAATTGCTGTTGGATAACTATCATATCCTTTTACAATAGATTGTGAATATATAGTTCTATCTAAGTCTTCATGCCAATATCTACTTGTTTGAACCATTCCATATGTTCTTCCAATTTTAGCTGTACTTTTTAATTGCAATCCCAATTCTATATATAAAGAAGCTGCCTTTTGAGGCGTTTGTATATAACCATCTGTTGACTCAAAATATTCACCAATACATATTGCTCCTTCAGGAATATCCTCATAATTTTTATACATTACTAAATCTTCTATTTGAGTCTCATTTCTTTCAGTTTCACTTACCCAATTAGTACCATCTTTTTTAGTAACAAACCATTGCGTAAAACTCATTGTATTAGCATCTTCTGAAACAGAATAATAAGTTCCATTTATTTTAGTAGGCTCAAATCCGTCACCATCAAATTTTATTAATTTATCTATACTATATAAACGGTCATCTGAATCATTATTTAAATTCAACACTATGCAAGGTATTGCTAAAAATGGTGTTTGTCTTGTTATTTTTGCATCTCCAATCATTTGTCCTGAATATAAAGCTGAATTTGAAGTAGCTGAATATAATCTAAAACAATGATTATATGATAAATTTCGACTTAAATACTTTATTTGATATTTATCGTCAGATGTGTTTTTTTGTACAGATGTAGAAACATTAGACAATGATGTTGCCGAAAAATTCGTATCTATTAAATTAAAATAATAACTATAGTCTTCTTGAGACGTTATATCCTTATCTGGTACAAAAATTTGAAAATAACCAGCTGAAAAACATCCAATACCTAAATCCTCTCCATAAATTGCATCAGTTCCAATAGTTTGATTATAATTATATTTTGGAAATTTATAATCAAATTTGTAATTTTTTACATTTACATTTAATGTATTTCCATTTTGATTCATTTCAATGTTACCTGAATCAAAAACTACCCATTTTCTATCTGAATTAAAAGCCATACCATATGGTAAACACTTAAAACTATAGTTTGACGCAACCGAATCAAAATACATAGTTCTTCCTGGAATTGTACCACTTTTTGTATTTCTATTTACTTTATAATTCCAAAGAACAATATCAGCATCATCTGTTATATCTTCAACATTTAATGTAGTTTTTGACTTTCTTAACATTTGTAAGTTAATGTCAAAACTTATATTTCCTTTTGGAAGCTCTATACCTTTCAATCCATATGAAGCATCATTATTGTACAATTGTAAAATAAATCCATATCCATACATTCTTCCAGATGTATTACCATTTCCATAATCCACCTGCACTCTTTTAGCAAAGTCTGTATTTCTTGTTAATTTTATGTTGTATCTTGGTTCTGCACTTGCATATGTTGTTTCTGTTTCAATAGTTTTGTATAATGATGTATCATTGTCTTTAATCCACATTGTTATTTTTGGAGTTATTTCTTTTCCATTTGAGATACCTAATGTATTTAAAGATAATTCAAAATTTTTTATAGCAGGTACATTAATTGTATCTTTGGACATTTCATATGATGCCTCAAATACTAATCCATTATCCGATAATGTACTAGTTGTTGCCCAACTCATTGAACTCATGTCCCACTTAACCATATTTTCAAGTGTTTGATCACTAAATTCTGCTTTTATGCATATTGTTCCACCTTTAAGGCTTGAACTAGTTGTACTTCCTTCAATTATTGCTAAATTTGCATCTAAATTATATTTAATTTTATCGAAAGACCTTACAATTTTATCATTTTCAGATTCGTCATTTCCTGACTTCCATTTTACTGTTCCGTCTGAATTTTGACAATCTGCAGTTTCCGATTGGTTAAATGGCGATGTTCCTGTTATAATATTTGTAATAGATATTGATGAAACATAACTATTTTCACCAGTAGCATCTGATGACGTTTGGCTTTTAACTTCAGGAGATTTTTTAATTTCAGAACCATTTAATATATCATCATTTTCCTTAGTATTTAAATTATCATTAGAAAAATTATTTGGTAAAACACTTGCAGTATTATTTACTACATTATTGGCTATTTCATTTGAAACTGTTGTATTTTTCTCTTCTATTGAATTTATTATAACATTATTGATTGATGTATTATTTTTTATAACTTCACTATTATTGATAGTATTGTTAATATTTGAAGAATTTTCTTTTAACGATTCATTATTTGAAAATTCATTTAATTCTTCTGAAGATTTTAATTCACTGCCATTTCCTTTAAATTTAGTTGTAAGAGCTTTGGTCGTTACTATAGATACTATAATTATTAGTACTGTCGTTACGATACCAATAACCAAGCTCAAATTAGCTTCAATGACTTTATTTTTCTTAGATTTCATTTTATATCATTCCTTTCTTTAGACTTCAACCTTTTATTAATAATATATTTTTACTCATAAATCACCATTTAAACACTTACATATATAAGTATACATTTTTCTACATTTATTTTCAATAGAAAATTTTTCAAATTTTGCTCTTTCCAAAAAAAATATCTTTAAAAGTCTTATAATCAAAGCTTTTGATCTATTTTAATTTTTTTTTACTTTTTCTTTACAAATTTATTACATTTTTAGTACTTTTTCACACAAAAAAAGTACTATATTTTATATAGCACTTGAAATTTTTATTTTATCTACCAAACTAACTATTATTCCTTTTGATTTAGCTAATTTAGTTAAATAATCTATTTTTGATGAATTTGCTTTTATTTGATATGTGTAATAATCAATCAAATCTTTTTCTGCATACTCAAAATTATTATGAGCAATTTCTAAATTTCTTTTTGCCTCTATAATACTTCTTATTAATTCTTGCTCACTTTCTTTCTGTGTTAATTCAAAAATTTTATTCTCTTTTACATAAATCTCTTCCATTTTATAGTAGATAATAGTTTTACTATTACCATTCCTCCTTTTGCTTATACTATTCGTAAAACATTCCGTTTTTCCATTAATAGTAATATATGTAAAAAAATTGATTTTATGCAAAATTTTAATTTGGACTAGATTCTTGTAAAATATAAAGCAATTACAATTAATCCTATTACCACTCTATATATAGCAAATATTTTGAAACTTCCTTTTTTCAAAAAATCTAATAAAAATTTTATTATTAACATTCCTACAACAAAGCTTGACATAACTCCTACTAAAAAAGCTAAATTAAAAGTAAAACTTGATAAGTCAAATATAACTGCTGCTGCTGTAATTGGTGCTGCAAGCATAAAAGAAAATTTTGCTGCACTATTTCTATCTATATTTAAAGCTCTTGCAACAGTCATTGTGATTCCAGAACGTGAAACACCTGGAAAGGCAGCTGCTATTGCTTGTGACATTCCTATAAGCATTGATTGTTTTAATGTTATATCCTCGTATTTTGTTTTAGATTTTGCTTTTTTATCTACAACATATAAAACTATACCCATTACAATTAAAGTTATAGCTATTATAAGCATTTCAAAATTAAAATTATCTCCAACTATTTTTGCTGATATCTTATCTAAAATTAAACTTAGAATTCCTGCTGGTATTGTGGCAAATACAATACTCCAAAACATTCTTCCTTCAGTAGTTTTTTTCTTCTTAACCACCTGATTGTATCCACCTTTAATTAAAACAATCCAATCTTTAAAGAAAAATATCATAATTGCAAGTAAGGTTCCTAGATGTAATGCCACATCAAAAGAATCCGATATTTCATCCCATCCAAATATCCATGGAAATAAATTCAAATGTGCTGAACTTGAAACTGGTAAAAATTCAGTCAATCCTTGAACTATTCCTAATATCATTGCATGTAAAACTTCCATAATTTATTCCTCCATCTATTTATATATATTTTTTTTGATTTTTTTTATTCGTTAATTTTTTTACTTTGTTATTATACTATTTATTATTTTTTTTTGCAATAATTTTTTAGAATAAATCTTCTAATTTATATTCTTTTTCTAATTTCTCGTTAAAATAAACCTTACAAATTAATTCAAGTTCCCTTAAGCTTTCTTCTTTTAAGTTAAAAGAAAACAATTTTTTTGAAGGTGCTTCAATAATATATTTCAAAGCAATATATGTACTATTTGTAATTTTTATAGCTCCTTTATCTTGTCTACTACATATTTCACATTTTGTTCCATTATTTCTAATACTAAAATAACATAAATTTTCTTTTTTTCCACAGTTAACACACTTTTCTACCATAGGTTTAAAACCTAAATAACATAATAATTTTAATTTAAAAATACTAATAATAAAATCTAAATCTTTTTTTGATTCTGATATCATATATAAAGTATTTAAATATAATGTTAATACTTTATAACTATTTTCGTTTTCACTTGTTACTTCCTTAATTATTTTTGTAACATGAACAGCATATTTTAATTTATTTAAATCTGTTCTTATATTATAAAACATTTCTATAGTCTCACATGAATTTATCTTGTAATGTTCTGCTCCTTTATACATTATATATTCTCCAAAACATAAAAATTGTGTGCCTGCAAGCAATGAACTGCTAGGGCGTCTTGCCCCTTTTGCGACACACGAAATTTTTCCTTGCCCAGGTGTTAACATTGTTAACATTTTATCAAAATCACCCATATTACTTTCAGAAATTATTATTCCATTTGTTTTTATTATCCCCATCTTGTTCCACCTTTTGTATATACATGTTACTGTTTCTACCTAAATTCTGCATATCTTTTATATTTTGCATTTCTTGATTTAATACAATATTGCTATTTTCTTTTTGGATTTTTTCAATTTGTTTTAATTCTAAAAAGGTATTAATATTCCCTGTATTTTTAAATGCATTCCATGCTAAATCTTTTATCATATGCTCACTTCCTTCTTATGTTATTTTTAACTTTTTTTATTTTTTTATTCATTTTAAAATACAAGAAAACTTATGACTCAAAAAATTTTGTATCATTCATCCAATTTTCTTTTACCTTCACCCATGTTTTCAGATTGATTTTTGTTCCAAAGTTCTCTTCCATATCTTTGCGTGCAAGTGTTCCAATTCTTTTTAACATTGTTCCATTTTTTCCAATTATAATGCCTTTATGTGCATTTCTTAAACAATAAATTGTAGCCTCTATTAAATAAACTGGTTCTCCATCTCTTGTCTTTTTTAAAGTCATTTTTTCAACTTTTACAAAAATACCATGTGGCACTTCGTCTTGAAGTAATATTAAAGCTTTTTCTCTTATAGTTTCTTCTGCAAGCTGTCTTAAAGTTTGGTCTGTATATTCTTCAATATCATAATATGCAATTCCTTCTTTAAGGTTCTTCTCAATCTCATCTAAAACTACATCTTTATATTTTGGTTTTTTAGCAGAAATTGGAATAATTGCTTCAAAGTTGTATTCGTTATTATATAAATCTATTAATTTTGCAAGTTCTTCTTTATTAACTAAATCCACTTTATTTATTATTAATATCGTTTTCTTTTTAGCTTCTTTTATTTTATCTAAAATTTTTCTATCTCCACGTCCAACCTCTTTACTGTCTGCTTCAATTAAAAATAGCACAACATCTGAATCTGCAATCGCTCCCCACGAAAGTTCAATCATATTTTCATTTAATTTTGTTTTTGGTTTATGTATTCCCGGTGTATCTATAAATATTATTTGAGAGTTTTTTCTATTTACAATTCCCCTTACTTGGGTTCTTGTTGTTTGAACTTTGTTTGCAATTGCTGCAACTTTTTCTCCCACTAATAAATTTATTAATGTAGATTTTCCTACATTTGTTCTTCCTATTATAGATACAAAACCTGATTTAAACTTTTCCATTCATTCTCCATTCTTTTCTTCTTTTAAAACTCACTATTCTCTTAATTATTTTTACTTTATTTTCCTATTGCTCTTAAAACGTCATTATATGTTACAAATATTGATAATGCAATTAAAAATGAAAATCCTAATAACTGAATTTTAACTTCTAATTCTTGCTTTAAAGGTTTCTTTCTAATTAATTCTATAATTAACAATAAAATTTTTCCTCCATCCAAAGCAGGAATTGGAAGTAAATTTGTAACTCCAAGTGAAACAGAAACTACAGACATTATATAAAAATATTGTGCTATTCCTGAAGTTTGAGATACTACACTTGATATCCCTACTGGACCTGTTAGATCTTTAATACTAATATTTCCAGTAAAAATAAGTCTTAAACTTTCTAAAATTGATTGTAAAAAAGCACCTGTAACTTGCAATCCCTCCAAAATGCTTCCATATTTAATCGAAAAAATAATCATAAATACAATAATACCAAAAACAATATTTACAACAGCACCTGCTGCAACAATAGCTATTCTTCTTGATATACTTGCATTATTAAAAGCATTTTCTGCTGCTGAATCTTCCATTTCGCCTTCCATACTTACAAATCCACCAAGTGGAATAAGCCTTACAGCATATTGAGTTTCTTGATATTTTCTTTTGAAAATTGTAGGTCCAAATCCTATAGCAAATTCATTAACTTTTACCTTGCATAATTTTGCTATTAAAAAGTGTCCTCCTTCGTGTATAAAAATTAAAAATCCTAATAAAAATATTATTTTTATTGCTGATATAATAAAATTTAACAATTCTGTCCTCCTTTATTATTTAAATCAACTACAACATTTCTAAAATCTCACTATAAATTTATTTTATAAAACAAATCTATATTCTACTATTTTTATACCATTAAAAACATTAAATATACAAATGGTGCTATAAAAATCAAACTATCTATTCTGTCTAACATTCCACCATGACCTGGAAGTAAATTTCCATAGTCCTTCACATCTGCAAATCTTTTTATGCTTGATGCAGTAAAGTCGCCAACTTGACTAATTATACTAAAAATAACAGCCGATAATGATAATATTAAACATGAATAATTTACTCCGAAACTTTTATTTATTATTATTGTATATAATGTAGCTACTACAACAGCTCCTAAAATTCCTGCAATGCATCCTTCGATTGACTTTTTAGGACTAACTTTACTAAATTTATGTTTTCCAAATTTTTTTCCTATTAAATATGCAAATATGTCTGTCGCCCAAGCTACAACAAATATATAACCAATTAATATTTTTCCATTCTCTAGTTCCATAATTAAAGATAAAAACAATATAAATGTAACTATATAAACTATTCCTAAAAGAGTATATGCTACATCTTTAAATGTTGTTTTCATGTCTGTTATTATCACTTTAATAAATAAAATCATAAAAATAAATGGAATTCCAATTAATACTATATTTTTAACATATTCTACATCTAAAAACGGTGTTAATCCAATTATAAAAGTACTTACATATGCTATCCATTCTATAGGATGCGCTACCTTTTTTACAACAGACATATATTCATACATACATATTATAGCAGCAACCATAAAAACTGTATCAATTACATACTTATTGCAAAATATAAATACTAAAATTACGCTTGGAAGTCCAAGTACAGTTGTTAATATTCTTTTTAAATCCATATTCTTTGTATTCTAAAAAATTTTACTTTTTAGAAAATCCTCCTCTTTTTTCTATTTGTATTTTAATTTACTCCGAATTTTCTTGTTCTTTTTTGATAGACTTCTATAGCATCCTCTAAATCTTTTTCTAAAAAGTCAGGCCAATTTTTCTCCACAAATAAAAATTCTGTATAAACAAGTTGCCATGGTAAGAAATTACTTAATCTTATTTCTCCACTAGTGCGAATCAATAAATCTGGATCAGGCATTCCATTTGTATAAAGATTTTTTGAAACTAATTCTTCATCTATATCTTCTATTTGTATTTCATTTTCTTTCACTTTATTTGAAATTTCTTTAATAGCTCTTATTATTTCTGCTCTTCCTCCATAATTTAGTGCAATATTAAATACTACCCCTGTATTATTTTTAGTTCTTTCTATACAATTTTTAATTCCAATTTGCATCTTTTCACTAAATGCTGATGTATCTCCTAAAAATTGTACCTTTATATTTTCCGAATTTGCTCTTTTAGAATATTCTTCTATATAGCTTTGAAGTAACAACATTAAACTTTTAACTTCATCTTCTGCTCTTTTCCAATTTTCTGTTGAAAATGCATATACTGTCAAATACTCTATTCCTAATTTATTTGCATGTCTTACTATTTTCTCTAAAGTCTTTGCACCTTCCTTGTGTCCCATTGCAATAGGTAGTTTTTTAGCCTTTGCCCATCTTCTATTGCCATCCATTATAATTGCTATGTGTTTTGGTAAATTTTCTTTGTTATAATTCATCAAATCATTCCTTTTTATTTATTTCTATCTTTTATATATATTGCCAAAAGTTTTAAAAACTCCGCTTTTTCTCCAAATTTTTCTGTGATTTCTATCGCTTCTTTTGTTATATTTTCTAAAATCTCTTTTGCTTTTTCTAATCCATATTTAGACACATATGTGCATTTTTTATTTTTTTCATCATTTCCTACAGGTTTTCCAGTAATTAGTTCATTTCCTTCAACTGATAAAATATCATCTTTTACCTGAAATGCTAATCCTATTTTTTCTGCATAATTTGTAAGTAACTTTAGGTGTTCTTCATCACAATTTGCTAGAATTGCTCCCATCCTTACACACAGTTTAATAAGAGCCCCTGTTTTGTTTTGATGTATATATTCTAAATAATCTTCAGAAATTTTCTTTCCTTCATATTCTGTATCGATGTATTCTCCAGCAATCATTCTATCAACTGCTTTGGTAAATTCATTAAATACTTTTAACTTAGTTTCTAAATCATATTTATTTTCTGTATTTAACAAGTCATTACTTATTACTATATAACCATTATTTAAAAGCCCATCACCTGCAAGAATAGCCGTTGCCTCATTATATTTTTTATGATTTGTAAGTTTTCCATGTCTAAAACTATCATTATCTATGCCTGGTAAATCATCATGTATCAAGGAAAAATTGTGTATCATTTCTATTGCTACAGCATATGGCATACACTTTTGAACATCATCTCTAAATAATTTATATGTTGCCAATACTAAAATAGGCCTTATTCTTTTTCCTCCACCCATTAAACTATATTCCATAGATTCGTTTAAAATTCTCTCAGGTACATCGTTTTCTCTTAAAAAATTTGCTAGTTCTTTATCTATTTGTTTTTGATATTTTTTTAGTTCTTCTTTAAAATCCATTTATATTGCAAATCCTTTCAGACACTTTAAATTGACATTATTTCATTTTCTTTATTTTCAATTATTTTATCAATTTCTTCAATATTTTTATCAGTTATTTTTTGAATTTCTTCTTCTGAGGCTTTTAATTCATCTTCTGTCATTTCACCTTGTTTTTGAATTGACTTTGCTTTATCAATGCCATCTCTTCTTGCATTTCTAACAGCAACTTTTGCTTCTTCAGCATATTTTTTTATTTCTTTTACCAAATCTTTTCTTCTTTCTTCTGTTAATTCAGGAAATGCTAAGCGAATAACTTTTCCATCATTATTTGGATTTATTCCTATATCTGATGCAAGTATTGATTTTTCAATTTCTTTCAATACACTTAAATCCCATGGTTGAATAACTATCATTCTAGCTTCTGGAACAGATATTCCAGCTACTTGATTTATAGGTGTAGGTGTTCCATAATAATTTATTTTTATTTTATTTAATATTGCAGGGTTTGCTCTTCCTGCTCTTACTTCTGAAAGTTTTGAAGTTAAGCCTTCTATTGTTTTTGACATTTTTTCCTTTATTTCACTATAATCCATAATTTTTCTTTCCTTTCTTTTTAGATAAATCTGAAATTGTATCTAAATCTATACTTTTCTATTTAACTATTGTTCCTATTTTTTCACCTTTTACAGCCCTTACTATATTTTCAGGATCTGCTATTCCAAATACTACTAAAGGAATATTATTATCTTTGCAAAGTGCCGTAGCTGTTGAATCCATAACTTTTAAATCTTTTTGTAAAACTTCTGCATATGTTATTTCATCATATTTTACTGCATTTGGATCTAGCTTTGGATCTGCAGAATAAACAGCATCTATTGCCTTTCCTAAAAGTATTGCATCAGCTTCTATTTCTGCTGCCCTTAAAGCTGCTCCCGTATCTGTTGTAAAGAATGGATTTCCTGTACCACATGCAAATATTACTACTCTTTTTCTTCCTAAATGTTTTATTGCTTTTCTTTTTATAAATGGTTCTGCAATTTCTCTCATTTCTATTGCTGTTTGAACCCTTGTGTATATTCCTCTAGCTTCTATTGCATCTTGAAGTGCTAAAGCATTCATTGCTGTTGCAAGCATTCCCATATAATCGGCTGTTGTTTTTTCCATTTGTTCGCCATTTCTTCTTCCTCTCCAAAAGTTTCCTCCGCCAACTACAATTGCAACTTCAACTCCCATTTCTACAACTTCTTTAACTTTATCACAAATTGCTCCTACTACTTTTATATTTATTCCTGTTTTATCTTCTCCTGCTAATGCTTCTCCACTTAATTTTAATAAAACTCTTTTATATTTTGCTTCAGACATTTTTTTATCTTCCTTTCATTACTTTTTTTGCTATTCTATCATAATTTCAAAAAAATCACAATACCAAAATCAAAAGTATTTTAATAAAATATGATTCATTTATGATAATGTCTTAATATATCATTTAGGAAAA
>USGK01000014.1 GCA_900554175.1 uncultured Clostridium sp.
ACTTTTGTACATTCTTATTTTCAAAAATTTGTACATTTTTATATTGACATTAACACTTCAATTATTTTTATAATTTTACCATAATCCAAAATAATAAGCAAGAGATCCTTTTGACAATGGTAATTCTACTTCGTCACATATGCTTAAATCATCTTTATATTCCTTTTTTCTTGCTTTATATTAAAGAATATATTAATCTTCATTATATTTTCTTAATCTTAACGTTGGTATACACCCATGATTTAAGTATAATTGCTCTATTTCAATTTTTATTTATCTCACATCAATTGTAACACTACGAAATCAATACTTTTCCCTCTATTTTACTTTTAAATAGTTTTTTCTCAGTAACTATAATTTACTTTTTCAATTGACCAAATTAAGGAAATCTTATGAATTCAAAAGGCTATACAGTAGATTCGTATTTAATAAAATTTGAAAAGAAAATCAAATTTGTCAATGTGTCCTATATGTAAAAAGGTGAGCATATTAGCTCACTTTTCTACAGAACTAAGTTATTAAATTTTCTTAAATGTTTTTATTTCTTATGTACTCTCCCTCGAATTCTTCTGACAATATATCCATACTTATACTATCATAATATTTTCCATTTATAAATTTACATTTTCGTCTTCTGCCATATTCTCTAAATCCACATTTTTCATAGCATTTTAATGCTCTAATATTAAATTCCATTAAATCTAGTTTAATATTATATAAATTCATATATCTAAATCCATATTCTAGTAATAGTTTAATAGCCTCTGTTCCATATCCTTTATTTCTATAATTTTTATCCCCTATAAAGATTCCCAATGTAGCTGTCCTATTTATATTGTCTATATTTTCTAAAGATATAGTACCAATCATTTTATTGTCTTTAATTGTTACTATTACAAATGTTGCTTCTGGGCTAAAATTTTCTTCAAGGTATTTCTTTTCGCTGGCAATAGTTGTAAGTAGCCCACTTCTTCCAATATAGTCTGTTGTTTCAAAATCATTTAACCATTCTGTAAAAAGTTCTACATCTTCACTATTTCTAGGAGATAAATATATCCTGTCTCCTAATAATTTTTTAAAATACTTCATACATATCACTACTCCTTTAACATCTTATTTAAACATTTATTAGTAAATTTTTTAATTTATCTTTATTATCTTTTAATAAATTCAAAATATAACAAACTGTATTATATTAAAACAAATTCTCTTTCGAGGAATACAAGATTCATCTGTTATAATAACATACAATAACAAAATCTTTAATTTATGTAAAGTATTTACTTGTCTACCCTTCTATATCTTCTACAATCTACTTTTTCATTAAAGTATGTATTTAATTTTTCTCCATTTATTAGCTTTTCTTTTTGTAACTTACTAAGTTGCTTAATTTGATATTCTAATTTGCAAGCTAATGACTTATCTTTACTTTTCCATACAGCTTCAAGTTTTATTACATTATGTGATTTTGTATATTTTGCTCCATTTTTATTTTTTGATATATGCTCAGTTAATCTATTCTCTAAATTATTTGTCATCCCTGTATATATTGAATTATCCGAACACCTTAACATATATGTATAATACATTGATTCACCCACATTTCATATATTTTTACCTCTTTTAAAAGATATTACGGAAATAAATATATTTCTATATTCTTTTATTAGATAACTGCTATTTATTTATCTTTCCCTTTATTATTAGTCTTTTACTCAGAGAATTATTGCAAGTAATTAATGTTATAATTGATTCATCGTTATCTTTTAAAACTTCAATTTGCTCTGGATCAACATATTGTTTCTCATATACTTTGTAATAAAAATTTTCTCCATTCATATTAGTTATAACAATTATATCATCAATATTTACCTTTTTTAAGTTACTAAACATACTATTATTTCTCATATTATGTCCAGCTAGACAAAGATTACCTGTTCCAGTTATATCATTATTTGATATTTTACATATTGACTTCAATAATGATTTTTCATTTACATACTCTATAATAGGATACTCTATGCCAATCTTATCAATTCTTATTTTTCCAAATACTAAACACCCTGATATATTTATTCCCTTTTTCAGTGTACATTCTTCTTTTGTCTTTATCTCCTTATTCTCTTCCTTGCAGTTTTCTTTGTATTCTTCATTAGTCTTTTTATTTGTTTCAATATTTTCATCTATTTCTTTTATCATATTATTTGTATCTTTTTTTATTTTTTTATAATTCCAATCATCGAAAAATAACATCCCCATTAAAAACAAAATACTAATTATAAGTATAATCTCTATAATACTCTTATTTTTTTTCATCTTATATATCTATCCTTTTAAGCAACATTGCTCTTTTTTCTATTACTATAGTTTCCCATTTACCAGTACTTTCTAATAGTATCATTGTATCTTTATCATATTTTAAAAATACATACTCTATATCATATTTTTCAAAAATTGCTAAATAATCATCTAAACTATCAATATTAGCTGCCTCTACAAACTGATTGTTTCCTGGACTGAATTCTTCTACAAAAGGATCACACCTTCCATCCATAAACGTAGGTATATCATTAAATAGCATCCAACTTCCCCAATCATCATTATATATTTTTGTAGTTATATTATGCTTTTTTAAGTATTCTATACACTTATATGGAAATCCCTCTTTTAGTAAAGTTTCTTCATCATTTGTAAAATAGTAACTAAACCATTTTATTCCCATAACCATTGTTAATATTATAAAACCTATTCCTGCTATCGTCACTATTATTTTTACAACCTTAAAAACTTTATTTAAATTAAAACTATTTATAATGTATTCAGTAAATTCTCTAATGAATTCGTATCCCCATAATAACACAGTAAATAAGAATATTGGTGTAAGTCTGCAATATCTTAGCATTCCCACTCCCCAAAAACATATTATTAATAATTTAGACATTGTTTCCTTATCTAAGTCACGTACTTTTTTATTAAAAGCAAAAGAAATAAATATGACTAAAAATATTAATCCTGCCATAATACTAATAAATGTTATTGGTTGCCATTCTGCAATAGTGTTTGTTGCCTCATTTGCTCCTGTAAATATCATTTTTAAAAAATAATTATACACTTCTATTCCTCTAGGATTAATTAAACTTGATATTAATCCTACAATTATAACTTTTAACTTTGTAAGTGCTGCTTCTTTATGTTCATTCTCTTGAGCTGTTTTTCTATTTTTCCACCAATATGCGATATCAACAACTAACAATATAATTATTGGTGCAAAAATAATCCATATAGCTCCTCCATGTAAATTTGCCATTAATATACATGAAATTGAAAAAATTAAATAATATGTTATCTTTTTTCTCTTTTTTATGAATGTAACTAGATTTGTAAGTATAATTATCATTGTAAGTTCTAAAGGTCTTCCTACTGCCCATGTATAGCCTATTAAAATTAATAAACATGCCACAAAAATTGAATAACCTTGTATATTTTCTTTTTTTATTATGACATTGTATATTGTAACAAATGCAATTCTAGTAACTAATATAAATGCAGATAATAACATTATTGCTTGAATTTTACCATTCTTATATAAAATACTTAAGAATACATCATATAGCCATTCATGTGGAATCCAATTTAATCCTTCGTGCCAGGAAAACACATCTACTTTTGGAACATAACCATTTTTTAATATCCAATCTCCTGTTTTTATATGCCATAAAATATCAGAATCAATTACAAATAGATATCTTGTTTTTTCCAATATAAAAAAAACGGTTCCTAAAAGCACTAGTACTCCCCATATTATTGAAATTATCTTTATAATATTTCTTTCTTTTGTTTTTCTTTTTTTCATATTTAATATTATTCCCTTTCTAATATCATATTTACTATTATACTATTACACATTTTCTTCATTTTTTCAATATATATTATAAAACAAAAAAGAAATCACACTAATTAATAAAATGTGACTTCTTTTTCAATTTATATTATTTATTATTTTTTTCGGAATATTTAATTTTTATTAAACTTCCTATACAAACGATAATTATCGTTATTGTTATTATATATAATAATCTATTTTGCCCTGTTTTTGGAAGAATCAAACTTCTATTTTCATTTTTTTCTTCACTATTCGTGTTATTATCTTCAGTCTTATCATCTTTTTTATCTTCATCATTCGTGTTATTATCTTCAGTCTTATCATCTTTTTTATCCTTATCATTCGTGTCATTATCTTTGGTTTCATCATCTTTTTTATCCTTATCATTCGTGTCATTATCTTTGGTTTCATCATCTTTTTTATCTTCATCAATTATATCTGTCTTATCTTTTATTTTTCTGTATTTATATATAATAATTTGATCTTCTTTTGTATATTTTCCTTCTTCGTTTCCTATTACCTCTACTAATTCATATGTATCAATATTTTTTCTTTCTTGCTTATAATTATCGCCTATGTATCCCGTAGTTACTATATCATCATTCAGTATATTTCCATTTATATCTTGATATTTAACTATTAATTTTCCTGTTTCTTTCCCTTTTTCAAGTTTCTCACTGACAACTTCACTTTCGTTGCCTGCTTTATCAATTGTTTTAGCAAATATTGTAATAGTATCACTTGTCATATCTACTTTGTATATTTCTCCATCTACTTTTGTCCAGTTTATTCCATCAAAAGATATTAACCTATCTTTAATTCCAGATTTTGTATAATCATCTGTTGCATCTCTATCATCTCTGAATATAACCTGTGCTGTATCTCTTTGTATCTCTGGAGTATATGGTGCTAACTTATCGATATTCTCAACATTTAATGAAGTTGTATTTTTTCTCCCTTTTTCGTCAATTGTATTAATATTATAATTTCCACTTTTTGAAAGTATTATTTCTTTATTTCCAAGCTCTTCTTCATTTAATGTTGATACAATTTCATTTCCTTTGTTTATTTCTATACTTTTAATTTTGTTTGTTGTATTTGCTGTAAGAACTAATGATATATCTTTATTAGTCCACTCTGTATTACTTAAACTATAATTTGCTGTTGGTCCAAAATAGTCAATATTTCTACCTGTATCTATTACACATCCATTAATATAAATCCATATCTCGCCATCTTCTGTTATTGCGTATACCATTGCATATTTATCTGGATTTGTATAATTACAATCCGTATATAAATATGAATATCCACTTTGTTTTACTGCCAAATAATTTGTTCTGGTTAAATAATCATCTTTATATTCTGCAATATCTACAAATTTTGGTAACTCATCATTTGTCTCTTCAACGTCAATAAAATATTCTCCTTCTTCTAAAGTTGGAACTACTGCTCGCTTTAGAGTATCTTTACTCAACATTTTTATAGTCTTATTATTTTCTGAATATACTCCAACTCCAGGTGTAGCAGATTTTACAATATTTCCAGCTAATACTTCTACACCATTTTGTACATCTTCAAAATTATATAATTTTCCATCTTTTAAACCCAGATGTGAAGCTAATAAATACTTATCTGTTTGTTCTTGTAATTCTTGTACTGCAGATGTATCTTCTTCATTATCATTTATTAATGAAATTACTTTTCCATCTTTTGTTAATCCTGTACATGAATCGTAAATATCTACAATATTATTTACATCAAGTTGGCATACTATGTCAACATACTTCTTATCAGGTATTTGTCCATTGCCTGATCCCATTTCCTTTGTTAATGAAAATTTATCGTTAAAGTAATTGTACGTTCCATTTCCACTTTCTGTTACAATATATACTTCACCTTCTTGTGTCAATATATAAAATGTAACACCATCTCCTACTATTTTAGTATATTTTGTTTTATCTCCTATTGTACACTTTAATTTATTAATAATATCTATATTACTTTCAAGATTTCCTTTATTATCTACATAAGCATATTTTAGTTCTTTCAATTTTACACTTACTCTATCTGATGATTTATTATATGATTCTTCTCTAGCTTCTTCTTCATTAGCTAATTTTTTTATTACATCATCTGTAATCTCTGTTAAATCTTTTATAGAAGAATAGCTTACTGTCTTATATTGGTTTGCAATTATTGCATAATCTATATAACTATCATTATTAGTAATTGTATTTATATCATTATCTTGAATACTAATTATATCATTATCTATATTTTTGTATGTAACTTCTGTTATATCATCTTTAAAATAACAACCTGCTGATCTTCCGTCTGTTGAAGAAAAACTGTAAATTATATTATCCGCTATATCTGATATATATTGAAAAAATCCTTTTTTTTCATTTTTAGATGTTGAATTCTTTTTCTTATCAACTTCTTTTGAGAATTTTATTACTTTTGTATTATCATCTTCTATAGATTCTTGAGTCTTTCCAACTGCTCCTGTAAGAATATTTCCCTTTACTTTTCTTGACTCTGTATTTTCTACTTCTAATTTTCCTTCTTTACTTAAAGTAATTTTTAATGTGCTACATTCGTAATTATCACTTTTTATCCTTGCATAAATTGGCTCTACGCACTCCAAAGTTTCTGAATATTCATTCCAACTTTCGCCATCTAATGAATACTCAATGTCTTCATCACTTTTTAATTTTATTTTTCCATCTATAACTGTAACCTCAGGTACTTTTGTTTCTTTCCTACTTTGTATATTTGTTACATGAACTATTCTTATACTTTTATATCCTGTTTCATCTGTAAACTCGAATGTATATATACCATTATCCTTTACTTCATATGAAACATTTGAATTATTTGATATTTCTCCATTTGGCAGTTTTATAGTATATTTATTAGATGGTACTTGTATATTTATTATAACTTTATCTTCATTTAGTGTTCTTTCGTCTTTAGTTACCTCTATATCATTTATTAGCTTATTAGCTTGTACGGCTTTCTTAATGCTAGTGTAATTTTTTGTAACATTTTTAATATAATATATATTTCTTTCTTCATCTTGATATGTATAATTTCCAATTTTTCTTATATTAGTACTTGTCGGTTCTTCTTTGTATTCTAATATTACTGGATCATCCTCAATTATATTTATATCGTAACAATTTCCTTTATTTGTTAATATTGTACCTTGATTATTAATCTTTATTGGAATTTCTTCTTTATTTGTTATACAAGATATATTTGTTGTACTTATTGTACCAGTACTATATCTATAATAAATTACATTGTTATACTCAAGTACAAATGCTCCTTCTATATTTGTAACTATATCTATAGCATTATTTGATAGAGTCTCATATTTATTATTTTCTGTCATTACAATTGCTTTACCTGTTTCATATAAAATGAATGGGCAGGTCTTATAATTATAATCTATAGTATCTATTTTCTCTATTTTTCCTTCTATTTCGTAATTACATTTTTCATAAGAGTATGTATCATCTGCATTACATTTAATTTTCAAAATATTATTGTCTTTATCTAAGGCATACTCTGCTCCAATTTTTACAATGTTAGATCCTCCATCTACTTCTTGTAACTTATCATATGAATCTCCTAATTTATATACTTTTTTATCTTCTTTCAAAATAAATACATTGTTCCATGCTTCAGTAATTCCTAGTATTTTTTCATCAAATAATTTGCTAATCTTGTTTTCATTATCTTCTATTAGTACTCTTTTTCCATCACTTTCTTTATTGTATTCTCTATTTTCACCAAAAATATAACTATTATCTCCTTCATTATATATTCCAGTTACTTCATTTATTTTATTACTATTTGTTTCATCATATATTTTATAATTCTTTATATCATTATATTCTTTGATATAAATTGTTTTTGCATCTAAATTAGGAATTTCTGCATACTTATTAAATGAAGTCCAATTTTCTCTATCAAAAGAATAATACGTTGTATTACTATATCTTGGATATTTTAAATATACTATACCATTTTTTCTTATTGTTTTTTGATCATCATTGATATTGTTACTTCCTATCATTGCATCATAAACTTGATAATCGTCATCTATACCTATATCTTTTATTGTTATTTCTTTAGCTTCATTTTCTCCTATTTTTATAAATATAGTTTTTGAATCACTTTCTTCAATAGCTTCTTTATATTCTATAAAATTTTCTCCTGTTAATGAATATTTCTTTGTGTTAAATGAATTTGAAAAAATATATATCTTTCCATTCTTTCTTAACGCATTAATTACTACATCAGTTTCTACATCAAAATTTCCTAACTCCTTATTAAATAATTTTACACTAATATTATGAGTTCCATTGCTTAATAAGATAAAATCATCGTATTTTTTATAATCGCCTGAATCTATTGCATAATATATATCTGCATCTTCAATAGTTGAATAATTTTTTGAAAATTTAAGTGTTAATTTGTCATTATTAATCGTATGTTCTTCCAAAGATAATAAATCATCTATATCTATAGTATATTTTGTTTCATTCATTATTCCACCTTTTACTGTTACAGTTGCAGGTACATCTCTTATAACTAATTTGTCGTTTGACACTTCACAATTTTGTGTTTGATATGTTACATTTTCTCCATTAGTATATTTGGAATCTATCGCTTTTTTTATTATATCTGGCAATTCATTTTCTTCTTTATATGTTACATCACCAAATTCTTGATTTTGTAACTTTAAGTTATTTATATTTGCATTTTCTATGCTTGATATATCTCTTATCTTATTATAATCTAAATCTAAATCATTTAATTTTGTCATATTAGATACATCAATACTTTCTATGCTATTATGATTTAAATTTAAGTTTTCTATATTAATTAAGTTCTCAATTCTTATCGAATTTAAATTATTATTGCTTAAATCCAATTTTTTTAAATTTATTAATCCGTTAATATTATCTGTACTATTAATGCTGTTATTGCTAATGTTTAATTCTTCTAAAGAATTAAAGAACTCTATTCCTTTTAAGTCTTTTATTTTAGAATTTGAAATATCTAATTTTTTTGTATTTTGAATATCTTCACGTAAAAACGTTAATGTACAACTTTCATCTTCCGAGTCAATAACTTTATCTTCTCCCATTTCACTCTTAATTTTATTATACAAATTCTTATCATTAAATTCTATATTGATCAAATTTTTATACTTTATGTTGTTTTCCTCTGCATAGCTTGCAACCTCAGAAATACCATAACATAACAAAGTAATATTTGAATTACAATTCTTAAATATATCACCACTAATTTTAGTATATCTATCCAAAAAAGTCACCGTTTTTAGATTACAACAATCTTTAAATGCATTCTTTTCTACTAATTCAATTTCTTTATTTACTATTACATTGGTTACGCTATTTGAATTATTACCAAATATACTATCTGTATCCCCTATACTTTTTACCGTATATCCTCCTAGTTCTTTTGGAATCTCGATTTTTTCTTTCAAAATTCCATCCTTGTATTTTAGTCTATATGCATTTTTTTGATTATCGTAACAAAATGACCATGTGATTTCGTTATTATCTTTATAATTTATTCTATCTGTGTATATATACTTATATCCTCTATTTTTAAGGGTCGTTTCACCTTTTGAATCTTTTTCAACAAATATTTGTGCTGGACAACTATAAAAAACGCCGTATCCGATAGACTCTAAATTACTGGATATTTCTATACTTTCTAATTTTCCACAGTAATAAAATACAGAATCTTCAATTTGAGTAATATTCTCTGTTAATTTTATACTTTTTAAATTTCTACACCAACCAAATGCATAATACTTTATACACGATACATTACTTGGTATTTCTATATTTTTCAAATTTTCACAAAATGAAAATGCTCTTTCTCCAATACTGGTTACAATATGACCATCTAACTCATTGGGTATTACTATATCTCCACTTATTTTACTTTTATCTTTTGGTACTACATTTATCGCATTACCATTTGAATCAAGCTCATAATTCCAATCAAATTCATTTACTGTTGCCGTTTCTGCTCTTACTTGTACAATCGGCGCAAGTACACTTAAATACTGTATAATTATTACAATTGTGATTATAATAGATATTGGTTTCAAAATTCTGTTAGATATCATACTACTTCTTCCCCTTTTTTATAAAATCTCTAATTATAGATTACTTTATTTTTAAATATATTTCAATACTTTATAGTTGCTGGTTTTAACTTATATAAAAAATTCCTTTACGGAACTACCTTTAGTACCTATTTATTACAATTTATTTACATTTTTGTAATATTCCTATAAATATAATGTTTTATGTTATAAATTTAAAAAAACTATAGATATTTTTTTAATTATATGCTATTCTAAAAACGTATAATCTAATAGAAGGAGAGGATGTAGTAAAATGAGAACTAATAAAGAAAACTCTATTGAAGAAATAAAAATAGCATTTATATATGGTAAAGAAAATATTGACGGAACTGAAAGAAACGGTTCTATTGAAAAAATATATAAAAAAAGAACTACAAATGATTTGCATCATTATTTATATATGAAAGATTTCGGAAAAAATAATTTTGTTAATAATGCTTGTGTACAGTCTGCAATTGAGGCAACTAACGAACAGAATCCTGATGCTGTTGATATCTTTTTTGAAATACAGAAATTAGGTCATATTGTATTTCAAGAGGTCTCTACTCCCCCATATAAAATGGGTATTATTTATATACCTCAAAATGAAATTATTTCTAATGAGCAAAGAAAAGCGTTAAAAAAATTTTGTCAACAATTAATATCCGAAAATTATACTATTATAAAATTAGAAAATCTACATAAAGGAAAAGATGGCACAATTAAAGGTTCTACTTCCGTTCCTGGAAAAGCTTCCGATTTATTGCAGGAATTTATAATTGATAGTGACGAACTTGAATTAGAACATTAGATTTTTCTTAAATTTACTTTTTTATTTTTAGCTGAGTTGTTATAACTCAGCTTTTTATATTATATTTTTTTCATTATTTTTTTCCTAAAACCACATTTATATTTCTTGCTATTTTTCCTCTTGTAACACTCAAACTAACTGTATCTCCAGGATTTTTTTGATATAAATACTCTCTTAAATTATTAATTGTTTTTAAATCCTTACCATCTATCGTTTTTATAATATCTCCTTCTTTTAGACCTGCATTATATGCTGGGCCATTAATTAAAACTTCTGATATATATATACCTTTGTCCAAAATATTTGTAAATGAAAGGTATTGTGCTATATCTTGGTCATAAATATATATACCTAAGGTTGCTTCCTCAAATTTTTCATTATTTTTTAGTTTTTCAATAATAGGCTTTACTACATTTATGGGAATGGCAAACCCTATTCCTTCTGCAGATGTTATTTTAACAGTATTTATTCCTATTACTTCTCCTTTTTTATTTATTAGAGGTCCTCCACTATTTCCTGGATTTATTGTAGCATCTGTTTGAATTAAATTAGACATATAACTTGTATTATTTTCTTCTTCAATTTTTATCGTTCTATTTAAAGCACTTATTATTCCAGATGTTACTGTCCTTCTAAATTCATATCCTATTGGATTACCAATTGCAAAAGAAGTATCTCCAATTCTTACTTTATCTGAATCTCCTAAACTTGCGTATTTAAGATTATTAGCCTTTATTTTTATAATTGATAAATCTAAATCTTTATCCGCCCAAACTACATCTCCTTCATAAGTATTTTTGTCTTCTAAAGTTACATAACAATGACTATATTTTTCACCAGTAACATGGCTATTACTTAATATATATCCTGTATTTGTTATAATAATTCCAGTTCCTAATCCTAACTCATCTTCTTTAGCCGTTCCTAAGATTGAATTCCCTGTGGTCTTCAATTTTGAAATTCCTACCACACTTTCTATTTTATCTTCAATAATATCTGCAATATTATCCTGATTTTCGCTTGAGTTATCCACATTTTTTTCATACTCTGTGGAACTTTCAGTCCTAATTGCATTATAATTTGAATATATATCAATATTTCTATACATTGTTAGTACATTATAAATGGTTATAAAAATTAAACACAAAATAAGTACTACTACTGCAATGTTTTTCTTATTTTTATTCTTTTTGTTTGTCATATTTGCACTCACATTCCTTTCCTATAATTATTTCTTAAAGTAGCTTAAAATAATTATTTCCCCAAAATTTTTTTATAAACATTTTTATTTTTTAATTATCTATTATTTAATCCTTTAATATTGGTAAAATTTGAAATATATTCTATTTTTTATTGATTTTTAAATGATTTATTATTATAATATTGTTTATAAATAGTTATGTTTTAAACAAATTCATGTTTTTAAAAACATTATGAAAGGAGATAAATGTTAGTAAAATCTAACATTTTATAATATAATTATGGGTATAGAAATTTCGAATGCTAATATTGAATTAAATAACTCCTCAGATGATAACTATAAAATTCTTGTAGTTGATAATGACATGGATTTTACTGAATCTTTATCTGTTCATTTAAAAAGACTAGGTTACTTACCAACAGTTGTAATTAATCCTTTAGATGCTTTAAATTTATTGGAAAAGGATCATTTTGATATTCTAATACTGAATTTTTATATGAAATCTATGCATGGGGATAAAGTGATTGAAAAAATACGTAAATTTAATAAAGAATTATATATTTTATTATTAACAGATTATAAGGATTTATCTCCTTCAATAGACACCATAAAAAGATTAGACATTCAAGGTTATTGGGAAAAAAATGATAAATTAGACCATTTAATATTATTAATAGAATCTGGTATAAAATATGTTTCACAAATAAGACAAATAAATGAAATGAATAAAAAATTAACAAATACATATAACCAACTTCAACAGTCTTATTTAGATAGTGTCCAGACAATTAGGCATACTGTTGAAGCTAAAGATAGGTATACTATAGGTCATTCAGATAGAGTTTCTGAATATTCTGTTCTTATTGGTAAAAAACTTAATTTACCTGATTCAGACCTTCAAAAATTACGATTAGGCGGATTATTTCATGACGTTGGAAAAATCCGGAGTTCCTGATAATATTTTAAGAAAAAATGAAAAATTAACAGATAGTGAATATGCGGAAATAAAAAAACACACAACAATTGGTGCTCATATTCTTTCGACATCCAAAATGTTTCAAGATATTATTCCAATTGTAGAGCATCATCATGAAAAATTTGATGGTACTGGATATCCAGATAACCTCAAAGGTGATGAAATCCCCTACCTTGCTAGAGTTACTGCTGTCGCAGATTGTTTTGATGCAATGACTTCGAAAAGAATTTATCGTGATTCTCTATCTTTAGATTTTGTAAAAAACGAAATAAAAAAAATAAGTGGAACACAATTAGATCCTAATATTTCAAATGCCTTTTTAGATTTATTAGAAAATGATTATGACTCTATTTCTGAAATACAAAATAAATATAAATTCTGAAAATTAATCAAGAATTTTACGCATTCTAATATACGTAAAAATTCTTGATTCTTTTATTTATATTTTATAAATTATTAAACTTTCATAGTAAGTCCTACTTTGTGCCTATTTTGATCAATTGAAATAACTTTAACCTTTACATTATCCCCTACAGAAACTAAATCTGATGGATTCTTTATATATTTATCACTCATTTCTGAAATATGTACTAATCCATCATATTTCACACCTATATCTACAAAAGCTCCAAAATCTATTACATTTCTAACAGTTCCATTCAAAATCATTCCTTCTTTTAAGTCTTCAAATTTAAGTACGTCACTTCTAAAAATAGGTTTTGGCGTTTCATCTCTTGGATCTCTACCAGGTTTTGAAAGTTCTTCAATTATATCTTTTAATGTAATTTCTCCTATTTCAAGCTCTTTTGCCTTTTCTTCTATATTTACATACTTTAGTTTTTCTCTTATTTCTAATAATTTATCTTTGTCCTTTAAATCTTGTTTCTCAAATCCAACACTTTTTAATAATTTTTCAGTTGCCTCATAGCTTTCCGGATGAACTGCTGTTATTTCCAGTGGATTGTCCCCGTCTATTATCCTTAAAAATCCAGCACATTGTTCAAATGCAACTTTTCCAAGTTTTGGAACCTTTAATAATTGTTTTCTATTTTTTAGTTTTCCGTTTTCGTCTCTGTATTTTACGATATTTTTAGCTATTGATGAATTTATTCCTGATACATAAGATAAAAGTGATGGTGTTGCAGTATTTACATCTACTCCAACTTTGTTTACACTATCTTCAACAACACCTGTAAGGCTTTCAGATAATTTTTTTTGATTTACATCATGTTGATATTGACCAACACCTATTGCTTTTGGATCTATTTTTACAAGCTCTGCAAGTGGATCTTGAAGTCTTCTTGCAATTGAAATTGCACCTCTTATTGAAACATTTATATCAGGGTATTCTTCAGTAGCTAGCTTTGAAGCTGAGTATACTGATGCCCCTGCTTCACTTACAATTACATATTGAACAGTTCTCTTTGCCTCTTTTATCATATTTGAAACAAACATCTCTGACTCTCTTGATGCTGTTCCATTTCCAATGGCAATCATATCAACTTTATCTTTTTCAATTAATTTTAGAAGTTCTTTTTTAGCTCCTTCTGTATCATTTTGTGGTTCTGTTGGGTATACTGTTGTATAATCCATTACTTTTCCTGTTTCATCAATTACTGCAATTTTACAACCTGTTCTGTATGCTGGATCAAATCCCATTACATTTTTTCCTTTTATAGGTGCTCCTAATAATAATTGCTTTGCATTTTTTCCAAATACTTTTATTGCTTTTTCTTCCGCTTTTTCCGTAAGATCTGACCTAATTTCTCTATCTATTGATGGTTCTATTAATCTTTCAAAACTATCTAAAATTGTTGATTTTAACATCTCTGTAAATTGTGTTTGTTCTTTTATTATATCTTTTTCAATTATATTTAATATCTTTTCTTCGTTTTTCTCAATTTTGACTTTTAAAAATTCTTCTTTTTCTCCTCTATTTATTGCTAATATTCTGTGACTTGGTATCTTTGATACAACTTCTCTATAATCATAATACATTTCATAGTTCGACTTCTCGTCTTTTGTAGCCTTTGTTACTATTAATCCTTCCCTATAACAGATTTTTTTTATTTTCTTTCTATACTCTGCATTATCAGAAATTATTTCAGCAATTATATCTAATGCGCCTTGAATAGCATCTTCTGCACTTGCCACAACTTTATCCTTATTTTTCTTGTCTTCTTCTGACAAATTATCAATATTTATGTATTCTTTTGCAATTTCATTTATAGGTCTTTTTTCCTGTTGTATTAAAATTATTTGTGCTAAAGGTTCCAACCCCTTAGACTTTGCAACTGTTGCTCTTGTTTTTTTCTTCTGTTTATATGGTCTATAAATATCTTCTACTTCTGATAAAATCGTAGCATTTTGAATAGCTTTTGAAATTTCTTCTGTTAATTTTCCTTGCTCTGTTATAGATTTTATTACTTCTTCTTTTCTTTTTTCTAAATTTCTTAAATAATCTAGTCTTTCTCCTAATATTCTTAATTGTTCATCTGAAAGTCCTCCTGTCACTTCTTTTCTGTATCTAGCAATGAACGGTATAGTATTTCCTTCATCTATTA
Organism: uncultured Clostridium sp.; assembly: GCA_900554175.1. Taxonomy (GTDB): domain Bacteria; phylum Bacillota; class Clostridia; order TANB77; family CAG-508; genus CAG-269. The sequence goes on from USGK01000014.1 coordinate 15,617, forward strand.
AGTTTATAGCACTCTCAACTTGATTATTTTTTACTTGTAATTCTTCTGCAATTATATTTGCTATTGTTTTCATTTTTTCCTTCTTTCTAAAAAATTGTTCTAGTTAACAAATTTCTTTATTAAGCATCCTAAAACAACAATTTGTATTTTTTTGTCGAAAATTAATTGACTTATATTTTAAAATAATATATCATAAATATAATAAAAAAGAAAGGGGGAATTTTTATGAATTCATCAGATTTTAGAAAAGAGGCTAGAAACCAATTAAATGGAAAATGGAAAAATGTTGTATTAATTACATTGGCATATTTTATTATTAACTTTGTATTAAATCTCATTCAAGAAAATATTCCAGAAAATTCTTTTCTTTATTTTATTTTCTCGGTTATTATGCTTGTTATTGATATACCACTTGCATTTGGTTTTACTAAAGCTTTATTAGATACTTATAATGAAAAAGAAACTTCATCATTTAGTTTTGTATCACTTGCATTTTCTAATTTTTCAAGATCATGGAAAATTGCTTTAAAAGTTTTCTTAAAATTATTGCTTCCTGTTATAATATGTGTAATTTCGATAGTTTTAATAATTATTGGTGCTGGTTCTTCTATAGTTACAGGGTTATCTTTAGGAACATTCTCTGCAGGATCACTTGTACTAATATTAATTGGATTTATTTTATATTTAGCTTCTTTTATATGGTTAATAATGAAGTCATATTATTATTCATTAGCCCAAATTATTGCAGCTGATGATGAAAGTTTAAATCCAACTGAATCTGTAGAAAAAAGCTATAATTTAATGAAAGGTAATCGTGGAAAATTATTCATTTTACAATTATCATTTATAGGTTGGGCAATATTAAGTATATTTACATTAGGAATAGGATATTTATGGTTAGTTCCTTATATTCAATTTGCAGAAATAGCATTTTATAAATATTTTTTAGATAAAAATGATACTAAAAAAGAAAATAACACAGAACCTACTGATAATAATCCAATTCAAAATCAATAAATAAAAAAAGTAAATCGAAATAAATTCGATTTACTTTTTTCTTTTATTCATTTTATATTATAAAATCTCTTATTCTATACCTAAATATTCATTATAAGAAATTTCCCTATCAATCAATTTTCCATCATTTTTCATATCTATTATTCTATTAGCAACAGTTTGAGTTAATTGGTGATCATGTGATGTAAAAATTATATTGCCTGTAAATTTAGTCATTGCATCGTTTAAGGATGTTATACTTTCCATATCCAAATGGTTTGTTGGTTCGTCAAAAATCAAGAAATTTGCTCCTGAAAGCATCATTTTTGAAAGTACACATCTAACTTTTTCTCCTCCTGAGATTACATTCGCCTTTTTTAATGCTTCTTCACCTGAAAATAACATTCTTCCTAAAAAACTCCTTACATATGTTTCATCTGGATCTTTTGAATATTTTCTAAGCCAATCTGTTATACTTTCATCTGTTTCAAATAAATATCCATTATCTTTAGGAAAATATGTATGTGAAATTGTAGTTCCCCAAACAATTTCTCCTTCATCAGGCTCAATTTCTCCTTCTATTATTTGGAATAAAGTGGTCTTTGCAAGCTCATTATCTGCTAAAAACGCAATTTTATCTCCTGGTTTAACTGTAAATGATATATTATTTAGAAGTTTTTCACCATTTATTGTTTTAGAGATATTTTTAATCTGCAAAATTTCTTTACCAGGTTCTCTATCAGGTTTAAAATCTACATATGGATATCTTCTATTTGAAGGTCTTATTTCTTCTAATTGAATTTTTTCTAAAGTTTTCTTTCTTGAAGTAGCTTGTTTTGATTTTGATGCATTTGCACTAAATCTTGCAATAAAATCTTGCAATTCTTTAATCTTTTCTTCTTTCTTCTTATTTTGTTCTTTTGCCTGTTTCATTGCTAATCTACTTGATTCATACCAAAAATCATAATTTCCTGGATAAACTGTTATTTTACCAAAATCAACATCTGCTATATGAGTACATACTTTGTTTAAAAAATATCTATCATGTGATACTACAATTACTGTATTTTCAAAATTAATTAAAAATTCCTGTAACCAGTTTATACTCTTTAAATCAAGATCATTTGTAGGCTCATCTAATAATAGAATATCCGGATTTCCAAATAAACTTTGTGCAAGTAATACCTTAACTTTTTCTTTTGCTTCTAGTTCTTTCATTAATTTGTAATGTTTTTCTGGACTAATTCCTAAATCATTTAGTAACATTGCTGCATCTGTTTCTGCGTTCCACCCATCTAATTCAGCAAACTTCTCTTCTAATTTTGCAGCTTTCATTCCATCTTCCTCTGAAAAATCTGGCTTAGCATATATTTCTTCTTTTTCTTTCATTATTGAATACAATTCTTTATTTCCCATGATTACTGTATCCATAACAGTAAATTCTTCATATTCAAAGTGATTTTGTTTTAAAACAGAAATCCTTTCTTGTTTTTCTTTAGTTACATCTCCCTTACTTGGTTCTAATTCTCCTGAAAGAACTTTCAAAAAAGTTGATTTTCCAGCACCATTAGCTCCAATTATTCCGTAACAGTTTCCTTTTCCAAATTGTATATTTACATCTTCAAATAGTACTCTTTTTCCAAATCTTATTGTTACATTATTTGCAGATAACATATCATTCTCCTCTCTTAATTTGCATAAAGGGTTGTTTCCCTAAGTCTCACATTTCTATATTTTACTATTATTTTTTAAATTTATCAAGCTATTTTTATGAATTTGCATTAATCTAGATTATTATTATTAATTTTTCCATATTAATTTTTCAATAAAATAAATATTCTTATAAAAATATTAATATTTATTCCTTATTTTTACAAATTTTATATTGTAAAAATATTCTTTTTATGATATTTTTTATATAAATAATTTTTCGAAATTAGGAAGGAGATTTTATGAATAATAGAAGAAATACTAGACCTAATAAAAAAAGAAAAAATAAGAAAAAATTAATAATAGTAAATAAATCGCTTTTTTTAGTATGGTTAATTATTATTTTAATTTTAATTTCTTTATTCTTTACTTTTTTATTTATAAACAAATTTAAAAACAAAGAAAATTCCTTAAATGATATTTCTACAGAAATAACTTCTAGCAACACAGAAAAAGAAAATTTTGCTTCATCTAATATAACAGAAAAAACAACCAAAGATATTACAATAAATTTAGCATTTACAGGTGACATTATGTGTCACAACACTATGTTTAAAGATGCTTATAACTCAAACGAAAAAAACTACGATTTTTCTTATTTTTTTGATGATATAAAATATTATTTACAAACACCAGACTTAACAGTTGGAAATCTTGAAACAACTTTTGCTGGTGAAAAAATCGGTTATAGTGGATACCCTACTTTTAATACTCCAGAATCACTTGCCAAAACATTGAAAAATACAGGATTTGATGTTGTATCAACAGCAAATAACCATTGTCTAGATAAAGGCTATAATGGTATTTCAAGCACCATCTCATATTTAGATGAAGCTGATATTTCTCATACAGGTACATTTACATCAGAAGAATCTAAAAGTAATATATTAGTAAAAAACGTAAAGGGAATTAAAATAGCTTTTTTAAGTTTTACATATGGTACAAATGGAATTGCAATTCCTTCTGGTAAAGAATATTGCGTTAATTTATATAGCAAAGAAAATATATTATCTCAATTAGACCTTGCAAAAAAAACAGGTTCTGACCTAATATGTGTCTCTATGCATTGGGGTATAGAATATCAAACCAAGCCCAATAAAGAGCAAAAAGATTTAGCTGAATTTTTAATAAAAAATGGTGCAGATTTGATAATTGGTAATCATCCTCATGTCCCCCAATCAATGGAATTAAAAACTGTCAACTTGGATGATGGATCCTCAAAAGAAGCGTTTGTTATCTATTCTTTAGGTAATTTTATGGCTGATCAAAATAAATCTTATACAAGGGATTCAGCAATACTTAATTTAAAATATACTAAACATGCAGATGATTCTAAAACAACTTTTAATAGTGCTACATATACTCCTATTTATGTTTATAAAAACAAGTCATTGTCATCTAAAAAATTTAAAATTTTAGATATAAACTCCTCTATCCAAAAATACGAAGAAGGAACTGACAAGACTATTGGGCAGTCAATGTACAATACATTATGTTCTGAACTAGAAAATATAAAAAAGATTATTGGTAATGAAATAACAAAATAAATATTCCTTAAATAATTGTAAATTTTAATTTTATCTATATATAAAAAATATTCTATAACCCAAAATTCCGTATATTTTAATAAATAAACATATTAAAATATACGGAATTTTGAATTAATTTATTTAGAATATATTATTTCCTTGTTTTTATCCTTAAATCTTCTCCAAAAAAATAATATATATCATAGAAACCTGCTATTCTTGAACCAATTCTTTCTTCATAATTTTTAAATATTTGTTCTATATTTAAGTTTGTTGAAATTATCGTTTTGGTTACTTTATTATTTAAATTTAATATTCTTGTATTTAAAATTGTAAACAATTCACTTAATTTCATACTATTTAATACTTCTGTTCCTAAATCATCTATGATCAATAAATCAGCTTCCAAAACATCATTATTAAAATTATTTATTTTTCCATTTTTATATTTATTGAATTTATTATCAATTACATTTTCTAGTAATACTGGTGCAGTTTGGTATAAAACAGTTTTTCCTCTTTTTAACATTTCTGTTGCAATTGCATTTGACATATATGTCTTTCCTAATCCTGTATTTCCGCAAAATAATAGATTCTTTGTTTCTGATTTATCAAAATTTTCTATAAACTTTATACTTGCATTTTTTATATTTTCGATATTTTTTCTTGGAGAAATTTTTATTTTATATTTTTCTATATTAACTTCATTAGAAAAAATATTTATATTAAAATTTTCAAAATTTTCTTTACTTAAATTTGACAAGTTAGATTTATTATAAGAAATATTAAATAATTTTTGTTTTAGACAATTACACATCTCTGTCTTTTTCATTTCGTTTATAATATATCCTGTATCTTTGCAAATTTTACATTCATAAATTGGTTTTAAAAATTCTAAATTAATATTATTATTTTTTAAAATTTTATTTTTTTCTATTTTTAAATTGTTTATTTGGTCATCTATTTTTTTATTAATTTCTGTATTTTTTACTAAAATATTTTTTGTTTTATTAATTGTTAATTTATTAATATTAAAATCTAATTTTTGAATCTCAGGAAATTTTTCATATAATTTATTTTTTCGGTTATCTGCTTCTAACTCTGCAGTTCTTCTTTTCTGTTCATATTCAATCAATAAATTTTCCAGATCTTTATTAGCCATTTGCATCTTCCTTTATATTATTATTTGCATATAAAAAACTTAAATTTTGATATTCTCTCTGCTCAAAATTTTCTTTTTTCACTTGTTTTTTTAGATTTTTTTCATTATTTACTTGTGTTTTTCTACTTTCTAAAAATTCATTTATTTGGTCTGGCGTTTTTAAACCTCTGTCATGCCAATCCATTATAATATTATTTATATACTCAAAACTTGCATTTGCTCTAAAAGTTGTTCTTTTTAAAGCAATCTCAATTATATCTAAATTATAATTATATTCTGAAACCCACTTTTCTATATATGCTTCTTCATATTGTGTAAGTCCACTTCTTTTCCCTAATTTTTTTGCAATTGATTTTTTTATTGTAATTAATTTTTCCTGATTAGTATAGTAATTTTCAAGGTCATCTAAATTTTTTATCTTGTTTAATCCCCATGCTTCTGCAACTGCCTGAACATAATTTTTATGCAAAGCTGATTTATTAAAACAATAATCAAATAAATTAATCATAACTTGCTCGTCGAATCCATATTTTCTAAACCATAAATCAATATCATTATACCAAGTAGGCCCCATAACTCCTTGAAAATATCTATTATTTATATATTCTATTAATTTAATTCTTTCTTTATTTTTTGAATTTTCTTCGATTTTTTCTTGAGTTGTTTGAATTTTTGGTGAATATAGATTATTTAAAACTAACTCTTGTAAATCAACAATTAAATATCCTTCATTTTTTCTCAAAATCAATCCGCTTTTTTCCAAAAATTTTATCCCCTCACTTATTACATTTACGGGTATAGATAATTTTTTTGATAAATCATTTATTTTTACATCTCTATTATATTTAGCTAAAAATACTAAATATAGATATATTTTTACATAGTCACCAGATATATTTCCTAGATATTCTGTAAAAAATATATCAGGTATATTTGTTACAGAAAATAACATTGCTTTATCATTTTGTTCTAATTTCATCATTTACACCCTTTCGTAATAAATATCTTTTTATTAACAAATTTTGACAAATTATATCATGTTATTTTCTTTTTTTCAAATTTAATAATATTTAATTTTAATAGTTTTTTATTAAATTTAAATTATTTTTTATTAAAAATCATTAATTTTGGCTTAATTAAAAACTTAATTATATATATACAAACACTTAAGATATTTTCCCCATTTATTCCAACAATGCTAATTATTAGAAATGGCAAAACAAATATAATAAATATAAATATTTTTATTTGAATACTTTTAAAAAAAATATTTATTAAAATATATATAATTCCTCCCCATATTAGGTTAATTATAGCTGATACATAGTCTATTATTCCGAATAATTTATATTTAAAATCATAATTTTGTGGAAAAATAAAATTCATTTTTATACTATTCCTTTCTTATTATACTTTAGTTACATTCATTGATACACCTCTTTGTTCTTTTAATTTTTCTGTAAGAATTTGTTTTCTATTAACCTTAAATTTATTATTTAATCATTTTTAATGAATTAAAATTACTTTGAACATGTGTAGAAATGCCTCCAATAAATTCTCTTGCTAAATTATTTGCTCTTATTAAAGCATAAATTCCTCCGATATAAATTAATTTATACAACAGTTGTCCATTTTCAAAATCCATTGAGAATAGAATTAAAAGAACAATATCTACTATTATCTGAATAAAAAGAAGTGAAAAAATATTTTTATACCAACTTCTGAAGAACCATGATGTTCCTTCTGTCATAAGAGATAAAAAGGAAAATGGAGATAGTAAAACAAACACTTTTAAAGTTACATATCTAAATGCATATGAGAATACTAAATTTAAAAGAGACATTGTAATTGTTCCTTTTATTAAACCATCTAAAGAAAAAATATCCTTGCTTTCGATTATAGATGAATTTATATTTTGAATTAAATTTGAGAAATTAATCTCTTTATTAAACAAATCTTCTCCTATACTTCTAATTGCCATACAAACATTTGCATTAATATCTAAAATTTGTTCAATAATAAAAAATGAACAATTCATACATATACCAAAAATTATAGCTTTAAATATAAATACTTGAGGCGATTCAATTTTAGAACTAGATAAATTACACATCATAAATTTAATAGCATAATATATAACTATTCCTATTAATAAAGAATTTGCAATTAACAACATTCCATTTTGAGCACTTGTTCCAAATATTTTGCCAAAAAACCTATCATTTAACAATTCAGGATTCACAAAAACTAATTTATCTAATTCCCTATATAAATTAGTATCTATTGATGAAAATAAATTATCAAAAATATTATTAATTGTATTTATAATATTTATTGTTATTTCTTCATTTGAACTCAATTCTAAAAATTCCTCCTATATTAATGATTCAATTGCAGAAAGAATTAAATCTAATGCTAGGATAAAAGCATATGAAAATAAGGATGTTCTTACCACCTTTTTTCCCATTCGTAATCTTTCTTCATCTCCAAAACTAAATTTTTTCATAAAAATTCCTGTACAAACAGCTACAGCTGCAGCTGGTGTTGACAATTTAACAAGCCATGATTCTATATTTGAAAAAGCCGTTTGGATTTTTCCTACTAACTTTGGAGTCGCTGCAAAGCATTCTTTTTCCCAACCTAAAAACAAAATTATAAAAAATATAATCATTATAAAATTAAAATAAATTATTGATTTTTTCCTCATTTATTACCTTCGTATATTATAAACAAATTTTTATTATACGAATTTCTCCTTTCTTAATTATTTTTTATAGCTATCTTTTTATAATTTTAGATATTTTAAAATACTAATTATTATCTAAAAAATATGGAAGCATTTTTATTTTTCTTGGTTTTAATATTTTACTTCCATCAGACAAAAATGCAATCGCGCTAAAGACTTCTAAATCCTGAGTAAAAAAATTAGTCTCATAAACATATTCATTTTGTGTTTGAAAATTTAGACTTTCTGAAATGCTCGAATCCTTTGAACTTAATTTTTTAGAAATATAGCTATACCTTGTCTCCTTTGCATTTTCAGAAATATTTTTTGAAGTTTTTACCTTTTCTTCTTTCCCAATTTGTTTTTGAGCTTCTTCAATTGTAAAAATATCATCTGTTCTAAACCATATTTTATTAATTAAATTTTGACATATAACTTTTACTGCTGTCTCATCTTTTAATGTATTTTTTATAGAAGAATAACTTTGAGTACTTACAATATTAATACATTTTGCTTCTCTGCTTAAAGAAAAAAAGTCACTATCTGTTTTTGTTACATATTCAGCATATTCATCACATATAAAAGCTGTTGTTTTTTGTCTGTTTCTTGCTAAGTTTCCCATAACAGTTGTTTGAAAATCTAATTTTAAATATGCAGCAATAATTTTAGATAAATTTCTATATTCTGAGATATTCATATTTAAAACTAAAATCTTACCGTTTTGTATTACATCCTCAAATCCATTAAATGACAATTTATCTTTTGATGGACAAAATGTATTTATAACATCATAATCTGATATAAAAGTATTTGTAATTCTAGTAATTTCTGATTTTAAAATTGACAATGTTCTTTGATCTAATTTTTCATATTCTCCTTTAAAAAATTCTAAAGCTGTATTTAATTCATAAATCTCCTTGATTGAAAATTTTGATTCCATAAAATAATTTCTTAAATCTTTTATTTTTTCTTTATAGTAATCTATATCTGTTACAATTTTGTGAATCTCAATAAAATCTACATATCCTCCATTATACAACCTACATAATTTTATTGCTTCAGTCAATACTTGCTCTGCCTTATCAATCCAATAACTTTCAGAGTTATTTTCTGAAAATAAATTTAAAATCGTTTTTAATCTATTAGCTAAGACAGATGCTTTTAAATTTGGTTTATCTAATGGATTATATGTTATATTAGTTCCAAGTTCAATTACAATTATGTCATCTAATAACCCATATTTCTTTGCATATTCTTTAATTTGTTTATAATAATTTCCTTTTACATCTAAAATTAGCATACCAATCTTATTTTTTGGATTATTAAAATTATACTTTATTAATTGTTCTGTAAAAGGATACATAGCAGAACTTGTCTTTCCCGATCCTATTGTTCCTGTTATTAAAAAATTTTGATATAAGCCGGATTCTGAAATAATAATTTCTTCTCCTGTTTTATAGTCACATCCTACTTTTAAGTTTAATTGATTTTTTTTCTCTTTTATTAGTACCTTATTTTTTATTTTTTTATTAACATTAAACTCCTTTTGGTATTTACTCTTTTTATTATAATTTTTTTTTGTTGAAAAAAAATTAATAATATATTTACTATATATAAAATTTGAAATTAATAAAAAGAATATATATACTTTTTTTATTATATTCCATAAATTAGGATTTTCTGTACAGATATTGAAAACTCTAAAACCCCAAGAAATAATAATTTCATTTGATTTAAATACTGGATTTATAATTTTATAAAATATTGTAGTTGTAAAAGAATATAAGACTATGAATAAAATAATTTTCTTTAAATTAATGTTTTTCCTCCTTTTCAAATAATAAGTTTTTTTTTATTTGTAATTTTGCTCCCTGTTCTTTTTGAAATAATTTAATTTCGAAATAATTATAAAGTGTATAAATTATAATGAAAAAATTAATAATAAGTGTTATAAAGAAAAAATTGATTAAAACTTCTATTGTCTTCACCACCTTGCACAAAAATATTAACACTTTTTTCTCATTTTGTCTATACTTTTTTTATATTTTATGTTAAAATATTTTGTAAAATCAAATAAAGGAGGAAAAAATATGGAATTTAATAAAGATACTCTTATTGGTGATTTACTAAAAGCCGCACCAGATAAAGCAGATATTTTACTTGAGGCAGGTATGCATTGTTTAAGTTGTCCAGCATCTCAAATGGAATCTATTGAAGAAGCATGTGCTGTTCATGGTATAGATGTTAATGAAATCTTAGAAAAATTAAATGCTTAAATTTTAATCAAAATATTCACAATTTTTATACATTAAAAAATTTGTAAAATTTTTGTATTTTTTTAAAAAAACGCTTGACAAAATAATTAAAATATAGTAAACTATTAATTGTCCTGTTGCAAAACAGTACACGGGCTATTAGCTCAGGTGGTAGAGCACTTGACTTTTAATCAAGTTGTCCCGCGTTCGAGTCGCGGATAGCTCACCAAATCAAATATAGAGAATATCAAACTCAGGAAACTCTGTTTGATATTCGTTCTATTTGGCCCCTTGGTCAAGCGGTTAAGACATCGCCCTTTCACGGCGGGGACATGGGTTCGATTCCCGTAGGGGTCACCAATTAAATATAATGCCACTTTAGCTCAGCTGGTAGAGCAACTGACTTGTGGGATAGATAAATATTCATTATTTATTTTGAACTATCTTGCACCTTTATAAGGAAACTTATAAAGTGGACATCGCTAATTCGGGGAAGACTAAGTATTTTATATGTTAATCCCGAGCTAGAGAAGAAATTCTTGAGTGTAGAGACTTTATACGATGTACCTAAAACTAAACAAGTCATGGTAAAGAGAAAGTCCAGACTACAAACACATATTGTGTGGCAATGAAAATTGTAGTAGTATGAATCAGTAGGTCGTCCGTTCGATTCGGACAAGTGGCTCCATTATAAGGTCATTAGTTTTGAGTAAGTCTTAATTATTGGCTTTTTTTATTTTATTAAAAGTATCTAATTTCTTATTTAAATTTGATTATTAAGGAGATTATCATATGTCAAAAGTAATATTAATCACTGGTGCAGCTAAAGGAATTGGACGAGAAATTGCAAAAAAATTGGCTAAAAGCAATTATTCTGTTATTGTTAATTATAATACTTCTTATAATGATGCTATTTCTTTGCAAAAAGAATTGAAAAAAGAAAATATAAATATTGATATTTTTAAAGCAGATGTCTCTAAAAGATCTGAAACAAAATCGTTAATTGATTTTATTATTCAAAAATACAAAAAAATAGATGTAATTGTAAATAATGCAGGAGTATCATCATCTTCTCTTTTTACTGATATTACTGATGAAGAATGGAATAGAGTAATCAATAATAATCTCTACTCTAGTTTCTGTGTTACACAAGAAGCATGCAAATATATGATCCACAATAAATCGGGGTGTATAATAAATATCTCTTCTATTTGGGGACTAGTAGGTGCATCATGTGAAAGCTTATATTCTATTTCTAAAGCTGGTATAGATGCTATGACAAAATCACTTGCCAAAGAACTTGGCCCATCTAATATTCGTGTAAATTCAATTGCACCTGGCTTTATTAATACATCTATGAATAAAAAATATACAAAGCAAGAAATTAATTCTATAAAAGAAGAAACACCTCTAGAAAGAATCGGAAATCCGTCTGATATTTCAAAATGTGTTAATTGGCTTATTGAAGATGAATTTACTACAGGTCAAGTAATTTCAATTAATGGAGGTTGGGTTATTACTTAATACATAAATATATATTAATCTACTTATATATTTAAAAATCAAAAAAGTTTTCCACATTATTAACATAAACTGTGGAAAACTTTTTCTATAATTAAATTATTTTTATTTATATTATTCTAATATTTACTCTTGACTTGCTTTTTTCTTATAGTTTCCAGAAATAATTTTAGGCAAATACGTAATTATCTTATATACTGCAACTTTTATTTTTTTACTCCACAAATAAGATCTCCTTAACTTCTTTGCACTTCCAATAGAAACAGGCTCATCTTCTAGAACAATTAATTCTGTTGAGACTTTTTCTAAATTAAATATATAATTTTGACCTTCATTATTATCCCATTCGTTTTTCTCATTTTTGAAACATAGATTAAAAGTTTCCACACCTAATAAATCAATTTCAGTTTGAAATCCTAATTCTGTTTTTACCATTTCAACTTCATTAATATTATCCCAGTTTTTTCCAAATCCATAATGAATAAAAACTTTTTCACTATTCTCTTGAAAAAATTTGCCTGTATAAGATATTTTTACTTTACTATTTTCAATTAATTTATCAGTGTTAAAAAAAATATTTTTTACTAGTTCCATTTTACATTCTCCTTATTTGTCTTTTGCTGAAAATATTATAATATTAATTTTTACAATATTCAAGTCTTTTTGTTATTTTTTTTAAAATTTTTACAAAAAATTTGTTTTTTTGTTTATTTACTTTTCTTATATAATATGTTACTATTTAATTAATTAATAAAAGAAAGGAATTTACTTATGAAAAAAATACAAAAAAAATATATTTCTATTTTTATATTATTTTTGTCTTTATTATTCTTTTTATCAATTATTTTTTCTATTATAAATATTAATAATGATAGAATAATCTTTGGTATTTATATTAATGATGTAAATGTCTCAAATTTATCAAAAGAAGAGGCAAAAGAATTACTTATAAAAAATACAGATGATAAGAAATCATCTAATTTTATTATAAATTGTATATCTTCACAGGATAATTCAATTTTATATTCTACAGAAAATTCATATTCATCTCTTAATATAAATTATGACATTACAAACGCAATAGATGAAGCTTATAATGTTGGAAGAAATAATAATATATTTAAAAACAACTATTCTATTTTATCAACGCTACTTACTCATAGAAACATTACTATGAATTTTACATTTAATGAAGATTCCATCTCTCAAATTGAAAACAAAATTTCATCCGAGCTTCCAGATAAGTTCATAGATTCAAGTTATTATATCGAAGATTCAAATTTAATAATATTAAAAGGTTCTTCTGGAAATTCAATTGACAATAATACTTTAAAAAATAATATTTTATCTTCAATATCAAATTTGAATTTAAACAATGAAATAAATATTTACAACAAACTAGAGATTCCCAAAGAAATAAATATTTATGAAATACATTCAAAAATTGTAACCCAAGCTAAAGATGCATACTATGAAGAAAACCCATTTAAAGTATATCAAGAAATAAATGGAATAGATTTTGATTTAGAAAGTGCAAAAAAAATATTGGAAAATGATTTTTCTGAATATACAATCCCTCTTACAATAACAACACCTAAAATAACATTAAAAAATTTAAATATTAATATCTTTCCAGACTTACTAGCAACATTTTCCACAAAATATGATGCACAAAATATAAATAGAGAAACTAACATACAGCTCGCAGTCTCTAAAATTAATGGATATGTCTTATCTCCTAATAAACAGTTCTCTTATAATTCTATAGTTGGAGAACGTTCAATTTCTGCAGGTTATAAAGAATCTAAAATATATTCTAATGGTGAAGTTGTAGATGGAATCGGAGGAGGTATTTGCCAAGTATCTTCAACTTTATATAATGTTGCCATTTTTGCAAATTTAGAAATAAATGAAAGGCACAACCACCAATTTGTTACGTCCTATGTTGATCCAGGTCGTGATGCTACTGTTGTTTATGGAATAAAAGATTTAAAATTTACCAACTCTCGAACTTACCCAATAAAAATCAATGCGTCAGCTAAAGATGGCATTGTTAAGATTTCAGTCTATGGACTAAAAGAAGAAAATGAATACGACATAAGTTTTGATAATGAAGTACTATCAACTATTCCGTATAGTATTAAATATGAATATAATTCAGAAACCCCATCAGATTATATAAAAAGACTCGGTGCCAATGGAGCTTTAGTTGATACATATAGGGTTGTAAAATTAAATGGTTCTATTGTTTCAAAAACATTATTATCACAAGATAAATATAACTCTTTGGATAGAATTATTGTAAAAAGTAATTGACAAATTCTTCTTAAAGTATTATAATAAACTTGTTGTTAAAATCTTTTGCAACAGGTTTATTTATTTTTTTATTATTAATGCGCCATTAGCTCAGTTGGTAGAGCAGTTGACTCTTAATCAAATGGTCGGAGGTTCGACTCCTCTATGGCGCACCATATGCAAACAGCTTACAAATTATAAAATTTGTAAGCTGTTTTTATATAAAAAATACACAATAAAAGAATTAATAAGATATTATAAGTTTATAAGTAAAATTTCAAATTTAAATTTTATTGTAAACTATCAAAATTATTGATATAATAATTTTGATAATTAATAATATATATAGGAGGATACTTTATGAATAAATATATGAAAATAGCAAAAGAACTATCAGAATATAACTTAAAAACAAATGTAGGAGGCCCTTTTGGAGCCTGCATTGTTAAAAATGGAAATATAATCGGAAAAGGTTCAAACCATGTTCTAAGTAACAATGATCCAACAGCTCATGCAGAAATAATGGCAATAAGAGATGCATGTAAAAATATTAACTCATACGATTTAAGTAATTGTGAACTATATACTTCTTGTTACCCTTGCCCAATGTGTCTATCTGCAATAATTTGGTCTAATATAAAAAAAGTATATTATGGAAATACTAAAGAAGATGCATCGAGTATTGGATTCAGAGATGATTATATATATAATTATATAAAAAAATTAACAGATAATATTGAAGATAATAAAATATTAACTTTAGAATGTGTAGATAGAGAAGAAACAATAAAATCATTTAATAAATTTTTAGATAAAAGTGATAAAACAATATATTAGGTATCTAAAAATACAATTTATATCTTCTAATTATTTAATAATTGTATTTTAAATAACTTTTGCTGTATTATTAATTACAACACAGCCCAAACTTTTTAGCTCTATATATTATATTAAAGAATATTTTCAAATAATCTGTGAATAAAACTAAAAAAATTGGAAAAGCTTGGAATATATACTTTTACTAGAAAGGATGTGATTTAAATGGAATCATATTGGGTACAAACCACTCAAAGGCCAAGTTTTTTCAGTCTAGAAAATGACTTAGATACAGATGTATGCATTATAGGTGCAGGGATAACAGGAATTATGACAGCATACATGTTAATTAACTCCGGATTAAAAATATGTTTAATAGATAAAGGTGAAATATGCAGTGGAGTAACGAAAAATACTACTGCAAAGATAACAAGTCAACATAATTTAATATATAAATATCTAGATGATACTTTTGGAGAAAATTTTGCTAGAAAATATTTAAAATCAAATGAAGAAGCCATAGATACTATTGAAAAAATTGTAAAAACAGAAAAAATAGATTGCGAATTTATAAGAACCGATAATTATATTTACACATGTCAAGATGAATATATTCAGAAAATAAAAGATGAAGCAACTACAATAAAAAAATTAGGTTTAGATGTTGAACTTGTAGATAAAATAAATTTACCATTTAAAATAAAGCTAGGAATAAAAGCTCCAAATCAAGCAAAATTTCATCCCCTAAAATATTTGTATAAAATAACTGAACTATTAAAACAAAACAAAGTAGAAATATATACTAATTCTCGAGTTCAAGATATTCAACGAAAAGGCGAAAAGTACCAAATTAAAACAAATGAAAATACAATAAACTCAAAGTATGTAGTTATGGCAACACATTATCCCATAAAAAATTTTCCTGGATTATATTTCTTAAAAATGTATCAAGATATGTCTTATGAAATAGCAATTGAACCACATAATAAAATTCCAACAGGAATGTATATTTCAGCTGAAACTCCTACTACTTCCTTTAGACCGATAAATGACCAATTATTAATAATTGGTGGTCAAAATCACAAAACAGGAGATACTAGTAAAAATCTAGATCTCTGTTATAAAAGCATTGAAACTTATTCAAAAGAAATTTTTCCTTCAATGCAATTAAAATACAAATGGAATACAGAAGATTGTATCTCACTAGATAAAGTACCGTATATAGGAGAATTTTCAAATTTAATGCCGAATTTATATATTGCAACAGGATATAAAAAATGGGGAATGACTACTTCACATGTAGCAGCCCAAATAATAAGAGATAATATTCTAGGAATACCAAACGAATACAATGAAATATATAAATCCACTAGAATGGCCCCTTTAAAAAACCATGAGGAATTTGGAAATATGCTAAAACAAACTGTATATTCACTTGGAATTAATAAATTAAAAATTCCCAATTACACATATGAAGATTTAAAGAAAAATACTGGTGGAGTTGTTGAATACAATGGAAAAAAAGTTGGTATTTATAAAGATAATAACGGACAAATTTTTGCAGTAAAACCATATTGCAAACATTTAGGTTGTGAACTTAGTTGGAACAATTTAGAAAAAACATGGGATTGTCCTTGTCATGGTTCAAGATATGACTATACAGGAAAATTAATAACAGAGCCAGCAACAAAAGATTTAGATAGATTAGAATAATAAATAATTTTTTATATCTTAAATTTATAAAAGAGAATTTCTCAATTTAGGTTAATATAATATTTTAACTTAAA
Source organism: uncultured Clostridium sp. (assembly GCA_900554175.1). Classification (GTDB taxonomy): domain Bacteria; phylum Bacillota; class Clostridia; order TANB77; family CAG-508; genus CAG-269. The sequence continues at coordinate 32,413 of USGK01000014.1, forward strand.
TTATAAATTTCTCTTTTTTTACTTTTTAATCATTAAAAATTCACATCATATTCATACAATTTTATTATATTTATTAAAGAAAATTATATATAAAAAAATTTAGAAAGGAAAATTTTATATATTCATTCTATAAATATATAAAAAAATAAACTAATGGAAAATTCATTTTATAAAGATTCAATTGTTTTACTTAACGGTGTAATTACAGAAATAAATGCTAGGTTAGATGTAATTCGAAAATATAAAATTGTTCATAACTCAAGAGATCCTATTTCATATATAACAAGTCGTGTAAAAACTGAAACTAGTATGAAAGAAAAATTAAAAAGAAAAAATTTACCTGTTACTTTAAATAATGCTTTAACTAAAATATATGATGCGGCAGGAATTCGAATAATATGTGGATATATTGATGACGTTTATGAAGTTGCTAATATGCTAAAAAAATATAAAGATTTAGAAATCATTAAAGAAAAAGATTATATAAAAAATCCTAAACCAAATGGGTACAGAAGTTATCATATGGTAATAAAAGTTAATCTTGATTTAGCAGGGGAAATTCATCCTGTTTATATTGAAATTCAAATTAGAACAATAGCAATGGATTTTTGGTCAAGTTTAGAACATGAAATAAAATATAAACAAAATATAAAAAATCAAGAATTAATTGTTAATGAGTTAAAAAACTGTGCCGATGAAATTGCTACAGTGGATTTAAATATGCAAACTATAAAAAACATGATTAATAGTTAAATATGAATTTACTATTTTTTTTATTATATGTTATAATAACTTATATCAAAAAAAGGAGATTATATATATGAAAGATAAAATATTATTTGCTGAAGATGAAAGAGAATTATCAAAAGCAATAACTAAAATTTTAACTATAAATAACTATGATGTTACAAGTGTTTATAATGGAAAAGAAGCTCTGAGCGAATTAAAAGAAAATTCTTTTAATGTAATTATTTTAGATATTATGATGCCAATTCTTGATGGTATTTCTTGTTTGAAACAATTGCGCCAAAATGGTATTAAAACTCCTGTTATTTTACTTACAGCTAAATCTCAAATTGATGAAAAAGTAGAAGGGTTAGATTCTGGTGCAAATGATTATCTTACAAAACCATTTTCATATAAAGAACTTTTAGCTAGAATAAGGGCTGTAACGAGAATTCAAAAAGAGGAAAAGGAAAAATTTGAAATTGGTAATTTAATTTTTGATAAAGAGAAATCTGAATTATCAAATAGTCAATCATCATTACATTTAAATACTAAAGAATGTAATCTAATGGAAATACTTGTAAAAAATAAACAAACTCCACTAAAAGAAAAAGAAATTACTAATTTTGTATGGCAAAACGAACCTGTCGAAAATTTATCATTACAAATGTATATTTCCTATCTTCAAAATAAATTTGAATTATTAAATAGTAATTTAAAAATTGAAAATAATAGAAAAGGTTATTTTTTGACTCATTTTTAAAAACATAAAAAGGGGGCATCTTTATGATTAATAAGTTACGTAGAAAGTTTGTTGCGGTAGCTATGCTTTCTATTTTGATTGTTACATCCAGCATTTTTTCAACTATAATGTTAGATAATTATTTTAGAGTTAATACACAAATTGATCAAATCTTAAAAATAATTGCAGAAAATAATGGTGTTATACCTGATATTCCGCATATAAATAATAATAATTTTATAACCAAAGAAACAAAATATTCTACAAGATACTTTACAGTGACTACAAATAACGATTTTGAGATTGAAACTATAAATTTAGATCATATCGCTTCAATTTCAGAAAATCAAGTCACTAATATTTTTAATGAAATAAAAAACAAAAAAAATACTGGTTTTTATGAAAACTTTAAATACTTGAAATATAAAACTGATAATGGTTACTTAATTGTATTTTTAGATTCATATAATCAATTAAAAAATTTAGAACAACTTATTAAAAAAGGATTATTAATATTTGGATTCGGGCTTTTAATTGTATTATTATTCTTAACTATATTTTCAAAAAAAGCTATGAAACCAATTGTTGAAAATATCGAAAATCAAAGAAGATTTATTACAAATGCTGGTCACGATTTAAAAACCCCTGTAGCTATAATAATGTCAGATGTCGAAGTTCTAGAACTTACCAGTGAAGATAATGAATGGATTCAAAGTATAAAACACCAAGCATTAAAACTTGATTCACTTATAAAGGGATTACTTAATCTTTCTAAAGTTGAAGAAAAAAACATGTCTTTAGATTTTACTGAGTTTTCTATAAATTCAATAATTAATGAAGAAGTTAATGACTTTAAAGCATTAGCTAAAGATAAAGAAATTATCTTTAATAATACTTCTGATTTCTTAATAACAGCAGATCAAAATAGTATTAGACAAGTTATTTCAATTTTATTAGATAATGCAATAAAATATACCCCTGATAATGGAAAAATTATTATTAATATAAAAAAACAAGGCAAAAATACTAAAATTAATTTTATGAATGAATGTCAAGATATTGAAAATATTGATACAAAGAGATTGTTCGAAAGATTTTACAGGAATGATAAATCTAGAAATTCAAAAAAAGAGGGCTATGGTATAGGTCTTTCAATCGCAAAATCTGTTATTGAACTAAATAAAGGAACTTTAAGTGTTGAAATTACAAAAGATAATATGATTTGCTTTTCTATTATATTTTAATAATTAACAATAAATCAGTATTAAAAAAAATTTTAATACTGATTTATTAATATAAAAAATAAAAATACTAACTATTAACAAAAAGAATAAAAAAATATAGTTAATAGTTCTTCTGAATTAAAAGAGCTGATTTAAATAATGTTTTGACATAATGTTATTATAGCATATACTTTTAAATTAATTTGTCAAAACATGTAATTAGTCTAAAAAAATGTGGAAATTTTATTTTCCACATTTTTTTTACTATTCTTCATCTTCTTTTGGAACAATTTCAGTACTTACTACTTTTCCACCATCATTCGTTCTTATTAATGTAACACCTTGTGTGGCTCTTCCTAACACACTTATTTCTCTTACATTCATTCTAATAATTGTTCCTGTATCAGTAATTAGCATAATATCTTCTGTTCCATCTGCTATTTTTACAGATACTAGTCTTCCTGTTTTAGGAGTAATTTTGTATGTAAGAACACCTTTTCCACCCCTTATTTGAACTCTGTACTCACTTAAATCCGTACGTTTTCCGAATCCATTTTCCGTTATAGTAAGAAGTGTTGCGTTACTTCCTAAAATAATTGATTCCATACCAATTACTTCATCATCTTCATCGATTCTTATTCCAATTACACCTTGTGCAGTTCTTCCTATTGGTCTTACTTCTTTTTCTTCAAAAGTAATGCATAAACCATTTCTTGTAACTAAAACTACATTATCTTCACCATCAGTTAATTTTACAGATATTAATTCATCATCATCTTTTAATGTTATACTTTGAAGTCCTGTTTTCTTTGCAGAATTATATTCTGTAAGAGCTGTCTTCTTAATTAATCCCTTCTTTGTTCCCATCAAAAGATATTTTCCCTCTGCAAAATTTTGGATTGGTATTACTGCAGATACCTTTTCTCCACTGTCTAATCTAAGTAAGTTAACAATAGCTGTTCCTTTAGCTGTTCTACCAGCTTCCGGAATTTCATATCCTTTTAACTTATAAAGTTTTCCTTTATTTGTGAAGAATAAAATAGTATCATGAGTTGAAGCTGTAAATATTTGTTTAACAAAATCTTCCTCTCTTGTTGCAATACCAAGGATACCTTTTCCGCCTCTTCTTTGACTTTTATAAGTGTCTATTGGCATCCTTTTAATATATCCAAAATGAGTTAATGCGATAACTGTCTGTTCTTCTTTTATTAGATCTTCTACTTCTATTTCACCTTCTGCAGGTTTTATTTTGGTTTTTCTTTCATCACCATATTTTTCTTTAATTTTTAATAATTCTTCTTTAATTACTTCAAATACTAAATGTTCGCTATTTAATATATCTCTTAAATGCTCAATTAATTTCATTAATTCTTGATATTCTTCTTCAATTTTTTCACGTTGTAATCCTTGAAGTGTTCTTAATCTCATATCTAGTATTGATTGAGCTTGTATATCTGAAAGATTAAATCTTTTCATTAATCTTTCTTTAGCATCATCATAAGAAGTTCTTATAATACTAATAACTTCATCAATATTATCTATCGCTATTCTTAAACCTTCTAATATATGAGCTCTAGCTAATGCTTTATCTAATTCAAATTTAGTTCTACGAAGTACAACTGTTTTTCTATGATCAATGTAATAGTCTAAGCATTTTCTTAAAGTTAATATTTTTGGCTCTCCATTTACTAAAGCAAGCATTATTACACCAAAACTTGTTTGCATTTGTGTATTTTTAAATAATTGATTTAATACTACTTGTGCATTTGCATCTCTTTTTAATTCAATTACAATTCTTACTTTTTCTTTTCTATCTGATTCATCTCTTATTTCAGAAATTCCCTCAAGCCTCTTTTCCCTAACTAAATGAGCCATATTTTCAATAAGTCTTGCTTTATTTACTTGATATGGTAGAGATTTTACTAAAATTCTTTGTTTATTATTACTCATTTCTTCTATTTCTGTTTCTGCTCTTAGAATTATTTTTCCTCTTCCTGTTGTATATGCTTCTTTGATACCTTCCATTCCTATAATTAAACCTTCTGTAGGAAAATCTGGACCTTTTATAATCTTCATTAATTCTTCATCTGATACATTATCTTCATCTATTATTTTAATAATTCCATCAATTACTTCTGTTAAATTATGTGGTGGTATGTTTGTTGCCATTCCTACGGCAATACCTGATGATCCATTTACAAGAAGTGCTGGAATTTGAGCAGGCAATACAGTTGGTTCTTGAAGTCTATCATCAAAGTTTGGCATAAAATCTACTGTATTTTTTTCTATATCAGTAAGCATTGTTTCTGCAATCTTTGACATTCTCGCTTCTGTGTAACGGTATGCTGCTGGTGGATCTCCATCTACGGAACCAAAGTTTCCATGTCCATCAACTAATACGTATCTCATTGAAAAATCTTGTGCTAACCTTACCATAGCATCATAAACAGAAGCATCTCCGTGTGGATGATATCTACCTAAAACATCTCCAACTGTCGTTGCAGATTTTCTATATGGCTTATCTGGAGTAAGCCCATCTTCATGCATTGTATATAAAATTCTTCTGTGAACAGGTTTTAATCCATCTCTTACATCCGGAAGAGCACGTTGTACAATAACACTCATAGCATAATCAATATATGCTGTTTTCATTTCTTCTTCAATATCTCTTTCAATTATCTTTCCATCTTGTCTTTCTGCCATTGTTTATACCTCTTTCCTTTTTTATGTTACGTTCTTATACAAATGCTATTATACAAGATAACTCTAAAATATGCAAGTAAATTTTTATAAAATTTTTTTTGTTTAATTATCTAGTTTCATATTCAATTATTCCATTTTATCTTACATTAATTTTATTCAAATTATTCTAATTTAAATTTTTTAATAATTTTATTTCTTCTTGATTTAGATTAAAATCTTTATTATTATTTTTTATTAAATTATGAATCATTTCTATTTTTCTTGCCTCTTTTATCTTTTCCTCTACAGGAAGTATTTTTTTTATTTCTTTTTCTATTTTATTAAATTCTTTTTCCATATTATCAAAATCTTTTTTTTGGTAATATTTTTTCCAACTATTTATATTATTTTCTAAACTTGTTTCTATACTTTCTTGTTTTTTTAATGTATCTTTTATATTTTTTTCTATATTATGAATTAAAGTATTTTTTCCATCTTTTATTAGACTTAAAATATTCGTATTTATTTTTCCTTTTTTTACTGATAAATTTAGAACATTATCTATTAACTTTGAAATTGAATTTATGATTTCTCCACTCTTTATCGCATTTTCAACTTGTGAAATATTTGTAAAATTTCCTGTTGTAATTCCAAGTACAGACTTACCTATTTCTAAAGCATTCTCTACGCTTTTTTTTATTCCATCTTTTAGTCCGAATTTTATTAAATTATTTTTTACATCTATTACTTGTTCTTCAATTAAATCTGGTAAAATATATCTTAAACCTATATCTATTGCCCCATTTATTGTTCTTCCCAAAATATTATTTAAAAAATTATTTTGATTATATTCTATATTTAAATTATTTTCTAATAATTTTTCGTTATCTAATTGTAATTCCATATTTTCTCCTATATTATTATTTATATTTATTATTATTTTTTTCTTT
>USGK01000015.1 GCA_900554175.1 uncultured Clostridium sp.
TATAAAAAATTTATGTAAGCAATTATTTTTTTGCCTACATAAATTTTACACTAACATTTGTAATTTATCTATATAATTATTGCAAAAAAAGGCAGATAATTTCAAGGAATTATCCGCCCCATAATTTGTTATTAAACATTATTTTTCATAATTCTTTGTATATATAATTCGTATGGATTAGAATTTATATGCGTTGTTATATGTGTTATTCCTGGCATATCTTGTATGCTTTCTACTATTATTTGAATTTTTGTATCAGTCTTTATTTCAATAGAAGCAGAGATAGGATTACTTAAGTTATTAAAATCATTTAACAAATTTTGATTTTCTCCTAATTTATACTTTAATCTTTTTAATGCTTCTTCTTTTGAAACATATTCAATCTCTATATTTTCACTTTTTTCTATTATTTTGTTTTTAATATCTTCTATTTGCTGTTCTGTTATATCATCCTTTAAATATACTTCCATTGTAGAAGCAATTTCATTATAATTATAATATACTTGTATATTAAAAAAAACAATAATAATTAAGACTATAAAAACTACTAATATTATTATATTTTTTTTATTAATATTCTTCTTAATATTTTTTAAAAAATCAATCTCTTTGCTTTGATTTTTTTGAACACTTTCCTTTTTTATTTCTTCTAAAACTTTTTTACACTCTTCACAATTTTTTAAATGTTCTTCTACTAATTCCTTCGAAGTATTACTCAAAATATCATCATTATAACTAAATAATAAATCTTTAATAATATCACACTCATTTTTCATTTTCTAATTTCTCCTTTAATTTTTGCTTACCACGAAAAAATACAACTCTTGCCCAATTTGATGTTTTATTCATAATTTCAGCAATCTCACTATATTCAAAATTTCCAAATATCCTTAAATACATTACATTTCTAGTGTCTTCGTCAAAATTTTGTAATTCTTTAAATAATTCTATCTTTTTTTCTTTATCACAAAAATTTTCCTCTATTGATTCTTCTATAAACAAAGAATTTTGTAATATATCTAATGGTATTTCCTTTTTTGACTTTTCTTTTTTTAGTCTCTTATACCATATATATTTGCTAATTTGACATAGCCATGTCGATATTTTACATTCACCTCTAAACTTATTTATGTCTTTAACCGCTACTAAAAAAGTTTCCTGAACAATTTCTTCGGTTGTATCTTCATTTCCAGTTAAGCAGAATACATATTTATAAACAATTTCACCATATTTTTTATATATTGTATTTATATCCTGCATAACATTTCCTCCTTTCACTTATTTAGTATCCTTTACTATTATTTTGTTACAAAAATATTCTATTTTTTATTTAATAAGATTTCACAATAAAAAGATAAGAAAAAATATTGATTTTTCTTATCTTTTATTGCTTTATGAAATTTGTTTAAGTAAAAATTGAAATAGTATAATAATTATATTTTACTTCTGCTTATACATAAAACATTCTTTTTCATGTGAATATATTATACCTATTGCTTGCAAATAAGAATATATAATTGTTGTTCCTACAAACTTCATTCCTCTTCTTTTTAAATCATTTGAAATTATATGTGACAATTCAGAACTTGTTTTGTTTACTTCATAGATTACTTTATTTTCTGTAAAATTCCATATATAATTAGAAAACGTTTTGTACTCTTTTTGTATTTCTTTAAATATCTTACTATTATTAATAGCAGCACTTATTTTTAATTTATTTCTTATAATGTTTTTATTTTTCAATAATTCTTGTATTTTTTTATCATCATAATTACATATCTTGTCTATTTCAAAATTATCGAATGCTTTTCTAAATTCTTCTCTTTTATTTAAAACACATTCCCAAGATAGACCTGCTTGAAAAGATTCCAATATTATCATTTCATATAAATACTTATCATCATAACTTGGAATTCCCCATTCTTTATCATGATATTTTATGTATTCTTCATTTTTTAGATTACACCATTTACATCTTTTCATAACGTTCTCCATTTCTAATCATCTTTTAAGGTCTTTTTAGCGTTTTATAAATATACTGATTTTATGAATTTTAGCTAATTATAATTTATTAATCTGCTATAAACTCGATAGATTTAACCATATATATATTTGGTAAATAAGCAATATTAGATACTAATTCTATTTTGCATAATTCATTAACATGATATCCATAATTTGAATTTGCATTGTTCTCTTTATTTCCTAGATATGTTTCTGTATTTTTTCCAATAAGTAGTTTCATAAAATAAAATGGTTGAGAATTAACTGTATCAAAAGTTTTACTATCTAATGCCACCTTAGCTATAATATAATTTTCTTTCTCATTATAATAAGCAAGTTCTGCATCAAACTCTCTTTTATTTAATAATTCTTTTTTTACTTGCTCTAAGATATAATCCTTTTTTGCAACTACAATGATTGTTTTAGCATTTTGATATTTTTCAGTAGGTTCATATGTCGTTATATAATCTCCAACTGTTATATCATTGATATTTATTAGTTCTTCATTTTCGTAATTTATAACTTTAAAATCTCCTGATAGATTCTCTGATAAATACTTTGCTTTATCTTCTTTTATATCTCCATAATATATGGTATTATTTGTAATTTCAAATACTTCTCCACAATTAAAATTATATTCTACATTAGCTGTTTTTTCTTTATTGTTATTTTCTGAATTTGTTCTATAATATGGAATTTGATAAATATTATCTCCTCCTGATTCTTCTCCTCTAAAAACAATTTTTACAGAATCGGAAAGCCATTCTATTGAATAATTATCCTTATGTAAATTCGCTCCATCATTTGCAAGCTCAGTTCTAAATGATATCGGATTAGTCCCTTCTACATATGGTAATCCTGTTGTATCAAAATATATTAATAATTTCTGTGAACTAAAAAACATTGGTGTTCCTACTTTATAACATTTAACATGATATTTGCCATTTGGAGATTTTTCATCAAACCACTCTGTTTTAGCATCATTAACTAAAAATACTACACCACTATAGGTAAGTGATATTACTAAAACGACAGTTTCTATTATAAAAGCAACAATTATAATTAATTTCTTTTTATTTTTCATAAAAAACCCTCTTTATAAGTTAAAATTTTCCTTTTTAATTATACATTAAAAGCCAAATAATTTCAATTAATTATTTGGCTTTTTTATTATAGATTTTACTATATTAATTCTTTAATTTGTTCAATTGAAATTGGTCCTTCACGTATTATTTTTATTTGTTTTAGGGTACAATCTACTATTGTGCTTCCCTTTCCAAATAATACTTTTCCTTCCAGCATTCCATCTAATTTCGGGCAAGCTTTTTCTATTTCATCTAAACTATTACAAGTTGGTTCTCCACTCTGATTAGCGCTACTCATAAAAACTGGGCTCTCCGTTTTTCTAATTAAGCTTTCCAACTCTTTGGAAGTAGCCATTCTAATTGCGATTGTTTTTAAACCATTATTTATATAATAAGGTATTTCTGACCTTTTTTTCAATATTAACGTAATAGGTCCTGGCATAAAAGCATCTATCAATCTTTCAGCTCTGTCATCTAATATAGCAATATCTTTTATTTGCTCTTTATCTGAACACATAATAGGAAACAATTTGTTTATAGGTCGTTTCTTTATTTCCATTAATTTATCATGTGCAGTTATCGAATTTATTCTAGCACATAGACCATAAACTGTATCAGTCGGAACACTAATCACTCCATCATTTTTTAGTATTTTTGCTAATGCATCTATCTCATTTTTTTTATATCTTTTTATCATATTTCTTTCCTTAATTTATAAATATTTCTCATTCTATAAATTCAATTTTAAAATTATATCAACTTTCAATTAACTGTTTGAATATATTATATACTTCTATATTTTTCTTTTTCATATTAATTGGTTTTAAATTTATATCTGTGAAGCAATGTTTTGTATATGCCTCTACTACTTTATTTTTTGTATTTGCTTCTGTAACATTATATTTAACAGTCATTCTTATTCCATTATATTCTGTTATATATGGCTCTATTATAATGATATCGCCACTTGTCACATGATATTTATACTTGCAATTTACTTCTAAAGTAGGAATAGTGTATCCTTCACTTTCTAATTTTTCCATTGGTAAATTTAAGTCTTCTAACCACCTACTTCTTGCTTCTTCTAAAAATCTTATATAATTTGAATGATGTACAATTCCCATCTTATCCGTTTCATAGTAATTAATTTTTCTTTCATATTTAAAACTCATTTTGTCCTCCAAATTTAATTTAAACTAACTGAAATTGTGAATTATATAAATCAGCATAGAAACCATTTTGTTTCATAAGCTCATTGTGGTTTCCTTGTTCAATAATATTACCTTCCTTTACAACTAAAATTAAATCAGCATTTTTAATTGTTGAAAGTCTATGTGCAATAATAAATGATGTTCTACCTTCTGTTAATTTATCCATAGCTTTTTGTACTAATTCCTCTGTTCTAGTATCTACATTAGATGTTGCTTCATCTAATATTAAGAATGGTGCATCTTCTATCAATCCCCTAGCTATTGTTAGTAATTGTCTTTGTCCCGCAGATACATTATCATTTTCAGCAAGCTCCGAATTATACCCATTCGGTAGTGTTCTTATAAAGTGATCTAATCCTATTTCTTTACACACTTCTTTTACTCTTTCACTACTTATATTTTTTCTATTGTAAATAATATTTTCAGTAACTGTTCCTTCAAATAGCCAAGAATCTTGAAGTACCATAGTGAATAAATCATGAATATTTTCTCTTGTAAGCTCATTTATAGAGATTCCATCAATCCTGATATCTCCACTATTAATCTCATAGAATTTCATGAGTAAATTTACCATTGTTGTTTTTCCTGCTCCTGTTGGTCCAACAATTGCAATTTTTTGTCCTGGCTTAGCAACTGCTGTAAAATTATTTATTGTTGGTTTGTTAGCATCATCATATTGGAATACAACATTCTCAAATTCTACTTTTCCTTTTACTTTTGATTTATCTAATTTCTTTGTTATATTATCTTGATTTGATAATTCTTTTTCGTCTAAGAATTCAAATACTCTTTCACTTGCTGCTGCCGTTGATTGTAGTTGTGTCATACTTTGAGCTATTTGAGCTAGAGGTGATGTAAATAATCTTACATAACTTATAAATGCAACTATTACACCAAAAGTTATTATTTCTTTTTGAGCTAAAATAGCTCCAACTATACATACGGCAACATACCCAAAATTACCAATAAAGGACATTAATGGTTGCATTAAACCTGATAAAAATTGACTTTTCTTATTTGCTTCACATACTTTTTTATTATACTCATTAAATTTTTTTATTGCATCTTCTCTTCCATTATATACTTTTACAACATTTAATCCTGAATAAATTTCTTCAATATGGGCATTTAAATTTCCAAGTTCTTCTTGTTTGGCTTTAAAATATTTTTGTGAATTTTTAAGTATTAAAATCATTCCAACAAATCCTATTAAACTTGCCATAATAGCTGTAATAGCCATTATCCAATTTGTGTAAAACATCATAATAATGGTTCCTATAAATAAAACTACCGAACTTACTAACGTTCCTAAAGACTGATTCATAGTTTGTGCTATTGTATCTACATCATTTGTTACTCTAGATAAAATATCTCCTGTTTGGTGTTTATCGAAATACTTTAATGGTAGCTTATTTATCTTTATTGAAATTCTACTTCTTAATTTTTTTGCAAATCTATTTGAAACATTTGTCATACAAATTGATTGAATATAGCTAAATAAACTACTACATACATACAATACTACTAAAAATAATGCTATATTTTTTATAGTATCTATATTCATTTTTGGTTTTATAACTTTTTGTATATTTTGTGGCATTTTTTCTATATTTTTATATAACTCATTTATTTCAATATCTTTAGACATATTTCCCATAATGGATATAAATTCATATTGTTCCTCTGGAGAAATTTTCTCTCCATCTATTTCTATTTCTTCAAAAATTGATTCTAACATTTGTTTTGGAAATTCTGACATATTAATTCCATTTTGCGTATTGCTTTCATTGGATCCCATATTCATATTAGCTAATTTTTTATTTAAATTTTCACTAATTGCTTTTGTTAACTTTTCAAAATTATCTTGGTTTATTACTAGACCTTTTGATATTTCATTTGTCAAATCTGATAATTTATTTGGAGATAATATTGATAATACTGAACTCAAAAACGCAAGTATAATAGCTATCATAATTAGAGCTTTATATCCACCCAATTCTTTAAATAGTCTTTTGATTGCCTTTTTAAAGTCTTTAGCTTTTTCTCCACCAGCCATATTCATTCCAACTCTACCTTTAGGAGTATGTACTTTATTTTCTTTATCCATTTTCTAATTCCTCCTTTGATAATTGTGATGTAGCAATTTGTTGATATACTTCGCAATTTTTTAATAGCTCTTTATGAGTTCCTTGGCCAACTATTTTCCCATTATCTAAAACTATGATTTTATCTGCATTTATAATTGTTCCTACCCTTTGTGCAACAATTAAACTTGTGGCTTCTTTTGTATAATTTTTTAGTGATTTTCTTAAAACTGTATCTGTCTTATAATCTAATGCTGAAAAACTATCATCAAAAATGTATATTTCAGGATTTCTTGCTATTGCTCTAGCTATGGACAATCTTTGTTTTTGTCCTCCAGATACATTTGTTCCTCCTTGAGCAATACTTGTATTATATTTGTCTTCCATTTTTTCTACAAATTCTTTAGCTTGTGCTACATCTATAGCTTCTTTAATTTCTTTATCACTTATTTTCTCTTTACCATTATTTCCATAAGCTACATTTGATTTCACTGTACCATTGAATATAACTGCCTTTTGTGATACATAGCCTAATTTATTGTTTAAAAATTCCTCATCATATTCTTTTACATTTATACCATCAACTAAAACTTCTCCTTCTGTAGCATCATAGAATCTAGGAACCAAATTGATAAGTGTTGATTTTCCTGAACCAGTCGAACCAATAAATGCAACCGTTTCTCCTTTATTTACTTTAAAAGATATATCTTCAAGTAGATATTCTTCTGCATCAGGATATTTGAATGATACATTTTTAAATTCTACTGTACCTATTTGTTTCGTTTTATTTTCCTTTAAACTTCCATTTTTCACTGATATTTCAGTGTCTAATACTTCATTTATACGACCAGCAGAAACTTTAGCTCTTGGTAGCATCATAAATATCATAGCAAGCATTAAAAATGACATTATTACTTGCATTGAATAGCTTGAAAATACCACCATATCTCCAAATAATGCTAGTTTATTACTCATCATTGCATCTCTTATTAAAAATGCCCCTACAAAATAAATTGCTAAAGTTAGTCCATACATTATCATGTACATTGTAGGTTGCATAATTGCAAATGTCTTTTGATTGAATAGTTGTGTGTTTGTTAAATCATCATTTATCTTTTCAAATTTCTCTTCTTGATATTCTTCTGCATTAAATGCTTTTACAACTCTAATTCCAGTTAAATTTTCACGAGTTACTTCATTTAATTTATCTGTTAATTTTTGAACTCTCTTAAATCTAGGTAATACTAATACTGTTATAATACCTAATACGCATAATAGTATCAAAACTCCAACTAGTGTAATTGTACTCCATTGCCAACTTTTATTTACAATTTTTGTAATAGCCCATACTGCTGTAATTGGAGCTTTTAACATCAATTGTAATCCCATTGAAATAAGCATTTCTACTTGTGTTATATCATTTGTTGTCCTTGTTATTAAACTACTTGTAGAAAAAGCTTTCACTTCATGCATAGATAATTTCGATACCTTTTCAAATAATTTATTTCTTAGCGACATAGAAAAATTAGACGAAACATTTGCCGTTATATATCCTGTTATAACTGCTGCTATTAAACTTCCAAAAGCACAGGCAAGCATATACACACCGTTTTTTAATATTTCTGACATTTGGCTACCTTCTGTCTGAACTAATTGTGTTATTTCTGACATATAGTCTGGTAGCTTTAAATCTAACCATACTTGAAAAACTACTAAAACTAAAATAAATAGTGTTAAAATCCATTCTTTTATTGTAAAGTTTTTTAATAATTTAATCATTACCTCCATCCTTTCTGTTAGCTAGCTTATATTTTATTTATTTTTATAGGCGCTTTAATCATTTTATTAAAAGTTTTCTATTCTTTTATATTTTTTATCATTTTGTTTACTATATTTGAAAAAATTTCTAACTCCTCACTAGTAATATTTTTAATTGCTTTTTGTTCTAACAACTTCATTTGTTTGTTACCTGTTTCGAAGAATTCCTTAGCACTTCTAGTTAATGTTACTGTTTTAGACCTAGTATCATTTTGATTGATTTCTCTTTTTACTAAACCATTTTTTTCCATCCTTTGTAATAAATCTGATATTGTTGCACGCCTTAAATTTAAGTTTTCTTCTAAATCTTTTTGATATATTTCTTTATCTTTATTTTCTAAAATATACCCTACAATTTGCATTTGAGTTGGCGTAGGAATTTTTGACATATTTGGAAAAATTTTTTTAATTTCTTTTCCTGATGACAAATTTCTTATTATTGTTTTTTCAAGATTTTTTATTTGACTTAATATACTTTGCTCTATTATAAATCGCCTCCTCCTTTTTGTCAGCTAACTTACCTTTGATAGTATAAATCCTATGTATATTTTTGTCAAGTATCTAACAATATTTTTAAATTATTATTTTGATAATAAAAATCCTCCGGCTTAGCCGGAGGTATTTTACTCATAACGCCCATAGGGCTATGTTACAAGCAGAGCCTCAAGGCTCATAGCTGTTCCGACGCATGCGTCTCTTATGACCCGTTAAACGGGTCTTTATATTCTTTTATTGATATTTGATCATACATCATATCTTCCTGTAATTGATTTCTTACATATTCTGCTATTCTTTTGGCATTTTTACCTACCGTGTCTACATAGTATCCACGGCACCAAAAACTTCGCTGCCCAAATTTGTATTTCAAATTTGACCACCTCTGGAAAATTATGAGGCTGCTTTTGCCCTTTAATATTCCCATATATTTTGAAACTGATAACTTTGGCGGTATTTCAACAAACATATGAACATGATTTGGGCATACTTCAGCCTCTATAATTTTCACTTCCTGCCACTCTGAAATATCTCGCAATATTTTTCCAATTTCTAATCTTTTCTGCCCATAAAAAATTTTTCTCCTATATTTAGGCGTAAATACTATATGATATTTGCAATTCCATTTTGTATGTGATAAACTTGACATTGTATCATATGTAGTACTTTCTTCTTTAGTTTTTTTACTGAATATACTATTCATTGATACGCAACTCCTTTCATTTATTTTATCATTTATGCATCGAAACATATTGATATTATAACATGAAAGGAGTTGCTTTGCTACAAAGCTAAAGCCTACTATACTACCGGCATAGCCGGAAGTTTATTTAACAAAAAAATTACAATTATATAAATAATTGTAATTTATAAAATATTTTAGGTATAAATACTATACATCCTACTACTACTGCACCTATTGCTAAAACTAATACTCCACCTGCCGAAATATCTTTAGCAATTTTGGCTTTTTCATTTTTATATGGCATTACCATATCTACAATTGTTTCAATAGCTGTATTAAATAATTCTCCACTAATTACACTTGAACAACATATAATACATATAGCCCACTCATATTTATTGATTTTTAATAAACATCCTGCAATAATAACTAAAAACATCGCTAAAATATGAATTTTCATATTTCTTTCAGTTCGAAATGACGAACAAAGTCCTTGCCATGCATATTTAAAGCTATTAGCTAATTTTTTGGATTTTACGATTATTTTTCTTTTATCTTTTAATTTCATCTTTTTCACTCTCTAATAAAAATTAATTTCTTTTACATTTATTTTTCTTTTTTAGTATACTTGATATCATATTTATCTAATAAATCAATTGTTATTTTTCCATGTTTTAAAGCTTCTTCTGCAGTCATATATTCTCCATTTTTAAAGTATACTTGAACAACTTTTGTTTTTTGCGATTGATAATAATATTCGTATTTTTCATCTTCATAAAACTTATATTCTATACCATCTAAATATTTTTTATAATATTTATTTCCATTTGCTAGTATTGTATAATCTATCAATTTTGGTTCATCTGTTTCTTCAATCTTTTCTAAAACATCTTCAGTATCAACTTTTAATGCAAAATATGGGTTTTGTGAATCTTTTTCTTTCATGAATATTATAAACTTATCTTTAAAGTAACAATATTTTGTATCATTATTTATTCCAAGATATTCGGTTACAATTGTTGCTTTACTATTTAAATTACATCCTTTTTCATTTAACGAAAAATTAACATTTTGAACGACATCTGTAAAATATAATCCATTTGTATCTTTTATAAATTTTCCATATAAATCATTATATGCTATCATTCCATTAACTCTTACATAAGGAACTAATAATTCATCTTGTTCTTGGAATTCTCTATTTCCTGTATACTCATTTGTCTTTTTCTTAACATCATTATAATATTCATTAAATGATTTGTTGTCATCTGTTCTATAAAGTATTATTTCATCTCCTTCTTTTGTCTTTAATTTAATTGCAAAATTATCACTTAATTGATTTGTTTCACTTTTTTTATTATAAAATAATATTTCTATATTTTTATTCATTTTTTCTGAACTTGCATTATTTATTCCAAAATATTTAATATACTCTTTTCCATTTGCAAAAGTAGTATATTTGTAATCATTACTAAAATTATCAAATGTTTCTAAAAAGTTTAACTCTTTATTTAAAGTTGCATCTATTTTATATCCGTTTGTTACTGTTCTTTCAACATTTATTTTATAGTCATTTTGATCTAACATTTCTTTTGAAAAAGTACTATTATTTAGTTCATCAATAATAGGCAAATTACTATCTTCAAGCTCTAACTTACTTTTTCCAAGTTTCTCTTCTAAATCTTTCCAAGCCAAATCTAATGTGCCTATCCATAAATTATTTATTGTGTTTTCATCTAATGTACTTTGATATGATGGATTAATTGTTATATTATGATTTGTATTATACTTTTTGTAAATTTCCGTTACTGCAAATGTAATTCCTGTTAAAGAAATCGCTATTGCTAATACAATTATTATTATTTTTGAAACCTTATTCATATTCTCAAATCCTTTCTTTAGCAGGATTTTTCGTAATTGTTTTTTTCCTCTATGTATTAAATTCTTTGTATTTTGGAGATTTTCACCTAATATTTTTGATGTCTCATTATAAGAAAGTCCTTCTATATTGGTTAGGTATATAGCATTTCTATATTTTTCATTTAATTCGTTAAGTGCATTTAATACTTCTTTTTTTGATTCTTCTTTTGTTATAACATCTAAAACATCATTTTCTATCTTTTCTACTTCATCATATAAAAATTTTGTTGATATTTCATTTCTTCTTTTTTCTATATTTGCATAATTATATGCTCTACTTCTAGCTACAAGATATATGTAATATTTAAATGAAATATTTTCTTTCATTTTATTTTGCATAACATAGATAAATGTTTCTTGTGTTATATCTTCTGATTTTTGGTAATCTTTTATTATATTATAAACAAAATATTCAATTTTACTTTTATATTTACTATATAGATATTCAAATGCTTCTTTGTTTCCATCTAAATAATCATTGTACAATTTTTTATCTAAATCTATCTCCATTTTTTACCTGCTTTCATTTATATATACAAGTAACTTTTACAAAAGTTTCATTATAAATATATAAAATTTTTAACAGATTGTCTTTTTACATATAAAAATTAGTTTAATAAAATAAAGCTTCACATTATATATAAAGTATTATAAGAATAACTATAAAAGATACTAAAAAGTATTTTTTCCAATCAATTTCTGTTTTACCAAGATTATATTCACTTGTTGCTTTTTTAGGATTATTAACATAGAACAAATCTACTTCGTCCTTTAAATGACCAACCTTCTCAAAAATTTTTGATGTATATATTTTTCCATTATATTCATATTGATAAATTCCCATATCAACATCTTCATCCATGTCAATGTCTTGTGGATGAACAGAGTTGTTTATTCTTACTCTTTTACTTTTTATTAATTTTGAATGGACTACATGTTTTTCATCCATAGCTTTCTTCACTAGTTTAATTCTTTTTGAATCTGTTATTGATGCTGCTTTTATTAAATAAATAATTACTGTTACAAATACAGAAATTACAAAACTAATCAAAAATTTCATTTATTTTTCCTCCTATTCATAAGAGTTTTTATATTCTTAATTCAAATATATATTAAATAATATTTATAATATCCCCTCTAATAATTTCTATATTGATTTTTATCAGCTCTTTCATCATATTTTCTATCAAAATCTTTGTTTTTAAAAAACCAATCTGTTTTCCTGTCAGAATGACTTCTTCTTGTTGCCTTATCAAATAATAAATCAACTAATGCTATAATAGCTAAAATAAGTCCAAGTGCAGCTGCTAATAAATTTTGAATTGTAGACATAGATAATGCTTCTTCGGTTCTGTTTATAATTAAATTATTAAAAATATAGCCTCCAAAATAATATAAATATGTAATCATATATGCTCCAGTTCCTATTATACTTCTTTTTACAAATAATACTATACAAACTATTGTTATAAATAATATTACAACTTCTTTATTAAAATCAAAAGCAATAAACCCTCCAAAGTCAGTTCCTCCAAATTGAACAGTTAGTGCTATAATTAATCTAAAAACCCAAAACATTCCCATAAACATTACAATAAGCCATGATGATAAATTTCTCATTTTTTTTATGGATATAAACAATTATAATAAATGGTTTATATCTCTCTCCTTTCTTATAATATATAAAGGCGGCCATTGATTGGTCGCCTTTTTACTTTATGTTTTCGATGGCGATTTTATTATTAATCAACAAAATCAAATTCATCTTTAAATTTATCTTTAAAAATTTCGAATACTTTCATTAAAACATCTTCATCTTCAACACTTACATATGATTCTTCGTCTGAATCATCATCTGTATCTTCTAATTTTAATATAACTACTTCTCCATCTTCCTCTTCATCTTCATTTTCCTCAGCCATAGGTAAAAGTACCACATATTGTTCATCTTCGTATTCAACTAAATCTAAAAATTCGAACTTTACCTCATTTCCATCTTCATCATTTAGTATAACTATGTTATCTAATTCTTCATTATTTAAATCTTCACTCATCTTCTTTACATTCCTTTCTTAAATTTGAAATTTCTTCAAATTTTTCTTTTTTATAATAAATAATTTTAATATCTTTTTAATTATGAATCTTTAAGAAAATATTTTAACTTATGTTTTTACATTTTTCTACATAAGTTTCTAAAATATATACTGCAGAAATAGTATCTACTATATTTCTTTTTTTATGCTTATTCAAATCTAAAAAATTCATGGTCTTATGTGCAGCAACGGTTGTGAGTCTTTCGTCTATATAATCAATTTTCAATTTATTATATTTACATTTTAGCTTATGCATAAATTTTTTTGTAAGCTCCATTCTTTTAGATTCTGAACCATCCATATTAAATGGCATACCTATAACAATTGTATCTATTTCATATTTAATTAAAAATTCATCTATTTTTTTTAATAGAATTTTATCATTACCTTCATTTTTTACCGTCTCTAAGCCTTGAACTGTTATATTTAACGCATCAGTTATAGCAAAACCAGTTCTTGCTTCACCGTAATCAATCCCTAAAGTCCTCATTATTTTTCTATTCCTACATAATATTTTACCATTTTTTCTAGTAATTCATCACGCTCTATTTTTCTAATTTTATTTCTTGCATCTTTATGACTAGTTATATATGTTGGATCTCCAGATAGAATATATCCAACTAGTTGATTAATAGGATTATATCCTTTTTCCTGTAGAGCTTGATACACTTCTTTAAGAATTTCTTGAGCATTTAAATTCTCATCTTTTTCAACTTTAAAACTCATTGTTTTGTCAAATTCCATACTTTTTTCCTCCTATATACCTAAATATTTACTATTTCAGAATTATCTTTTGCATCTTCATCTAAATACTTTTCCATTTTTCCTAAAACTTCTTCCATTCCAGTTCCTTTGTAATATGATGATACTACAAAGTTTAGTTGTGGTGTTGCTATTTTTACCTTCTTTTTTCTTTTTCCTTTTTTTGATTTTTCCTTTGATTCTTCAGATTTTTCATCTAATTTTGATTTTTTCTTATCATTTTTCGTTGAAATCTCTTTAACTTCAAAATTTTCTTCTAATGAAACTTGAAGTTTTTCAACTGATTCTTTTACACTATTTATAAAATCAGTTACTGAATCACTTTCAACACCACAAAATACTATTACGAATTTAGGTCCCATATATCTAACAAAAATATAGGATTCAGCAATATTATCTTCAATATACTTACTAGTCTCTGTTATAACTTTATTTCCCAATTCCCTAGAAATCTTATTTATTTCTTCAATATTTACAATTTTAAACATACACACTGCTGAAATAGCATAATTATCAATGGTTTTCTTTCCTTCACCATATAAATATTCAACTGTCTTAAGTCCTGTAAATAAGTCTGTTCTAACAATATTCTCTAGCGTTTTTTGATAATCAACAGTTTTTAAAACTGTTACAATATTTTCTCTAACTGTTTCAAATATAGTTGTATCTATATTATCAAAATCATGTGGTACTCCGCTTTCAATTATCCAATACCCTATATAAACATTGTCTATGTATAGAGGAAAGAATATAGCAGATTTTGATCTTCCAAATTCTTCTCTTTGATAAGGAAGTCTTTCATTATCATTATTAACAGTTATATATTTTGGTACAGATGCAGCTATACTGTCTTTAAATATATCCACTTCATGTAAACTTTTTAAAGCTTCCCAATGTCTTTGAGATACATTTGATGCCTTAATAATATACTCTGTTCCATCAAATACAACTATGGTTGAATATTTTATTTCATATTTCTCAATCATTACTTCATTTATAGCTTGAATTTTTTTATCAACGTCCATGTCTTTTCCAACAATATTCATAAAATCTTGTAAAATATTTAAATTTGTAACTCTTTGGCTCATATTGTGAAATGTTTGAATTTTTTTATGAATCGACATATTATATATCATTAAAGCTAGTATAACAAAAACCAAAATTATTATTACTATTAACACGAACTTGTCCCTCCATTTTCTGTTATTATTTTATATTTATTATTTTCTTAATATTTCTTTCTCATATTATTTAAAGTGTTATTCATACTACTTGAAAAACTACTTACATAAGTTTGATCGTTTTTAGATTTATCCTTTTTATTTCCACTTATTGCTTGTCTTGGTGCTAATTGGTATACTTTAGATGATAAATTATTTAAAACATTTTTAAATTCCTTTGGATAATTATTAGATGAAATGTCGCATTCAGCTATACCTGATAAATATTTCACATAAACTTCTTCATTAAATGGTACCTCTGTATACTGAACATTATTTCTATCAAATAATTCTGTCATAAAAGACATCTCCGGATCATTATAAAATGCCATTCCTCCTATTATATTTTTTGAAGCCACACCTTTTAATCTTAAATATTTATTTATTACTATACGTATTTTACTTTCATCTAATACATTTTTAGATTTTAATTCACGTAAAAATGCTGTAAGTGGTTGTATTGTAAGTATATCCATACTCTGTACAAGATAAATCTCTTGTGCATTCTCAAAATATCCTATAGGTGTATCATAATCACAATCAATTAATACACATGTGTGATTTTTTACTAAAGTTTCTAAAATTGGTCCATAATTTTTTATTTGTTCCTTTTCCATAGGTAGTCCTGTATAAACAGTTAAATTAGGATTTGTTTGAACTCCATATGCATTTCCTAAAATTAAATTTTGAAAACAATTTGCAGCTGTTTTCCTTAAGTTTTCTTCATTTTTAGTATATATATAATATGCATTTTTATTTTTTGTAGCATCAAACAAAGCAACATTTACACCTAATTTTGATAAATATTCCGCTACGCTATTTACAATAAATGATGTTCCATTTTTACTTGTCCCAACAAAAGTAATAACCTTCTTTTCAGGCGTAAGAAGTCTTTGATATTCCATTTTATTAAAGTTAGATGAATAATCTTTTTCTTCTGAATCTCTACCCAAATTACTGTACATATTGCTTGTATAATTATTTTGATATGCTAAATTTGAGTTATCATCATATTCTTCTTTATTCTTTTCTTCGCCTTCTTCTGTATTTTCAAATCCTGGTAATATACTTCCATTAGTTTCATCATTTTCTTCTTCGTCAAAACCTGGTAATATATTTTCATTTGTATTACTATCCTCATCATCAAATCCAGGCAATATATTCTCACTTTGATTATTCTCCTCAAATCCTGGTAAAAGTTTCTCTTCTTGTTCTTCCTTCTGCTTTCTCGGTCTACCTCTCTTTTTAGGTCTAACTTCTGTTATTTCTTCTTTTACCGGCTGTTTTCTTGGTCTTCCTCTTTTTCTTGGTTTCTCTTCTATATCTATTTTTTCGATTTCATCCGTATCATTAAATTCATCTTCAATTTTATTTTTTTCTTCTGAAATATCATATTTTTCTTTATTGTAATTTTCATTTTCGTTTTCATATTCATCATACTCTTCATCTTCAAAATCATCTTGAATGCTTACTTCAGGGCTTTTTATATTTTTTGTTAAAACCCTTTTTATATTAGAACTTTTCATTGTTGTTGGTACAACAACTGGTTTAGATGTTTTATTTAGAGTATCTTGCATTAGAAGCTTTTCACTTGGTCCTGTTTTATCCTTTAGTTTTTTTCTTGCAGAAACCTTAGACATCAAGCCATTAGATGTCGCAATCTTTTGATATTCAGGTGACTTTTCTTCTAGAACTGCTTTTACATTTAATGGTAGCATTGAAATAATTATCTTCAATTGATTTTCATTATATTGTGAAACAATGTTATTAAAACTTTGTACATATTTATCTTCATTTTTTCCTAACTTTTTAAAATGATTTAATATATTTCTCATTTCATCTTCATCGACATCATTCTCATTTTCCGGTTTATAATTAATTTCATCTGATTCGATATTATAATAAACTTTTGCTTGTTTTTTGGAACGTGGTCTATTTATCAATTTACAAACTTCATCAATACTTCTGTCATTACCTATAATTGCATTATAAATTCCTATTCCAAATAATTTTACTAAAATATCATCTGCTTTACTTCTTCTCTCTGAACCGATTAAAATTATGTCTATATTTTCTTGATTTCCATCTATAGCCTCATCGCTTATCTCGTCCAATTTATCAAAAATAAATTTATCTCTTTGTTCATAACTTGAACTAGTGAATTCTTCTAAGTCTTCACTTATAACTATTCTATCATATGATTTATCTCTTTGTAACTCTTTTAATATTGCATTGTAAAAATATACATTTTTATATGAAATTATTTCTTTATACTCTTTTTGATATTTTTTAACAACTTCAGTCGAAATGTTTTCATCATTTACTGCAAATAAAACTTTCATTTGTTTCTACTCCCTTCCAAATTTAACAACTATAGCAAACACAAGTGGTAAAACCTGACATATAACTGTTAGAGTTATAAATGTAACTATTAATGCAAGTCCTTTCTCTTTAACTTCTAGATGTTTTAAACCAATTACATAATCGCAAATTACTCCTATTACTATTCCTAAGAAACAGAAAGGTATGCTCCATACTTGCAATAAATGCAATATATATGCTGTTGTTCCATATGCTGCAGAGCCATATTTTTCTTGATAATCTTCGATTGTTTTTAACTCGTCATTTTTTATTTCTACTAAAGTACTTTCTGTTTTTGAATCTATTACTTTATTGTTAGCTGCATATGATATATTTAAATTTCCTAATAAAAACATTGTTATAATTATTAATATAATCTCTGTAGATTTAATTATTTTTCTCATATATTTCCCCCTATTTGTTATTACATCTAACTATTTTTTTTACTACTATATCATACAATACTATTAAAAAAATAGCAAGAAAATTTTAATAAAATTTTTAATTAATTTTACTATATAAATATTTCATTTGGGTATATACTTTATTTGCCCATTCCTTGTCTGTTGCATAGCTTTTTCCCACAGCTTCTATACTATTTCCTTTATAATACTTTCCACTTGCTAAAGAATTATCATAAATCTTAGTTCCTGAAGGATTGATATAATACTTGGTGAATACTCTTGCTATCAAATCAATTGATTCCGAATAACTCTCAAAATTATACGCACCATTATAAGGATTTGAATCATATGCTCCATATCCAAAAAGATTATATTTTTTCGAAGCTATTTTTGAAGTTCCCCAAGCACTTTCATGTATTCCAACTGCGGCAACAAATAGTCCATTTATATTATACTCTTTTTCTATATAATAAAAATATTTAGCATTATTTTGAAAAACTTTATTTTTGTCTTTTGAGTCTGTAAGTACTTTTTCAAATTGTTCCAATGATAATCCACTTGGTTTATTTAGAGGAATAGTAAATTCTATATTTTTAGTTACACTTTTATTAACTTTAGGTTCAACGTAAATTTTAGTTCCTACATCTATTATTTTATTAAGTGAAGCTTTTGTAATTATTGCTTTTACTCTTTCTTCATTTATTAAATTATTATTTTCGTCATATGTCCTTTTAATAGTTATTTTTTGTGTTCCATTTCTTCCTTCTTGTGCAATACATGTTGTTCCTTTATAAAGTTCTTCATTATTTCTGTACTGAGTAAGATATTCTAATTCTTCTTCATATGTCTCTATTTCTTCTCTATTACATTTTGACTTTGTATTTTCGTTTATTATTTTATCTATATCAATACTATTTGCATTGCTTATTTTAATATCATTTTCTAATTTTTCGCTAGATTCTTTGGTAGCATATGTATTGTTTGACATTTTTGATATCATAATTATTAAAATAAAAATCGCTATTAATATACAAAAAACAAGTATTTTCCTATTTTTTTTATCTTTTGACATACTAATCACCTGTTTTAATTTTAATATTTATGGTGCTTTTTGTCAAGGTATTTTTTAATGCAAAAAAAGGCAGTAGTAAGGCGATTTGCCTTTCTAATTTGCCTTTTAAAAATTTATTAATATAAATTATAAATTAACGTAAATTGTTGGATCCTCATATTTTCCATCTTTTAAAAGTTCAAAATGTAAGTGATAAGTATCATTTCCTTCAAAAGATGCTGAATTTCCAATAGTTCCTATTGTTTGACCTTGAGTAACTTTTTCTCCTTCAACAACAAACTCAGCTGTTAATAAATTGGAATAAATTGTTTTATAGCCACCTTCATGACAAATAATAACAGTTAAGCCATATCTCGGATCATTTTTTATAGATTCCACTGTACCTTCAGCTGCTGCAACAACAACTTGAGTCTTATCAGCCTTTATATCTATTCCATTATGAGTAATCCATTCTTGTAATGTCTCAGAAAAAACTAGAGAGTCTGAAGCAAATTCCCTAATTATTTCACCCTTTACTGGTGCTGTAAAACTAACATTTTTATTCTCATTGTTTTTAGTTTCTTTTTTTGTATTTTCTTTATTTATTGAAGAAGATTCATTTTTGCTATTTGTAGTATTTGATGATTCTTTATTACTTGAAGAAACTTCTTTATTTGTATTAACATCTTTATTTGTTGTATTAGTATTTTTTTGTGCATTATTCACATTAGTATTAGAAGTACTATTCTCTTTTGTTTTTTCATCTTGTTCATCTTTTTTTACCTCATTTACACTCTTTCCAATTTCTGATGTAGTACTTTCCAATCCTTCATCAGTTATCTCTGTTTTTTTACTTACTTCTGTACCTTCTATAGTATCATTCGATTTGATATTTTTTATAAAAATTACAAGTATAGTTAACAAAATTATAATCCCCAAGCAAAAGATTCCCGAAAATGCTATGTTCCTAATTATTTTTTCCTGCTCTTTTTTTCTATTTTCTCTCATATAATCCTCCTTAAAATAATTTATTTAAATTTATTATTTACTGTTTAAGGAAAATTATACTATTATGCCAACAAATTATATATCTTTTTTTCCACAAATTCTTTTTCTTGTAAGTTCCATAAGATTTAATCTAGTAAATCCTTCAACTTGAGTTTTTGCTCTATCTTCTTTTAATGAATTTTTTAATAATTCTTCAATTTGTTTTTTATCTTCTTGTTTTTGCATATCGATATAATCAACAATAATTATACCTCCAATATCTCTTAGTCTTAATTGTTTTGATATTTCCATTGTAGCTTCTTTATTTACTTTAAAAATTGTTTTTTCTAAGTCCTTATTTCCTGTGAATTTCCCGGTATTTACATCTATTGCTGTCAATGCTTCTGTTTTATCTATTGTGATAAAACCTCCACAATTTAGCCAAATTTTTCTTTTTTGTAATTTTTCTATCTGCTTATTAAAATCTTCTGAATCAAATAAGTCTTTATTTTCTTTTAATTCTACCTTTATATTATATTTTTGTATTTCAACCAACTTTTTTATTTTTTCGTATTCAGATTTATTGTTTAATGTTACCTTTTCTAGTCCTTTACAACCTAAATCTACAATCATTTTTTCTTGAATTTCTTCGCTCTCTAAAATTAATTTTGGACCAAATTTTGTCTTCTTTGCTTTTCCAATAATTTCCTGCCACACAGATGACACCATTTTTATATCATTTAATATTTCATCATTTTTAGCATTTAAAGCCGACGTTCTTATAATTGCTCCATCACCTTTAGGAATATTCTTTTGAACTAAATCCAAAAGTTCTTTTTTTCTTTTATTATCTTCAATTTTTTGCGAAATTGTTATAAATCTTGTTTCAGGCATGTAGACTATGTATTTACTTGGTAAACTAATATGTGTAGAAACTCTAGCACCTTTTGTTTCAACTGCATCTTTTTTTACCTGTATAAGAATTGTATCATTTAATTTTAGTACATTTGATATTTTTAAATTTGGATCAAATTTTTCTGTTCTCTCGTCTATTTGTGGAATTGCATCTTTTAAGTGGATAAAACCTTTCTTTTCTTCCCCAAAATCAACAAAAGCGGCTTGCATTCCTGGAAGAATATCTGTAACTTTTGCCAAGTAAATATTTCCTTCTAACCTGTCTTTTTTATCTTCTTTAGTTATTTCGTAAAATTCTTGTATTTTGTAATCTTTTATTAATGCAATTTTTTCAACATCATTTTGTTTTTCTACTATTAGTTCTAACATCATTTACTCCTTTAAAATAATTTTGTTTAAATTAATTGATTTTATTCATTGCAATATCAATTCCGTTTTTTAAGACTTCTTTTACAGCATCTTTTGCCTTTTTTATTCCTGGAATATATTTTTTATATTCTTCTTCAGACATTTTACCTATAACATATTCTATAAGTTGACTTTTATTTTCTGGCATTCCAATTCCAACTCTTATTCTTGGAAATTCTTTTGTGTTTAATCTATATATAACAGACTTCATTCCATTATGAGTTCCTGGGCCACCTTTTTTTCTTATTTTTACAATGCTAATTTGAAGATCTATATCGTCATAAATTACAATTATTTTATCAGGTGTTATTTTATAAAATTGTGCAATTTCTTGAATTGAATCACCACTTAAATTCATAAATGTTTGTGGTTTTACAAGCACAACTTTTTCATTTTCCACGTTTCCAATTCCATATAAAGCTTTAAAACCTTTTTTAGAAATCTCTATTTCATATTCTTTTGAAATTTCATTTAATACATCAAACCCCATATTATGTCTAGTTTTACTATATTCCGGTTCTGGGTTACCAAGTCCAACTATTAAGTACATCTCATATTTTAAATGCTTTTCAGCATTTTCTCCTTGTTCATTCTATTTAGGTTTTTAATGGATACCTATAAACCAAATTACAAAATAATTAATTTCTATTCAATTTTTTTACTATCATTTCTTTCATTTTTGCAACAAATGTATAAATATATTCATCTTTTAAAATAATTAATACTCCAAAATATACCGCTACTCCTATTAAAATTTGAAGAGTTACACACATAATTCCTGTTAATACTAATCTAACAAGCATACAACAAACAAACATTAAAATGCTTGCAAAAATATATTTATAACTTAGTTTTACAATTTCTCTTAAATTTAATTCCTTTCCAACATGGTATCCTTGCACAGCCACTACTGCCACTTGTGAAAGAATTGTTGCAATACATGCTCCAATTGATTCAAGCTTTATAATTAGTACATAATTTAAAATAAAATTTACTACAATTCCAATTGTAACAGAAATTGTAAATTCCTTTTGTTTCTTACTTGGTAATAAGTATTGAGTTCCTAAAATGTTTGATAACCCCATTAATAAAACAATTGGAGATAATATATTCATTAATATTACAACTTTATCATATCCTTGTCCAAAAAACAATGGTACAAATTCTTTTGAAATTGCAATTAATCCAAATATAATAGGAAAACTTAATAAAAATACAAAATTAAAAGATTTTTTCATATATATCTTTATTTTATTTTTTTCTCCTGTTGCAAACATATTTGCTATTCTTGGAACCATAACTGTTCCAAGTGATGTAACTATTGTAAGCAACACTCTTATTATTTTTTGGCTTTGCTCATAATATCCTGTTTCTGATTTATCTTTAATAAGTACACCAAGCATTGTAGTATCTAGCATATTATATACTTTATTTTCAAATTGAGGTATAAATAGTAGCATTACAGCAGGAATCTGTTTTACTATATTTATATTTTTTACTTTTATACCTCTAAAATATTTAGGTAAATATGCCCATAAAGAAATATTTCCTATGAAATCTGCTAATGCATATATAGTTAAATATTTATTTAAATCAGAAGGCTGTTTTACAAATATAAAAATAAGCACTACACTTGTTAACCTTACTAAAATATTTCTTGTAACCGTTTTTTTAAATTCTTCTAATCCTTGAAAAAACCAACTTATATCAAACATAGCAGCAAACAATTCAAATATCAAAATTCTATAATATTGACTATATTCGCCATTTCTCATAAATGTAAAATAATATATAATTGTTGCAAATATTAAAGTTATTGATCTAAATAGTACCAATTCTATGAATATTTTTTTTCTTTTTTCTTTATCATTTTGGACATAAGCAATTTCTCTTTGTCCATATAATGCAATTCCTAATGAACCAAAAATAACAAAATAATTTACAATCGTATATGTATAACTATATATTCCAGTAGCAGTTGCTCCCAGTGCTCTTGCTAAATATGAAGCTGTTACTAAAGGTAATAATAAAGTTAATATTTGGTAAGTTAAATTATATAAATAATTTTTAGCTATACTTTTTTTTGCCATTTCTTACAGATGCAGCTGTAGCAGCATCCTTCCTCCTTTTAATACTTTTATCTTGAAAAAATTGTTTTTTGTCTTCTACCACTAATATTTAATAGTAATCCTATACATATAAAACTAGAAATAAGTGAACTTCCTCCATAACTAACAAACAATAATGGAACACCTGTAATCGGCATTATTCCCATAGTCATTCCAACATTTTCAAGTAAGTGGAATAAAAATATTCCAACTATTCCTGAAGCAATATATGCTCCTTCATCATCTTTTGATGTTTTTGCTATATATATTGCCTTAGTAATTAGCACAACATTTGCGATAATAACCAATGCAGCAATAATAAATCCCATTTCTTCTCCTATAACAGAAAATATAAAATCTGTTGTTTTTGGATACAAATATCCCAATTGTGTTTGATTACCATTTGCAATTCCCATTCCAGTAAGCTCACCTGCACCTATTGCAAGTTTGGATTGAATTATATTATATCCTGATCCTTTTGGATCTAAATCAGGATTTAAGAATACATCTATTCTTGTTTTTGCATATTTGGGTAATATAAAATTATATGTAACAGGTATTAATACTACTACAAGTGCAATTGCTGTAAATATATACTTTTTATCTAGCCCTGCAACAAATAAGATACTTACTGTTGCGACAACATATACTGCACACATTCCATAATCAGGTTCTTTCACAAGTAAAAGCATTGGAATAATAACAACAGCAAATAGTAATAGTAATTTTAGTGGCCTATTAATTTCATTTTTTCCTTTTTTTTGAATTCTATTTATAACATATGTAAGAAATAGAATTACTGAGATCTTAGCAAATTCGCTTGGCTGAAATGAAAAGGCTCCAAACGAGAACCATGCAGTTGATCCATTAATCCTTTTAGTAAATAATACTGCTATCAAAAGAATTATTGAAATTCCATATAAAATAGGGGAAATTTTTAATAATGTCTCATAGTCAATATTTATTACTACAATCATTATAATAATACTTACAATAAGCCACATAATTTGTTTTTTGAATTCGTCTAATCCTGTGGAAATAGTGGCAGAATAAAGTGCAAACAAACCTATTGTACTTAAAACTAATGCACAAATTAAGATTTTCCATTCCATATTTTTTATTATATTTTTTCTCATTTTCTTACTTTCCTTTTTTAATCTAGAAAATAGTATATAGCATATTTTTATTTTTTTCAACTGTTTTTGTAAATAATTTCTTTACACGTCTTTTCTTTAGATAAATTCTTCCCATACTATATTTGCTAAATCAATTCCCTTATTTGTTAGCAATATTTTATTTCCATCTATTCTTAATAAATCTTCATTTACTAATTTATTTAATTCATTTTTAAATAAAATTATTGGATTTTCGTTAAATTTTCTTTCAAATTCATCTATTTTTATTCCATCTATTTTTCTTAATCCTAAAATCATAAATTCTTTTTGCTCTACTTGTCTATCCTGAATTTCATGTATAGTAATATTTGCTTGAAAATTTCTTGATTCACAATTTTCTATATATCTATTTAAATTACACGTATTCGAAAATCTCTTTTTATTCAAATATGAATGTGCTGCTATTCCAAATCCTTTATATTCTTGTTGATTCCAACAAGCTAAATTATGCTTTGATTCTTTAAATTTTTTCGAAAAGTTTGAAATTTCATAATGGTTATATCCATTTAATTCTAATATATTTTTAACATACCAATACATTTGTCTTTCTGTTTCTTCATTTGGTAAACTCAATTGTTCTATTTTATTTAAATCACAAAATTCTTTGTCATTTACCAATCTTTCTAGCTTGGTCCCTTCTTCTAAAATTAAAGAATAAACTGATATATGAGTTGGATTTAAACTAATTATTTTTGATAAGGTTTCCTTTATATCTTGAATAGTCTGATTTGGAAGACCTATCATTAAATCTACATTAATATTTTGAAACCCATTTTCTTTTAAAGCTTTATATGTACTCAAAAATTCTTCAAAATTATGAATTCTTCCAATCTCTTTTAGCAAAAAATCCTTACTTGACTGAAGCCCTATACTAATTCTATTAATTCCTGCTTCTTTATAAATCTTAATTTTTTCTTCTAAAAACGTTCCTGGATTTAATTCTAAAGTTATTTCTTTTGCTGATTTTGTTCCAAGCTCGTTTAAAA
Source organism: uncultured Clostridium sp. (assembly GCA_900554175.1). Taxonomy (GTDB): domain Bacteria; phylum Bacillota; class Clostridia; order TANB77; family CAG-508; genus CAG-269. The sequence continues at coordinate 25,773 of USGK01000015.1, forward strand.
TGGCTTTTATATTTTCTGCTTTTATATATGATGGTGTTCCTCCTCCAATATAAATTGTATCGAATTCCGTTTTTGGATTTTCTATTTTAAAATTTCTAATTTCTTTAATTACACTTTCTATATAATTTTCTTCATACTTTTCCATTTTGGGATATGAAATAAAATCACAATAATAACATTTTTGTTTGCAAAATGGTATGTGCACATAAGCTCCTATTTTTCTCATTTTAATATCATTCCTTTCTCAAGGCATAATCTAACTTTAGAAATATTTTTTTATACAATATAACATTTAAAAAATTTCGCTACTGTTATATTTATTTTAATTAAACAAATTTCCCCAAATATAAAAAAGGCAAAAAGGGAAAAACCCCTAATGCCCTTTTTTATTCAGCTGTTGTTTCTTCGCTATTTTCTATTTTTTCCTCTTTAGACTCTTCTTTTTTATTTTCAGCTAAATCTTTCATACTTAAATTTATTCTGCCCTGTTCATCAATTCCAATTACTTTTACAGCTACTTTTTCTCCAACTTTTACATAATCATCTACTTTTCTAATATGTTCATCTGATATTTTTGAAATGTGAACTAGACCTTCTTTTCCACTACCTAAATCTACAAATGCTCCAAATGATGTTGTTCTTGTTACTGGTCCATAGTAAATTCCACCAACTTCGATCTCTCTTACAATTTCTTCAATCATATCTAATGCATCATATGCATTTTCAGCTTTTTGACCATATATAAATACTTGTCCATCTTCTTCAATATCTATTTTTACACCAGTTTCTTCGATAATCTTATTAATTACCTTTCCACCTGTTCCTATTACATCTTTAATTTTTTCAACTTTAATTTTTGTTGTAATTATTTTTGGTGCATATTCAGAAATCTCTTTTCTTGGTTCAGAAATTTGTGGAAGCATTATATCATTTAAAATATAGCTTCTTGCTTTTCTTGTTCTTTCAAAAGCTTCTTTTATTATATCATAAGATAATCCGTCTACTTTTATATCTACTTGAATTGCTGTAATACCTTTCTCTGTTCCTCCAACCTTAAAGTCCATATCTCCAAAGAAATCCTCTATTCCTTGAATATCTGTCATCATCACATAATTATCTGGATTTTCTGGATCTGTAATTAACCCTGTTGAAATTCCAGCAACTGGTCTTTTAATTGGAACTCCTGCATCCATTAAAGCTAAAGTTGAAGCACATATACTTCCTTGTGATGTTGATCCATTTGATGAAAGTATTTCCGAAACAACTCTTATTGCATAAGGAAATTCTTCTTTTGATGGTAATACAGGAACTAGTGCTTTTTCTGCTAAAGCTCCATGACCAATTTCACGTCTACCTGGACCACGAGATGTTCTTGCTTCTCCAACTGAATATGCTGGGAAATTATATTGATGCATATATCTTTTTGATGTTTGTGTATCTATTCCATCTAATTCTTGTTCTTCACTTACCATTCCAAGAGTTGCAATTGACATTACTTGTGTTAATCCTCTTGTAAATATTGCACTTCCATGAACTCTTGGTAATACTCCTACTTCGCATGAAAGTGGTCTTATTTCGTCTAATGTTCTACCATCAACACGTGTATGTTCATAGAAAATCATATCTCTTACTGTCTTCTTTTCTAATTTATATAAAGCTTCTCCTATATTGCTTGCATCTTCTTGTTGTTTTTCTTCTCCAAAATCTTCTTTGTATTTTTCCATTACCTTTTCTGTTAATTTAGAAATATTCTCATCTCTTACTGTTTTGTCTTTTTCAGTAACCGCTTTTTTCATATCTTCTTTAAAATTGTTTGATAGATAATCATAAATTTCTGGAATAACTGCAAATGATTTATATTCAAATTTAGGTTTTCCTATTTCTTCTTTCATTTTTGAAATAAATTTGCATATCTTTTTAATTTCAACATGTGCTGCTTTTATTGCATCTAACATTACACTATCTTCAACTTCATTTGCTCCGGCTTCTATCATAGCTATTTTATCTGCAGTTCCTGCAACTGTTAATGTTAAATCAGATACATTTCTTTGTTCTTCTGTTGGGTTTATAATAATTTGTCCATTAACTAATCCTACATTAACTGCTGCTGTTGGTCCTCCCCATGGAATATCTGATATTGAAAGTGCTGCTGATGCACCTATCATTGCTGCTACCTCTGGTGAATTATCTTGTTCTACAGAAAGTACTGTTGCCACAACAACTACATCATTTCTAAAATCCTTTGGGAATAATGGTCTTAATGGTCTATCAATAGCCCTAGATGTTAATATTGCTTTATCTGCTGGTTTTCCTTCTCTTTTTGTATACGAACCTGGGATTTTTCCTACTGAATATAATTTTTCTTCATAGTCTACTGATAATGGAAAAAAATCTATCCCCTCTTTTGGTTCTTTTGATGCTGTTACATTTACCATTACAACAGTATCTCCATATCTTACTAAGACACTTCCATTAGCTAATCTTGCCATTTTTCCTGTTTCAATGCTTAATTTTCTTCCTGCTAATTCTGTTTCATAAACTTTAAACATATTTTCCTCCTAAATTTTATTATTTTATGTTTATTTTTAGGAATTGGTAACCTCTATAATATTTTAATATAGATATTTTTATTAAAACATTATACAAGCTACTTAAAACCTAAAAAATAAACTTTTTATATTAAATTGTTCTAGTACAAAAAATACTTAAACATTTTAATCCATATTTTTATATTTTTTCTTTAATAAAAGCCTTGTGCTTATTTGCTTGGGCACGAGGCTTTTATCTTTAATTTTTGTTACAAATAATATGATATGTAACTTTATTTAACATTAATTAGAAATATTAATTATTTTCTTAATCCTAATTTTTCAACTATTTCTCTATATCTATTTATATCTTTTTTTGCTAAATAGTTTAATAGATTTCTTCTTTTTCCAACCATCTTTAAAAGTCCTCTTCTAGAGTGATTATCTTTTTGATGAACTTTTAAATGTTCTGTCAATTCATTGATTCTTTCTGTTAAAAGAGCTATTTGAACTTCTGGTGAACCAGTATCTTTTTCATCTCTTTTATATTTTTCAATTATTGAACTTTTCATTTCTTTTGATATCATTTTTTGCACCTCCTATTAATTTTACTTCCTAAAACTTGGCTAAAAGTTAGGTGTTTAATTTTTAGCTAAGTAGTAGGTAATTTTTAACAATATATATTGTACTACATATTTTTGGTTTTTGCAAGTATTTTTTTTATTTTATTAAAATATCGCCAATTTCAGTTACTGTTCCTGCTCCTTGTGTTAAAACAATGTCTCCATCTTTAACATTTTGTTTTAAATAACTTACACATTCTTCAAAATTTGGTATATATTTAGCTTCTTTGCCTAAATCTTTTATTTTGTTTACTAAGTCTATTGATGAAATATTATATACATTTTTTTCCCTTGCAGCATATATATCTAATATAATTATATTATCATAATTTAATAATGCTTTTGCAAAATCATCTATTAAGGTTTTGGTTCTACTGTATGTATGAGGTTGAAAAACCACCCAAGATTTATTAAATTCTTTATTTTTTAGAGCTTTACTTGTTGCTAGAATTTCTGTTGGATGATGACCATAATCATCATATATTTTAGCATTATTTACTTTTCCTTTATATTCAAATCTACGCCCTGCTCCTACGAATTTTGAAAGTGCAGATTTTACTTTTGTTTTATCTAATCCATAAGCATCACACATTGCAATACATGCTAAACTATTTAATACATTATGTATTCCAGGAACAGAAAGCTTTATTTTTTCATAAAATTTTCCATCTTTATATACTTCATAAGATGAAAAACCTTCTTCATCAAATTTGATATCTCTTGCAATAAAGTTCGCATTTTCGTTTTCAATTCCATATGTAATAACTTTTGCTTTTGTATATTCTCTTAAATCTAAACAATTTTTGTCATCTGCATTCAATACAATAAAACCATCTTGTGGAGCAAGTTTTACGTATTTTATAAATGCTTTTTTTATGTTTTCAAAATTCTTGAAGTAATCCAAATGGTCATTATCTATATTTAAAATGATTTCTGACTTTGGAGAAAATTTTAAGAAACTTTCCACATATTCACATGCTTCAAGTAAGAAATAACTGCTTTCTCCTACCTTATAATTTCCATTTATTTGTTTTAAATCTGCTCCTACTTGAATACTTGGATCTTTTTCTGCTTCTAAAAAACATAGTGATAGCATTGATGTTGTTGTACTTTTTCCGTGTGTACCTGAAACTGTTATAGTATTTTCATAGCATCTTGTAATTTCTCCTAAAAAATCACAACGTTCTATTGTTTCAATATCTAAAAGTCTTGCCGTTTTAAGTTCAATATTTTCGGGATCTATTGCTGCTGTATATACAACCACATCTGCTCCCACAACGTTCTCAGCATGATGTCCTATTATTACATTAATTCCTGAATCAACAAGTTTCCTTGTTGCATCATTTTCTACATTATTACTTCCTGATACATCAAATCCCCACTTTTTTAAAATCTCGGCTATTCCACTCATACTTACTCCGCCGATTCCAACCATATGTATTTTTTTGTATTTCTTTAATCTCTCAATATTAGTCATTATATTCTCATTCCTTCCTAATTTGAAATGAATTTTGTGTTTAATAAAATAATTTTTATATTATTTTATTTAGATTTTTTACAATTTTAGATTATATACTTATATTATTAAAAATTCAATAGAAAAGTGAATTTTTAATAATATAAAATAATATCGGCAGTTAAATGTATTTTAACTACCGATACCAAAATGAAATTTTATTCACACCCATGACAATGAGAACAATTACCACTACAGTTATCATCATTATCATCTTCCATTTCTCCATCCCAGTCTAATTCAATAATGTTGCCACATTCTGGGCATTTTATTTCTTTCATTTCATCATCTAAATTCGAATTGAATTCGTAGTTGCAATATGGACAAATTACATCTATTCCTTCATTTTCCTCTTCATAAATATCTCTTAATATGCAGTTTACCTTTTCTGTCATATAATCTAATTTAGATGATAATATATTTATTTTTTCTTCAAGATTTTTAATTTTTTTGTCTACATCTTCATTATAATTTTCCAAATCAAAAAATCCCTTTCTATAAAAACTAAATTCTTTCCATATATTCACATGTACGTGTATCTATTCTTAATACATCTCCAATATTAACAAACATAGGAACTTGAAGCTCTAATCCTGTTTCCAATGTAGCAGGTTTTCCAGATGTTGTAGTTGTATTTCCTGCAAATCCAGGCTCTGTATAAGTTACTTCTAATTCTACAAATATTGGTGGTTCTACTGCAAATACCTTTCCTTTATATGATAATATCTTTACTTCTGTATTTTCTTTTAAGTATTTCAAACAATCTCCTAATTGTTCTTTATTTAAAGGCATTTGATCATATGTTTCATTATCCATGAAATAATATAAATCTCCATCATTATATAAATATTGCATTTCTTTCTTTTCAATTTCTGCTCCTGGATATTTATCAGATGGGTTAAAAGTTTTTTCTAAAACAGCTCCTGTTATAACGTTTTTTAATTTTGTTCTAACAAATGCTGAACCTTTTCCTGGTTTTACATGTTGAAACTCAACTACTCTGTATACATTTCCTTCCATTTCAAATGTTGTTCCATTTCTAAAATCTCCTGCTGAATAAACTGCTGCCATAAATTATTTCTCCTTTCAAATTTAAAAATATTTTTATATTTTTTACTTTATAAAACTGTTGTCAAAATTTTCTATGCCAACAGTAATAATTGACGAATAAGTCAATCATAAATTTATTTTATTATTATACACTCTTTAGTTGATTCTGTCAAGGCTTGATGTCCTTGCTTTTTAACTAGTACTGTATCTTCTATTCTTACCCCAAAGTTTCCCGGTAAATAAATTCCCGGTTCATCTGTTATAACCATATTTTCTTTTAAAGAATTATCATTTTTTGAGTTAACAAAAGGTTTTTCATGAATCTCCAAACCAACTCCATGCCCTAGGCTATGAATCATATCATATCCATACTCTGCAAAATTGTTTTCTAATCTTCTTGATAAATTTTTTATATTTTTTCCTTCCTGTATATCATCTAAAACTTGTTTTTGATTTTTTAAAACCAAATTATAGATTTTTAATTGCTCTTCTGTAGGCTCTCCAATAAAAATAGTTCTTGTCATATCAGAACAATATCCTTTTACCTTACATCCCATATCTATTAATACAATATCCTGTTTTTCTATTTTTCTATTAGTTGGAATTGCATGAGGTTTTGAAGTGTTTTCACCTGAAGCAACAATTGTTTCAAATGATTCTCCTTCTGCAAAATCTCTATAGAAGTCCTGAATTTTTCTTGCAACTTGAATTTCAGTCATTCCTGGCTTTATATATTGAATTATCATATTAAAACAATCATCAGTTATTTTACAAGCTTTTTTTATATACTCAATTTCTTCATTGTCCTTTATCATCCTTAGCGATTCAATAATTTTAGTAGCTTCAACGAAATTATTAATTCTAAATTTATGCATATATTCTTTGTATTTGGAATAAGTAATGTAGTCTTCTTCGAACCCAACATTTTCACAAAACATAAAGTAATTTTCAAAGTCATCTTTTGATATATTTTTTTGATCATCTACTACAATTTCATCAAATGGCGTTAATATGCTTGTTACATATTCAGTATATCTACTATCAGTAACATAAATATTTTCTTTTCTTGTTAACAGCAAAATGCCTTCTGCATCTATTCCCGTTAAATATTTTACATTAATAGGATTTGCTACAATCATCCCTTGTAAATCCATTCCAGCCATTCTATGTCTTAATAATTGTATTCTTTCATTCATATTATCCCTTCTTTTTTACTTTATTTATAATTTAATTGCATATGCTTCAGCTTTGCAACTTTCTACTATATAATCCTAAACTAAATATATTCCATAAAATAAATACTATTTGTTCATATGGTACAAAGATTGCAATTAAAGTTCCTATTACGATAAACGGTCCAAATGGTATATACTCATCTGTCTTTTTTATTCTAGTTACTAATAGAATTATACTAAGGACTGCACCTATTAAAAATGAAAGCAACGCTATAATTATTATGTTTGAAAGTCCAAAATACAATCCTAATGCTCCCATAAGTTTAACATCACCAAGTCCCATTGCTTCTTTTCCATAAACAAGTCCACCTAGTAAAGTAATCACTAAAAATATTCCTGCACCAGCAAGCATCCCAAATAACATATTTATAGAAATTGCTACATTTGATAGTCCATAAAGGAAAGTAAAAATAATTCCTATTTCAAACATTGTTAGGTTCAATCTGTTTGGAATAATTTGTAATTTAAAATCTATTACCACAACACATAATAACATTGGTACTAAGATTAAATATTTTATTAAGTCAAAATTTGCTACTAATGTATCATGAATTCCAAATCTATATAAAATTCCGACGTAAAGAGCTGCATTTATAAGCATTAAAATATAATTTGGAGAAAATTCTTCTTTATATTCTCTAAAAAAATCTAAACTGAAAACTTTTTTATACTCTGGAAGTCTTTTGTTTGACCAGTTTACTATTTCTCCAACAAAAAGGCCCACTATCGCTATTATTATATAATATACTATATTTACATCATTTATATACATTTGTTTTTCTCCTTTTATTCTTTAGAATTTTTTCTTACTATTCCGCTTTTCTATTTTTTTCTTAAATTGATTTTCTATAGGTCTTTTCCATGCTGTATACCAATAATCTTTTTTTGTTACTGGATCAACTAAAATTGTAAACATATTGCATCTGTTTCCACCTACTACATCTGTAAATATTTGATCTCCAACAACTGCAATATTTTTTTCATTTGTTTTTAGTATGTCTCTTATTTTTAGAAATCCTTTTTTAAAAGGTTTTTTTGCAAACATCTCATATGGTATCTCAAGTTTTTTTGCCACATCTTCTACCTTTTGTTTTTTATTTGTATTTGATAATATATACATCCTTATACCTTGTCCTTGTAATTCTTTTGCCCAAGAAACTACATCATCTGACATTTTTTTATAATAGTCTATTAATGTATTATCTACATCTAATATAAGTACTTTTATTTTATTTTTTATTAAAAACTCTATTTTTATATCCAACACACTTGTAAAGTATATATTTGGGTATATATTCATTTTGCTCTTTCCTTTCTTTTTAAGCCCAAAATTCAAAATTTATCTTATGATACATATTATTAAAAATATTATTACTTTTAATATTGTCTTAAACATCAAATCATAATTAATAAACTTTATTCCAATATTGTTTAATTTTTGGTATTCTTTTGTTACTTCTTCTATTTCATCATTTGATAATATTTTACTTTCTTGCATATATTCTTTTGCTAAAAATTCTGCTTTTATCATTGCATCGTTTTCTAGATAACTTCTTATAAAATAATATATATAACTTAAAAATATAAATATATTTAAAAATATCATTTTATATGGTAGCCATTTTCCAATTGCTAGTACTGATATTATGAAAAAGTAAATTAGATATATATTTGAGTATATAAAGTTAAACTTTAATATTTTTTTATTTTGAATTGAATGTAAACATTCATGAGCTATAGTCTGAATTCTAGTATAACTATTTCTTAAATTTCCTATTAATATTTTGTTTGTCATTGCAATATACAAACAGTTTGACGCATTTTTATCTTCTTCTATTTTTACATCCTCATTATTTAATTTTTTTAATATGCTTTTGCAAACTTCAATATTATCAGGCATTTTATTTACTATTTCATCAAGTTTTGGTCTTTTGGCCATTTTTTTTACTTCTTTTGGATTAAGATTGTATACGATTGCTGTAATTATTAATATTATAATTAAGGTTATTAATACTATTATATATTCCATAATTTTTCACAAAAATTCTAATTATTTTATTATTGATTCTAAAACAATATTAAATTATAATTTTTGTTATCCTCCTATGTTTTTTAATCAACTAAGACATCTTTCACAGATTCTGTAATTATTTTATTTACATCTGCAAGCATAATATTGAACCTAAGTTCAGCTTCGAAATATTTTTTTATTTCTTCGGTTTGAATTAATTCCTCATATATCTTTTGAATTTCAGCTAATTTTTTTTCATCTTTTTTTCCTGTATTTATTAAATTCATTTGTTCTGCATATCTTTCTTTCTCGAAGTTTTGAATTTTTTCTTTTAATTCAGGATTTAAATTTATATATTGTTTGGCTGTTTTAAAATTCACATATTCCTCGGACTCTTCTAGAGATCTTGCTAAATTATTTGCTTCATCATAAACTTTCATAAATTTCGGTTTTAATTAAATTTAAAACCTTCTCTCCTTTCTTTTTCACTCGTATTTTTTAATTATTTTATACTTTATACTTTTTTTTGTCAATGGGTAATTTTAAGGATTTTTTATTAACATATGAACTTGATTTTATTCCTTCAATTCTTTACAACAAAAATATAGTGCATAAATTTTATTATTTTAAATAATTTACACACTATATAATGCACTATATTTTTTCTTTAAATTTTAGGGCGCTTACTCATCCAAACTTCTTTTTTTTAGTTTATCTCCCGTATTTAAATTTCTTAAAATGTTACATCACGTGCCGATAAAAGGGACTTAAGAATTAAGTCACTTTCAAAGTGCTAGAAAGCTAGGCACACACGGAAACCAAAGTAGTCGAGAGGAAGGCCATTAGAATTAAGGTAAGCAAACACACCCGCACTGACTCCAAAACTGTAATAGCCCCCACGATTGAATACTGGACCGCTTGAATTAACAAAGTCAGTGTAATCTGAATTCCATCCTAATGTTTCATTTGTTGCATCTCCTTTTTTATTATTATCTTTATATAATGTTAAATATTTTGTACTATTTGTTGTACTTGAATTTACCATTGCACTATGCCAAATTGGTTTACCTGCTGAACCACCTTCATAAAATGCTGCCACTCTTTCCCATACACATCCATTTAAGTCAAATACTCCTGTCATATTTTTTGTACTACTTGCATT
>USGK01000016.1 GCA_900554175.1 uncultured Clostridium sp.
TTTGACTAGTCTTATTTTTTTTATTATATTTTGCCACGAAAAATTTAACTCATATCAATTGAGCGTTACATATTGAACAATAAGTAATCCCATCTTGCTCATAAGTATCTGAGTGACTGCATATCATCCCACAATTCATACAATTACCCATTCCATCCCATTGATGTTGGCACTCTATTGCACAAATAGTACAACATCCTGTATAACTATCCCATGAATGCTCTCCTGTTAATCCACTATTGTTCTTCTTCAATATTATCATCTGTTACATATATGTTTCCTGATAAAGTTAAATTATTAATATTATCAACTGCACCAAACAATCCTATATTTTTATATCTGCTTGATTTTATATACATATTACTAATCTTATTGTTTTGCCCATCAAATTCATGAATAACACTAAGTCCTGCATTATAACCAATTGGAATAAAACCTTCATCTTTTGCATCAGTTTTTTCAGTTAATTCTTCAATTAATGTCTTTGTAGTTCCATCTTTATTTAAATCTCCAAAATCGGTTCTACTACTATTATAATAGCTATCCGGATTTTCAAAATCCAAATCATTTTTCAATTTAACACTTGCTAAAGAGATATTGCTATCACCACTATTTACTCTATTGGATAGTTCAACTAAATCTTCTATTTTATATATTAAGTATGTTCCTGGATCGTCTTGCTGTAAAATATTAGATTTTCCTTCTAATTTACTTGTATAAGGTTCAATTATCTTACCATGGGGATTAATATAATATATCCTTCCACTCTTAAATACTACTTCAAATATATATCCTTGTTCCTCAAATAAATTAACCTCTGTCTCATCCTTATACTTTTTTATTTCTGACTCCAAATCTTGCTTATCATCTGTATAAACTTTCATTTCACCATTATCAGTGGCATTTTTCATCAGAGCATGAGTTACCGATAGTTTTAATCCTTCTTTTTCTTCTGCAATTTCATTTTCTTCCTTAGCACTAATTGCTCTTTTCATTGTTCAATTTTCTCCAGTTAATACACTTAATGTTACTCCTGCTAGAATTAATAATACAATAATTGTAATTATAAGTGCAATTAATGTTATACCTTTATCTTTCAAAATTTTTTCTTTTAATTTATCCATATTTAATTCCATTCCTTTCACAAGGCTTAAACTTAATTGAAAATTATTTATCCTTTCAATCTTTCTGCCTACTTTTGTGTTTTATTTATTACTAATATAGTCTCTATAATCTAATTCCGGTAATATTTTATCTTTCCATTCAATGTTCTTTAAATACTGTTCATCTATTGTGTTTTGCTCTATTTGTTCATAAAGTTTATTAAATCTTTCAATATGCGCATTTATTCGTTCATAACTATATTCCATTACTCTGTAACAAGTTAAATTAAATTCCCAATCACTTGTTTGAAGTAATAATAATTCTCTTGCACATTGATTTAATGCTTTTATTTTTATTTTATCTTTTTCATCTTTATATTTATTGGCTAATTTACACATTATTCTAGACATCATATCTAAATGTATGTATATATCCGCTTCTTCACATTCCATCCACTGTGCATTAGTTCCCCCAGCTCCCCATGTTGATATTGCTGGTTCACATACTTGAAGCTCTGGATACTTGTCCATATATTCGCCAGGAGTTATAAAATCTATTTCATTTTGATCATAGTAAATCTTTTTTATTAAAATATATAGCCAATAAGGTCCCTCATACCACCAATGACCATATAATTCTGTATCCTGCATACTTACAATTATAGGAGGCTTACCTTTTATATATTCATTAGCTTTTTTTACTTGTTCTATATTTGCCTGCATATAATCATATGCATGTGTTTCTGCAGTTTCTTTAGCTCTGCGAAGATTATAATATTCTTTATTATCCATCTTATTTGAAACTTTATAATATTTTATTCCTGTAGGTATTCTAACACCATCATAAGCAATATATGGTTTTATATATTCATAGTCTAAATCATATCCAATATCCCTGTTAAATTCTCTATAGTTTGAATCTCCTGGATAGCCTGTTGAATTAGACCATACTTTCATAGTGGAACCTACATTTCTTCCAAATACAGCAATTCCCTGAGGAGTAACTATAGGAGAATATACCCCATACACAGGAACTGGGTTGGCATAAATTACTCCATGCATTTCTGTTAAAAAATACTCTATTCCGTATTTCTTCAAATATTTTTCCACTTCAGGTACATATCCACATTCTGCTAACCAAATTCCACGGGGCTTTCTCTTAAAATACTTTTCATAAGTTTTTACTCCATATTTTATTTGTACTTCTGTATTCCTTTCATTAGTGTAAAGCATTGGTATAAAACCATGTGTAGCACAGCAGGTAATTATCTCTAAAACACCAACATCTTGTAAATTTTTAAATTGTTTTATTAGATTACATTTATATATATCTTTAAACATATATAAGTCATTAGAGTATCTTTCATAATAATATCTTGCCAATTCATTTTCCTGTTCATTTGTATATTTTGTTCTTTCGACCTCCTTTTGACACAATTCTATATGTTTTTGTAAATACCTTATATATTTTTCTTGCTGAACTTTGTTATCTAACATTTCAAGCAGTGGTGGAGTAAGCGACATTGTTATTCTAAAATCCACATTTTCTTCTACTAACATTTTAAAATACTTTATTAGTGGTAAATATGTTTCTGATATTGCTTCATATAACCATTGTTCTTCTATATAATTATCATTCTCAGGATGATTTACAAATGGTAAATGAGTATGTAAAACCATACTTAAATATCCTTTTGCCTCTTTCATTTTTTTCTTCCTTTCTATATCTAAATACTAAGTTTGAATATTAATTCATATATTGTTATAAAATTATAACTTTTTATTTTTCTTTATATCCATTTTCATTTTTATATGAATCCCATGTAGGCTTAATTATATCATCATATAATCTTTTAACATCTTCTTTACTATTTTCTTTAAGCTTGTAATATTTAGTCTCTGTCATTTCCTCTCCAGTTTTTATATTCCTAAATCTTATTTTATCTTGACTATAATCATCTATCAAAATTTTTATATTTGGAGATTGGATTTCATTTGATATAATTCTATATCCATAATCTTTATCATTTTCTTTTCCAACTCTTGAAAGTTCAACTTGGTATACAGAATTCGAATAGTTAAATTTTGCATAATAGTTATTTGTGGGCTCTTCTATTACGATCTTCTCTTCCTTACCATTTTTTAAATTCTTTATTGTTAAAACCTCTTTTGTTTTTTCAAAAAAATCCTTTCCATATTTTTTTACAAACACATTATTATATTCATCAGAAATAGTCCAATATATAAATAACCAATTTACTTCAGTGATTAGTATCCCAAGCATAGTTTCATCATATTCTGCTTTTACAACATTTTTTTCTTTCATTATATTCCTCCGTTTCCTAATATATTTCTTCCTCAAATACAATTAATTTATATCAATTTTCTCATTTTATAATTAGACTTATAATATCATTACTTACATTTTTTGTAAATAGTTTTTATTTTAATATTATACAATTATAAATGGCAATAATAAATTTAGAAGAAGCTAATAAAAGAAAATGGAAAACATGTAAAGCAGATGGATTTGAATTTGAAAAAATACAAAGAAGTGTGGAAGAATTTCTAGAAAAAGGAGAAATAAATGAATAAATTAGAAGAAAATAAAAAAGTATATAATGCAATATAGTGAATTTTCAAAAGAAATCTTACATTCAGCAAATGCTAAAAATTTTACAATTGATATGTCAGAGGCTAGTTTAACTCAATATACACATAGAGGGAAAGCATTTTATTATAGTGGAATTAAAGATTGCGTTTTTAGAGACCTTCGCCTCATTTCAACACCTTCAACAGCTTTAGGAATAGACATGTTAGACAATGTTGTTATTGATTCCATATACATATATGAAGGAGGAAGGTCTGGGACTTATGGTGGTAATGGAGGTGCTGGAATTGGTATAGGAACTGGAATGTGGGAACATGAAAACTATGTAATTAGAAATTGTAAAAATATGCTATTGGCATTCGTGGAGGAGATACCGTTTTAGTTTCATCTAATAATATATATAATAATAACGGTGGATTATATGTAGATTATGGTGCCCAAAATATTGTATTTAATGATAATCTTATAAAAAATTCTAAAAATTGTAAAAATATATTTTTAACAGGTAATACATTCATTGAAAATAAAATAAACCTACTTAAAAATTCTGATCCGCTTAATTATATAGAAAAAAATAATGTATTTATTAATTAGTTTATCCAAACATATTCTAAAAATATTTTTATTTGTTATATGAATAAGTTAATTTTTAATTCTCATACTACATTTTTAGCTATGCTGTAATGTAAATTCAGTGTTGGAAAGACACGGCTTTTATTCCTACATTTTAAAGAATATAAAAAGAGGAAAAAATTATTTTGATAATTTTTCCTCTTTTTTGAAGATTATTTATAAAAAAACAACTTACTAACTATTAGTCCGTAAGTTAATTTCAAATGGAGCAGGTAGTGGGAATCGAACCCACGTAGTCAGCTTGGAAGGCTGAAGTTCTACCATTGAACTACACCTGCATTATTTACAACGATTGTAATTATATCCCTTTTCTTTGACTTTGTCAATACATTTTTTTAAATTCGAGAATTTTTCATTAAAATATAACAACGAACCTGAATACATTTCATATTTTCTGTACATAATTATTTTAGGTGGTGATTATTATGACAAATAAAGAACTTTTATATATAGAAGATGCCTTAGGTCATGAAGAATTCATGAAGTCTTGTAGTAAAAAAACTTCTACTAAATTAACTGATCCCAATCTTTCTATATATATAGGCGAACTTGAGCAAAAACATACAGAAATCTTTAACAAATTTTTAAATTTATTATAAGGAGGTTATAATGGAAGATAGAGACTTAATGGAAAATGAATTATTAGTTATTAAAGGTGTTTGCGATTTATATCTTCATGGTACAATAGAATCTACAACAGCTGATGTTCACACGGCATTTAAAGATGCTTTAAATGAAACTTTAAACATTCAAAACAAAATCTATAATTTAATGGCAGAAAAAGGATGGTATAAAACAACTAATGCTCCACAAACAGAAATAGATACTTTAAAGCAAAAATATTCTGCTAATAATTAATTTATTATTATCTATAAAATGGAATTGATAAAAGCTCTAATTCTTTATTTTAAGGAATTAGAGTCTTTTTACAAGAAATCAATGAACTTGTAAATTCTTCTTACTTCCATTATTTACATATACTATCATCTATAACAATTAACATTAATATATGCAATTCTGCCGGTAACATTTACTTTTATTTTATCTACATTTTCACTTACATTTTGGAGTATTGTTATAGTTGTATTTGATTTATAATTGTATTTATAACCTGTTAAATTTGAATTACTATATAAAGTACTAGCTCTTGCTAATTTCTTTATTTGACCTACTGTTTGATCTTTTATGCTTTCCTCCTCATTTATTCTACTTGTATATTTTAATGATATCCACCCCTTATTAGTCTTTCCAAACCCATTCGACTCTTCTGATATTGTTACTATCGAACCTTTCGCATATCCTCCAATTTTTGAATACGATGTACTTGCTCCTGCTCTTATATTTAACCCAATATTAGCAGTTACTCTTACTTGATAATTTACTGTATTTACATCAGATGTATTATTATTTACTGTAACTTCTGTATCTGTATTTTCCTTTACATCTGTCCTATCATTTTTAAAACAGAAAAATTTTTTGTAATTAGAATACGCTCTAAAATTATCTATACTTACATATACTGTATGACCATCTACTGTCGCTAATCCTCTACGACTAGATATATTAAATTTTCCAATATATAAATATGGATCATATATTTTTATATACTTTCCTTCTATTCCTGTTAAAACTACCAAATGTCCGCCCTGTTGTAAACAATCCATTTCCTACTGAACATATAACATAATTTTTATTTTTAATCAATTGTATAGCTTTTTGCATATTACTTGTTTCTGTATATTCAATATTCCATTTATCAGCAACATACCTAAAAGCACTCCAATATGTCCCATTATTAGCACTTCTATATCCATTAGCTACAAATAAATCTCCCATCGTATCTGGTGTTATCGTTCCTCTTATAGAGCTTACTATCATTGCTGCAGATGTTGGTCCACATCCCGACTTTCCAATTGTTTGTGTGTTATTAGAAATAGACGTATATATATGTCTTCTCCATCTGCTATCAACTTGTGAATAATACGTAAGTCCCGTGTATTTTCCTAATTCTACATCATAATCATTTGAATTTTCCCACGATTCATAAGCTATTTGTCCCTGCTCTTCAAATCCTTCTGATTCTGTTTCTTGAAATTCCAATGATTGCTCATCACTTTCTGTTAATTTTGGAATCTCTTTACTAGATTTATTTATCTCTTCAGATATCGTATTTATACTTTCTGATATTTCACATACATCTATTTTACCTTTTTCTTTATTTTTATAATAATATAATTATAGCTATCACAGCTGTAATTGTTATTCCTATTAGCTTATTCCAATTTTTCATTGCAATCTCCCCCTTATATAAATTTAATTATTCTTAATTTAAACTTTATTACCATTATAAAATAATTAAACTTACTAAGGTTATTATATGATATATAATAAAAATGTGTTTTAAAATTTATCTATTCTAATCTACTAATTCTCGTTTTAATTTAAAATACTTTCAATCATTTAGCATTAATACAAATGTAAAAAGTTTGAGCAAGTATGAACACGAAGAAAGAAAAAAAATGAGATTTAAAATTATAAATTACAATTGATTTTTTATGTAAATTATGTTATACTATTAATATAATTAAGCACTTTGAAAAAAGAATAATAAAAATCCATACACTCTATCCCAAGTGTATTTTACATATAGTAAACCAAGAAATCACAGACCAAAACCATATAGGAGGTACATTATGAACATTAAGAAAATTTACAATGAAGTGGTAACCGGTTGTAAGTATGATTTTGAGGCAGCTTCTAAGCATAATATGGAGATGATTTCTGCTGATGTAAAAGCGGTTGATCTTCCCCTTATTGAGGCGAATTTTGTTGCACAAAATCATGTCGGCTGTTGTCTACATTATGGAATGACTCTTTTTGCTAAGTTGCGTGAGCATAATGTTGAATGTTACATCGCAATTACAAAGGAGGAAAATCCTATTACTCACAAAAAGACAGACAACCATGTCAGTGTTTGTTATCTTAAAAATGGAAAAAGATACATCGCCGACCCAGTCGAAACTGTAAAAACAGGGAAAGGAGAATACTTTGATATTCCAATAGAACAGTATCAACAGGGCACGATTCGGATGTATGACCCTTATGGAGAGTATGGAAATGAATTATTCTTTAAAGGGTTTTTATCACATCCTATTGAAATTTTTGAGGAAGGTGTATAAAGACAAAAAGGCTCGATATGGTATCTTATACCTGTCGAGCTTTTGCATTTATATATATTTATTTAATTTATTCTTTCTTTCATAAAAAAATATCATATTTAAACACTTTCAAAATCGGTTTTAAGTAAAGTGTAAATATGATAAACATTTTAATTGGCTGGGCTGGCTAGATTTGAACTAGCACATGCATGAGTCAAAATCATGTGCCTTACCGCTTGGTTACAGCATGAAGAATTATCAAAACAGATAATTTTAGTCTATGTAACTGAAAAATATCAAAAAGAAAGAATTTCCATACTTGGTGACAATAAAGTTAAGAATTTATAATATAAATATCTAAAAAAAAACAATACTTTTGATTTGAAGTTTGAAAATATAAAAAGAATGGTATTTAGACAGATAAGAGAAATACCTCTCAAGTATTTCTCTTATTGAAGACTCTTTACTAAATCAGCAATTCTTTTAATACTTCTCCATGTATTAGGCTCAACCTGTGTAGGTTGAATTTCAATATCAAATTCTTCTTCTAAAGATGTTATTAATTCAATAAATGCTAAAGAGTCAAGAATTTCATTGTCTAATAAGTCTATATCTCTATTTTCTTTTAATTTCTTATATCCTGTTAAATTTTCGATTATTTCTATAATTTTTTCTTCCATTTTAAAATTCCTCCAAAAGTCTCTTTTCGTCACATTTTCCATTTGCATTTAACGGAAATTCCTTAATAATTTTTATTTTTGGACACATATATTCTGGTATTTTTTTCTGCAAATCTTGTATAATTTCTAACTCTGATTTAGTTACATTTTCTTTTAAACTTACGAATGCAATTATATTTAAAACTTTGTCATCTTCATTAGCATTTCTAATTACTACAGCCTTATCAATATAATCTAATTCTCGCAAATTTTCTTCAATATCTGTAAGCTCAATTCTATAACCTTTGAATTTTATTTGTTTATCTTTTCTTGCTTTATAATATAGCATCCCATTTTTTATATATCCCAAATCACCAGTTAAATATGCTTTTTTTTCATTGTACTCAAAAAAAGAATTATTTTGAGCATTTCCTACATATCCATCTGCAACACTTTCTCCAACAATTATTATCTCTCCAATTTCTCCATCCTGCAACTTATTTCTATTTTCATCCACAATATATATACTTACATCTTTTTTAGGAACCCCTACAGGTATATTTTCACTACTTACCATATCTTTACTTATATCTGTGCTTGTAACTGCAAAAGTACATTCTGTTGGTCCATAACTATTTATTATCTGCAAGTTATCAAATCTCGAATATAATTTATTTATAGTTGACTTCAGTAATTTTTCTCCACAAAATAAAATTGTTTGTAAATTAGGCATCAATTCTTTTCCAAATGACTTATCTAAAAGCAATAAATCTACAAATGATGGCGTGGCTACCATAAGATTTGCTTGACTTGATTTTAATTGTTCAAAAGTTTTATTAAAATCTAACCCGTAAAATTTCATTTATTATAAAATGCTCACTTCCACTTATCAAACTCAAATATAAATCTGCAACTGATAAATCGAAAGAAAAATTCGCTTGATTAAGTATAACACCTTTTTTTATTCTTGTTATGTCTTTTAACCAATTTATACAAGAGTTCAAATTTTTATAAGTTATTTTAACACCTTTAGGAACTCCTGTACTTCCTGATGTAAAAATAATATAGTAAATGTCATCTGGTTTCAAATATATATCATTTACCTCTTTATAACTGTCTTCATTCATTATCTCATTAATTTTTTGTTTTGATATATTCTTTCCTATAATTAATAACGGATTTACTTGTTTTATAATTTTTTCCACACGCTCTTTAGGCATACTATCATCTATTGGCACATAAGTCATTCCAGCAAAAGAACAAGCTATAAATGTTGCTTTCATATAAATCTCTTTATGTCCATAAACGACAACTGGCTTTTTGTCTTTATTTTCCTTTATTAAAAAGTGATATATATTACACACAAATTTATATAGTTCCTTATAAGAATAGCTTTTATCATTTATTGTATATGCTTTATTACTTTTTCCTTCTTTCAATGCTTTTAATATATCATCTAAAATCATATTTACACCCTAATTTCTTCTTTTGGTATTAAATTATAATCATACATAACTTGTGAATGATTATCTAATATCAATTCTTTTTTTATTTCTTGATTTGTTTCTTTATCAGTAATTATTCTATATACTTTACTATTTCTATAAAAAATTCCATCTTCATCTTTAGCATAATGATTATCTTCTTCTACAATCTTATATTTTTCTTTCAAAGGAACTGTACTTCTGATTTCTCCATAAAGAAATGTGTCATCTAGCCATACTCTTATTTGAACTGGATACTCAGTAGTATTTTTAAATCTATAATCTAATGCTTTATAACTAATTGAGGTTCCTGTACCAAAAGGTACTCTTCTTTTTACATCTGGAAATAAGGCATCTGAATGATGATGTAATTCAGTAACTTCTAAAGGTGTATGTAATACTAACCAATGTATCATATTAGCCATTTGACATAAACCTCCTCCAACACCTTTTTTCATTTGGCTATTACTAATAACTAATCCCTCTAAATACCCTTTTCTTTTTGTTGCATTTCCTACTAAATTCCAAAAAGAAAATTCTTCTCCTGGATTTATAATTATTCCATCTATCTTTTGACTTGCTAATTGTAAGTTTTTAACTTTATTTTTTTGTAACCCGCATATCTACTCCATGTAATTTTCTAAGTAAAACTTTGGTGTCTCCCTTCCAGATATATTCAAAATTTTTTTTATTTTTCTTTTTAGCAAACTTTTTCCCGTTCTTAAAATCTATAAAATCTTTCTTTTTAGCCTCTTTAAATAAGGATATCTTATAAGCTATTGGTCCATATTCACAAAATAATTTTCTTTTCTTTCCCATTTTATTTCGATCCTTTCAACATTTTTTATATCATTCGACAATTTTATTATATCATCAAAATTTTTATTTTGCAATAAAATGTTGTCAGTTTTTGGCAATATTTTTATTTTCATTTTTTGGGTACAATATAAAATAATTCTACTATTTAAGAGGTGAATCCAAATGAGTAAACAAGAAAGTGATAAAGAGGATAAATTCATAATAAAAAAAGAAAAAAATACTAATCGTAGAATCATAATCAGAACTACTAATGAAATGGCTGACGAAATTTTTAATATTGCTAAAGAAAATGGTGTTAGCGTTAATAATCTTCTTGTTAGTTGTATTAGATATGCTCTTGATCATAGATAAAATTCAAGCACATAATAACTTAGAATGTTACTATGTGCTTTTTATTATGCTACTTTATATTAATACAAAAAATATTTCTGCAAATACTTTATCAGAATTAATTAGTTTTTAATACTAAATGATTGTTTTATTGCTTTAGCAATTACAGATTATTATATGCAGAGCAATAAAAAAATTATCATATTTTAACTTATTCTCAAAAATAAGCTTAATTAGATAATTCTTTAAATTGGCTGGGCTGGCTAGATTCGAACTAGCGCATGCATGAGTCAAAGTCATGTGCCTTACCGCTTGGCTACAGCCCAATATTCAAATTATAAAAATGGGGTGGAAGATGGGACTCGAACCCACGGTCTCCAGTGCCACAAACTGGCGCGTTAACCAGCTACGCTACATCCACCATTGTTATAACGTACTTTCATATTTTACATCAAAATGCATGGTTTTGTCAACCTTTTTGATAAATTTTTTTATTTTTTTAGCTAATAACTGTTATTTATCAATATTCTTCCAATCCTCCATATAAGTTATAAACATTCGTATATCCCATATTTTTTAATTTCAAACAAGCTTTTTTACTTCTATTTCCACTTGAGCAATAAACAACTATTATTTCATTATTACTTATGTTTAAATTTCTAAATTTATAATTAAATTCATACTCAGGAATATTTATAGCTCCATCTAAGTGTCCCTCTTCAAATTCTTTTTTAGCTCTGACATCAATTAATATTGCCCCTTTTTTTTGCATTTTTTTTAATTCTTCCAAATTAATATCTAATTCCTCCATACCTCTATAAAAGCCATGTTTGAATAAATACATAAACCTTTTTAACATATACATTCCACCTTTTTTCACTTAATACAACATATGTGTTTTTTTAACAAATTGTTCCTTTTTTTGACAAATAACTATAAAATTTCTTAATATTCGATTTTATATTATGTTTATCTAATTATGTTACAAAAAAAAATGTTCTATATGTGGAAACTGTGGATAACTTTGTGAATAACTTTAAAAAGTCACATTTAAGTGCTATTTTATTCACACATCAGCTGTTGATAAAATGTTTATTATTTATATTTTTTCATTTTATTGTTTTATGTCTATCAAATCTTTGTTTTTATTTATCTTTTTATATCATAAATCTAAAATAAATATATATCAAAATTTCTAGAATTAATATTGCTGGCATTCCTATTATAAATTTTAATTTCTTTGTTTTATGTCTAAATATATACATTCCAAGAATAGTACCTACTCCACCACCTAAAAAAGTAAATGCAAATAAAGTATTCTCTGGAATTCTCCACATTCCTTTAATGGCTTTAAGTTTATCTATTCCCATAATTAAAAAACCAATTATATTTATTATCAATAAATATATTATTATATTCTTTTCCATAATCTCAATCCTTTTTTATTTAAAATTTTATATTAAAATCCCTGTAAATAATCTATTATTATGTTTTCTATTAAAAAATTAAAAAGGTAAAAAGGGATTTTTCCCTAAATTACCTTTTTTGACTTAAACAATTTTATCCCCAAGTTTTTTTCCTGATAATATATGAAAATGCAAATGCATAACCTCTTGACCAGCATCTTTACCACAATTAACTATTAATCTATATCCATTTTCGTCAAATCCCTCTTGCTTAGCAATTACATTAACTATTTTATGCATATGTGAAATTAGTTCTCCATCTTCCTCTTTTACATCTGCAAGTGAAGAAATATGTTTTTTTGGTATTAATAATATATGAATTGGCGCAGCTGGATTTATGTCTTTAAAAGCAAAAACTTTTTCATCTTCATAAACCTTTGAAGATGGAACATCTCCTCTGATTATTTTACAAAATAAACAATTATCATCCATTTTAATATCATTCCTTTCTAAAGATTTTTAAACTTTATTCGTTTCTTTCTTTCATCTATTAAATTAAAAATTTTATTCCTTTTTATTCTAAGATAGCTTTTATTCTTCTAACTCCAGATGAACTAGACTCTTCTTTCTTTATTTTAAATTTACCCAATTCCTTTGTATTAGATACGTGAGGTCCACCGCATATTTCTAAAGAAACATCTCCAATTTTATAAACAGATACAACATCTCCATATTTTTCTATAAACATAGCTTCTGCCCCCATATCTATAGCTTCTTGTTTTTTCATTTCCAAATGTTCAACAGGAATTGCCTCTTGAATCCATTTATTTACTAAATCCTCCGTCTGTTTCTTTTGCTCATCAGTCATTTTACTATCATGCGAAAAGTCAAATCTCATCCTTTCTGCAGTTATATTGCTACCTCTTTGATGAACATGCATACCTAAAATTTGTTTTAATGCTGCATTCAATAAGTGAGTTGCAGTATGATACTTTGTTTCCATTTCTCCAGTTGACGCTAATCCACCTTTAAATTTCTGACTTGAGCCTTGTCTTGATTTTTCCTGATGCTCTTTAAAAAGTTTATTAAATCCATCCATATCAATTGTAAATTCGTTCTCCTCAGCAAGCTCTTTGGTTACCTCTGGTGGAAAACCATACGTGTCATATAATTTAAATACTATCTTTCCATCCAAAACTTTATTTCCAACAGCTTTCGCATTCTTTAATTCTTTATAAAATTCCCTTTCACCATGTGCTAATGTTTTTACAAATTTATCTTTTTCTTCTATTATTACAGATTTTATAGAATCTTTTTTTTCTTCTAACTCTGGATACATGTCTTTTAGCGTTTCAATATTTAAGTCTATTAACATTGATAGTTCTTCAAGATTAATCTGCAATTTATTTATATGTCTTATCATTCTTCTTATTAAACGACGAAGTACATAACCTCTATCTAAATTACTTGGCCTTCCTCCATCTGCAATAATCATAATACTTGAACGAAGATGTTCTGCAATTATTCTTCTACTATAAATGCTATCTATCTTTTGAAGTTCTTCAAGCTTTTTCATAATAGGTATAAATATCTCTGTATCAAAAGGTGTTTCTTTTCCTTGAAGAAGCATTGCAACTCTTTCTAGTCCAAGACCTGTATCTACATTTTTTTGTTTCAAATTCGTTAATGTTCCATCTTCATTTTTATAAAATTCCATAAAAACGTTATTCCATATTTCAACATATTTCCCACAGTCACAATCTGGATTACATCCTTCTGAGCATTTTGGTTTTCCTGTATCATAAAACATTTCTGTATCAGATCCACATGGACCTGTTTCACCTGCAATCCACCAGTTATCTTTCAAGAAATATATTCTTTCCCTTGAAATACCTGCCTCTTCCCATAATCTAGCAGACTCTTCATCCTTAGGTAGTGATTCGTTTCCTGCAAAACATGTAACTGATATTTTCTCTGCCGGAATTTGTAATTCCTTTGTTAGAAATTCATAACTCATTTTGATAGATTCTTCTTTAAAATAATCACCTAAAGACCAATTTCCAAGCATTTCAAAATATGTTAAATGTCTATTATCACCAACTTCGTCAATATCATTTGTTCTAATACATTTTTGAAAATCTGTAAGTCTTGTCCCCTCCGGATGTTTCTCACCAAGCAAATATGGAACTAAAGGTTGCATACCTGCAGTTGTAAATAATACTGATGGATCATTTTCTGGAATTAATGGAGCTGAAGGTATAACTTTGTGTCCGTGATTCTTAAAAAAATTTAAATATTTATTTCTTATTTCTAGTACTTTCATTAACATTCTTCTTTCTCTTTATAAAATTTTACTTTTATATTATACCTTACAAACCTTAAAATAGCAAGATTTTTCCTTAAATTTAACATTTATACTTGAATTTAATCTGTAAATCTTTTAACATTCAAAGTTTGTTATTTAAATTCATACTCTTCTAAAATTTCTGTAAAGTCTGTAACTAATTTTCCACCTTGCTTTATAAGATCATTCGTTCCAAAAGAATTTTCTGAACTAATATCTCCAGGAATTACGAAAATATCTCTTCCCTCATTCAAAGCAAAATCAACGGTAATTAAAGTTCCACTTTTTTTCTTAGCCTCTACCACTAAAACCCCTCTCGACATTCCACTTATTATCCTATTTCTTGCAACAAAATTTCTTTTTTCAGGAGCCGTTCCCAATGGATATTCTGAAATAATAACACCCTCATTTTCTAAAATTTTTTGAACTAAATATAAATTTTCTTTTGGATAAATAACATTAATTCCGCTTCCCAAAACAGCAATGGTTTTCTCTTTAGCATAAATAGCGCCTAAATGAGCACAAGTATCAATTCCCTTTGCCAATCCACTTATTATATTTATATTATTTTTTGAAAGATTATAGGCAAAATTTTTAGCTATTTTCTTACCATAATCTCTAGCCTCTCTGCATCCGATAATTGCAATGCTCATTTTATTTAATATTTTTTTATTTCCTTTTAAATACAAAAATATTGGTGGGTCATATATATTTCTTAAAATATTAGGATATTCATCATCCAAAATTGAAACAATTTCTATATTATTTTTTATCATATATTTTAAATGTATTTTAGCAATCTCTTTTATTCTATTATTTAAAATATTTTCTGATATTTTTTTACCAATTCCTACTACATTATTTAATTTATATTTTTCCGCATAATATATAGATTTTATAGTTTTAAATTCTTTTATCAAATTTCTAAATCTCACTATTCCCAAATCTTTAATTAATGATAGCCAAACCTTATAATAATCCTCTTCCATCCAATTACCTCCTAACATCTTATTTTCATATCTTTCAATGATAAATTGCTAAAATTTTCTCATAAAAAAAGAGCAAACAAGAAGATATAAAATCTCCCTATTTGCCCCTATTTAATTATTCCTTATACTACTATTTTCTTTAAAAAAAGTCAACTCTATTCATAAAAATAATCTATTATTCCATTATAAATTCCCCATGCCAATCTATTTTGATAACTATCATCTAATAACTTTTTTTCTTCTTCTGGGTTTGATAGGAAACCACATTCTACAATTGTAGTTGGAATTTCTACATGATTAACAATATAAATATTTTCAATACTTTTAGCCACCCTATTATTCTCTTTTTGAATAGCTTCATTTAAATTGGACTGTATTAATGTTGCTAATTTCTTTCCATTTTCACTCTCTTTATTATAAAATGTTTGCCAACCATCATATTGTGGTTGTGGAATCTTATTCAGATGTATTGAAACAAAAATATCAGCTGAACTTTCGTTACCTATTTTTACTCTATTTCTTATGTCAGATACCTTTTTTTGTTTTAATGTTTTGCTATCAATATCATATATTGCATTTTCATCTGATCTTGTAAGAATTACTTTACAACCGCTTGTTTCAAGTAAATTTTGTAATTTAAATGCAATTGCAAGGTTTGTAGCAGCTTCTGTGGTTCCATTACTACTTTGTGCTCCTTCATCTGGTACTCCGTGTCCGTGCATCTACAACAACAGTTTTTCCTGATACTGGAAGACTTACTGTAGGTACATAATCATTTTTTATATCGTTTTTTTGATTTAAACAAAAAGTAAAACTAAGTAATCCAATAAATACACTTCCTGTTATAAGCAATATCCTTTTCTTATTTAAAACTATCATAAAAACAAATCTCCTTATAAATATCTTTATATAATATTTATATGTAACAATTTCGTCTTTATGAAAATTAATATTTTTTTGTATTTTAATTCATTTACTTAGTCTCTTCGTATCCAACCATTTTTGTTAGTTATTCATGCTTAAAATCTCATCTCTCTTTTTTTTCAGTAATTTTATCTCTCTATAAAAATCCTCATCATCCCAATTACAAAAAGTATAATTTACATCATTATTATTTTTTAATAATTCCATTTCCTCTATTGTAACATATTTAACACCTGATACTTCCTCTTCTTGTAGTATGTAGTCGTTGATTTTGTAATTTACCACAAATATAAAATTGTATGCAAATCGTTTATTTTTATCACTACTTTTGTGAATATCAATAACCTTAATTTGTTCTTTTGGAATTGTAATTCCAAGCTCTTCTTTTACTTCTCTAAATATTGCATCCTTAACATTTTCTCCTGCATCAACTTGTCCCCCAGTCTTTGCCCATTTATTTGGATTTCTTCTTTTAGTACTAGATCTTTTTTGTAAAAGTATTTCTCCTTTTTTATTCATTATCCAACAAGAAACAGTTCTTCTCCATAGACCTTTTTCATATGCTACCCATCTTTCTTCAATTTGTCCAGTTAATTTATTATTTTCATCTACAATATCTACTAGCTCCATTTTACACTCCTTTCAATTTTTTTTATTATATCATTATATTTTATTAATTTCCAAGAAAATTTAAAAATTGCAAACTTTTTAATTTGCAATTTTTAAATACTATACTATTTAATATAAATAATTTTGTGGATTATATGGTGTTCCATTTACTCTTATTTCAAAATGAAGATGTGGACCTGTTGAATTTCCTGTACTACCTACTGCTGCAACCTTAGACCCCTGTGCAACCTTATCGCCTGCCGATACAAATAACTTACTGCAATGACCATAATATGTTTGAACACCATTACTATGAGATATTACTACTAAATATCCATATGAACCTTTATACCCTGCAAATGTAACAGTTCCAGAGGCAGCAGCTGAAATTGGAGTACCTTTTGATGTAGCAATATCTAAACCTGTATGTGCACTTGAACGTATACTACTTCTTACGCCAAATCTTGACGATATTGTCCCAGATACTGGTTTAATTAATGTTATTCCAAGTGAAACATATGCCTTAGATATATTCGTCGATGTAGATATTCTCTCATTTCTTGAATTTGTATTATTCACTTTGTTTTTAGTAGATGCAACAACAACTTTAGGTGTTTGTTTTTCTTTATATAAAGTTGCTACTGCATCCTCTGCAGATATAAAATCCTTTATTTCTGTTTCATATTTTTCTAAAATTTGTATATTATCAATATTGGTACTTTCTTTATCTCGTAGTGTATTTACAACACTTTCAGCAGTTTCAAAATTTGAAACATATATTTTTTCTTCATCGTCTTCTAATATTGCAAAATATTTATAATACGTAACTCCTGTGCTTTTTATTCTTTCAAAAATTTCATCATCATTTACTTGAATATCTCTTATTCCTAAACATAATTTATACTTAGGCATATTATCTATTTGAACAAATGCAATATTTGCATTATCTCCATTTCCTTTTTCTATGTATTCATCAATTTTCATTTGTAACTCTGTTTTATTTCTACAATATCCAATACATGTCCCATTTAATGTAACACTATAAATTGGTTTATATAGCAAAATAACTGCTCCTGAGATTAAAAAAGTTGCAACAGATATTAGTATAATAAGCTTTATCCACAATCTTATTTTAATAAATATCTTTTTCATTTTTTACTCCTTTTTTATTTTTGTTTATTTTATCTCATTTTTCATTTTTTTGCAATATTAAACCTCAAAAATTCACATAAATCACATTTTCTATTTTACTATTGAATTTGCTATTATAGATAAATCAGAAATATCTATTGAATTATCATAATTTAGATCTCCTGCTTTAAAATATTCATTTGTAATCTCTTCTTTTCCTACTACTTTCGCTGCTATAACTCCCATATCTGACACATCACAAATTCCATCAGAATTTAAATCTCCTTCTACTACCATTATAAACTCATCCTCATTTGATAACTTTATTTTCATACCTGTTACCACGTTTTTATCCATATCTGTAACATTTTCACCTTTTTTATTTTGGAAAGTAAATTTCATATTTGTATCTACATCTTTTATAAATTCACTTAATTTTGTATTTGGTTTTATTTTTATTATATATTTTTCAATCTTTTCGTAATCCTTTATTATATTAAAATACTGTTCAACAAATTTCACTTTATTCCATGTTGTAACATCCTTTAAATCAATTCCTTCAAAGGTATCCTCAATCACAGTTTCTTCTGAATCTTTATTATATAAAATAGCATTTAAATTTATTTTATCCGATATTTTTTCTAAACCTTCTTTGGAAATTGTTGTTAAAACTTTGTATCCACCCAACTCATCTTTCGTATCATTTATAATTATTTTGCTTGATAAAATATTATTATTTAATAATTCATCTTTTCCATTAGAGTGGAAATATATATTTTCTGCTCCTTCTTTTGACAAAATAATTTTATAATAATCATTATTTTTTTCATTTACATTTATATATAACTCAATTTTATCTTCATCTTGAATGTTATTATCTAGTCTATCAACTAAAAAATATAGATTATTTTTATCATATGCTACTCTTATTGTAGCCTGTGCTTGGGATTCGCTTCCAATAAATAACGCATCTGTATTATCATTCCATTCAATATTTTTTGAATCAATAATTTCTTTGTTTAAGTAATCTGCATTTATTGTATGATTTAAGTAAAATTTATTTAACTCTATAGCCTTTGTACTTTCTTTATCATTTTGTGTTTTAGCTATTGAAGACATTACACAATGAGAAGATAATAATTCAATAGAATTCCACGTTCCCCTTGTTGCTAATGTAATATTGTTGTTGTTTGAGAAATCTCCATTTTCATCACCTAAACGTAAAATTGTTTTAGCTTTATTATCACCTTCATTCTCCAAATATGTTAGCACTGTTTCTCCTGATGGAAATTGCGTGATATAAGGAGCTGCTCCACTAGAAAAATCCGAATTTTTATTTATAGGACCCTCTTGTGCAATACCTAACCCCTCACCTGCATAAACCTCTTCTTCACTTGAATAAGTCTTATTTGAAATATCTGTATCATCACTAAGGTCTAACCAAAATTTTTCTTTAGTAATAATATTTCCATCTTTATCAACTATATTTACTTTTTTCTTTTCTGAATAAGCTAACGAAATATCATGTATAAGTGATGTTGAATATTCTCCTACTATTCTTTTTATAGTTTTTTCTTCACTACTTGATAAATTTTCATATTTACCATTAGGTAATTCTTCTCCTGTATCTAATGCTATCGCCTTTTGAACTTTTGTTTCTTTTCCATCTTCGATTACTGTAACATTTTTTAGTTGTATATCTTTTCCAGTAGTTAACCTAGAAGTTTCTACTGCCATTACCATTTTGCCATTATTTAATTCCTTGGCAACAGCCATTTGATCTGTCATTTTTATTACAGTATTTTTATCTATTGTAATTCCTCTATTTCTTCCCCATGCTACACTTGTTATTTTATTATTTGCCTGGTCAATAGAATTTAAAATAGATCCATAAAATAGATTTTTATAATTTACCCTTGTATTATGATCATCTTTCCATTTTACAAACTGTTGAACAATTCTATATGCGGAATATGGATTCCTTACATTTGGATTATAGCTTTCTTCTGTTCCTTCAATATTTGGACTCCAACTATTCCCATTATCTATAGATGATAACATAGCCACACTTCCAGATTGAGATTGTGGTGATATACGAGCAATCCATCCGTTTCCGTAATTTCCTTCATAACCATTCATATATGTAACATGTGCAGAATGTGTAAAGTACACATGAATTTCTCCCGATTTCAATTGAATAACACTTGGCTCCCAACATAATCCAGCATAAATTCTTTTATCTTCGCTCCAACTTTTACCATTATCATCACTAAATCTTGCATATATTCCACATTCCTTAAATTGTTCCATCGTGTAATATCCTGTATTTACCGCATATTTAGATGCAACAGACATTATTCTACCATCTGATAAAACATATGTATCACAACTTGAATAATTATATTTTTTTGTTTTTTCTTCTTTTCCTTCACTAGTATTTAGAGTAAATACTTTATCCTCTGATGTATATAATTCCTGCGGTTTTTCCCATGTTTTTAAATCCTTACTCCTTGTATAATAAACATTTTCTCCATTACTAGATCTCGTTCCATTTTCAGAAATATAACAATTTTGAAATGTCAAAATATATCTATATCCTTCACTATCTTCCTTAGTTAATTTTTTTAATCTAGGATAAACTATATATTTCAAATCACTATTTTCAGAATCTAAATCATCTTTATCAAATTCAATTTTTTCTCTAAAATCTGACTCTAATCTGCTATTATTAGTATCCTGAGCATGTGAATCTAATTCATCTTTTGTATAATTTAATTCTCCAATTGATTTTATAGTATTCTCCTCATTTGCTGCATTACTTTTTGTTATTCCTATAAAGCAAATTAAAATTGCTAATACTAAAATTAAAATTATTATTCTAGTTATTTTTTTCATACTCCAAGTTCCCTTCTTATATTATAGTAAACACTCATAAATCATAAATTTGAATTTATTCTTCATTATTATAATATATATATTTTTTTAAAATGTAAATATCAGAAATATCTTATACTTTCTTATCTTTTACGGAAATAACCAAGTTTGAAATATAACATTTTAGTTATTTTTTTATTACAACTTTATTTCAATCAGTAAATTTTCACTTAAAATCTATAGGGAATACACACTTTTTGAATATAAAAAATAAAAATGATGTTAAACGATTCTTCATTTAACATCATTTTTATTTATTGCAATTCTGCTTTTACATTATTTATCTCTAAAACACTTGCTTTTGCAGCCGGTTTATAGTATTGTTTGTTTTGAGCAATCTTGAAAAGCTCATATTGAAAACTTTCATCATTATTTCTTATTTGCTGAAAAGTTTGCCTCAAATTCATATTTTCAGTTTCAGCAATAGCCGTCTGATAAGAATTAAGACTAGCTTTGACATTTTCTAAAATATCATTGACCATAGTTTTTTCGTCCATAAAACCTCCTAACTTAAAAATCCCATCAATTTTTGTTTAGTATTTAAAGAATCTTGTGCAGCCTTATTAAATAGTTGTTTTATTTGTGGATCGACTGCTTGTGAAGAATAAGCATTAAGCTTATTATAACTAGTTTCATGTGCTCCAATTAAATGTCTCAAATTTTGTAGTTCAACTTCAGACAAATCTGCCACGAAAATCACTCCTTTCTTTTAGAAGTATACTTTCCAAAATGCAGACTTTTTATACTCTTTAAAATACTTATATAAGGCTTTATATATTGACTAATTCGACAAGATTAACTTCCATCTATTCAATAACCTCTAAATTAGCAAATTTAGCCATCAATCTTTTATGTCCAACCTTTTCAAAACTAATATCAACCTTTAAATCGTCTCCTTCAGGAGCAGTAGCTGTTATAACTCCCTCTCCAAACTTTTTGTGATGAACTCTTACTCCTTCACCATACTGAGACAAATCAACCTTACCCGCACCAATTTTCTTTCCTAAATTACTTAAGAAACTCTCAGCCGTTCTTCCAAAAGATGACTTACTTCCAATGCTACTAGCTGCAACTTTATTATCTTGCTTACCAATATTATAAGATTTAATAACATTGCTCGATTTTTCTCCATAACTCCAAGTATATTTACTATCAGCAAAAGTATTATCATCTTTTTTAGTAATACCAAATGCCTCATCATAACCATCTAACATATCTTGAGGAATTTCATCAAAAAATCTAGATGGCATATTACAACTTGTAGACCCAAATATTGTACGCTTTTTACTACAAGTTAGAAATAATTGTTCTTTTGCTCTAGTTATTCCAACATAACATAATCTTCTTTCTTCTTCTAGTTCTTTAGGTTCTCCCATAGATCTATATCCTGGAAAAATTCCTTCTTCCATACCTACTAAAAACACTACTGGAAATTCCAATCCCTTTGCACTATGAAGAGTCATTAATGTTACAGATTCTTCTTCATCATCGACATTGTCTATATCAGAAGAAAGAGTCATACCTTCTAGAAAGTCCTGAAGTGTATTTTGTGCTTCCTCTTTTTCGAATTCCATAGCAACAGTTAAAAATTCTTCTAAATTCTCGATTCTATTTTCAGCCTCAATTGTATTTTCATCCTCCAAAGCTTTTATATATCCTGACTTTTTAAATATAAACTTAATAAGTTCTGAGATGCTTAAGCCTTCTTTCTTTTGTCTGGCTTCTTCAATTAAATTAATAAATTCTCTTGAATTTAAAAATACTCTATTTAATCCATATTTATCTGCATTTTTTATAACTTCATACATTGATGTTTCATTAGAAATTGCAATATCTGTAATATTATCTAAACTTGTCTTTCCAATTCCCCTTTTAGGTTCATTTATAATTCTTGTTAAACTTAAATTATCAGCAGTGTTATGTACTAATCTTAAATAAGAAACTATATCTTTTATTTCTTTTCTTTCATAGAATTTAAGTCCACCTACGATTTTGTAAGGAATCTGTTCCCTTCTTAAAATATCCTCTATTGCTCTTGATTGTGTGTTCATTCTATAAAGAACTGCGAAATCAGAATAAGAATATTTTTCCTGTCTCTTTAAATGTTCAATTTGTTCAACAATATATGTTCCTTCATCATATTCATTATCAGCAGAATAAACCTTTGGTAAATTTCCATTTCCATTTTCAGTCCATAATTTCTTTTCATACTTAGTCTCATTATTCTTTATTACAGAATTTGCAATCTTTAAAATATTCCCTGTGCATCTATAATTTTGCTCTAATTTTATTATTTCCGTTCCTTTAAAATCTTTCTCAAAATTAAGAATATTTGAGATATCCGCTCCTCTAAAAGAATATATACCTTGGTCATTATCACCAACTACTGTGATATTTCCATTAGCTTTTGCTAAATTTTTTACTAGTGTAAACTGAGATTTATTTGTATCTTGATACTCGTCTACCAAAACATACTTAAATTTACTTGAATAGTAACTTAAAACATCTTCATTTTGTTCAAATATTTTTAATGTAAAATTAATAATATCATCAAAATCTATTGCATTATTTTCTTTAAGTCTTTTCTGATACATTTCGTAAACTTGTCCTATTCTCTCTTTTCTAAAGTCTCCATGTGCTCTTGCTAAATATTGATCTGGTTCTAGCATTTCATTTTTTGCATTACTGATTTCAGATTGAATTGATTTCTCCGTAAATAACTTATCATCTATTTGCAAGTCTTTCATACATTTTTTAATTAGAGTTTTTTGATCTGATGTATCAAAAATTATAAAAGATGAATCATAACCTATTCTATCAATAAATTTTCTTAAAATTCTTACACATATTGAATGAAATGTTCCCATCCATATGTCTTTTGCTTGCTCGCCTACTAAACTTTCTATTCTTTCTTTCATTTCATTTGCGGCTTTATTTGTAAATGTTATTGCTAAAATATTCCATGGTAAAACATTTTTTTCTTGTATTAAATAAGCTATCTTATGAGTTAAAACTTTTGTTTTTCCACTTCCGGCACCTGCTATTACTAAAACAGGTCCCTCTGTTTTTGTAACTGCTTCATATTGTTTATCATTTAATCCTTTTAATATTTCTTGCATTTAAATACTTCCTTTCATAATAGCTATATTATATTCAATTACTAGCATTCTTTTAATTTTTTTATCAATAAATCCAAACATTCTTCAATCTCAGCACTACAAGCTCTGTATGTTTCAATATCATATCCCCAAGGATCTTTTATATTAATGTTATTATGTCCTTCTCTATTATAACCAACATATTCTTTTAATGTAAAAATTTTTTCTCTTAACTGTGGATAAAGATAAATTAATTCTTCCTTATGACTATTTGTCATTCCTAGAATTAAGTCCATATTAGTAATATTTGAATTTCTTGTATTGGTAGCATGATGTTTTTTTAGATCTATTCCAATTTCTCTCATTACTTCAACTGCCTCATATGTAGGTTTATCTCCTTCAGAAGCATATATTCCACTTGAAAAAACTTCAATATTTTTTAAATTATTCTTTTGTATTTTATCTTTCAACATCCAATCTGCCATAGCACTCCTGCAAATATTTCCAGTACAAACAAACATTATATTCATAAAAATTCTCCTTAATATTCCAAACAAATAATCGTTTTTTATTATATCACACTATAATTCTTTAATGCAACTACTTTAAAAAATTTTTTATTTATGTTATAATATACTTGTTATTATATATAAATAACTTATAATTATTAAAAGAAGGGAAAATTTCTATGAAAAAAATAGATTATAAAATTTATAAAGATATGCAAAATATTAAACAAAACTTTTATAATAGCAATTCTAATAAACTTACTCTAAAAGATGTAAAATTTGTTGGATCTATCGATTCAGTTGAAGTAGATAATACAACAAATACTAAAATAATGATAAAAAATGATATTTACATTTCTATCGAAACTGTTGCCAATAATAAAGAGATTATAAAATTTATTGATGATAAAAATAATGTCTTAGCTTGGGATTTACAAGATGGTAATGGAATTATTGCTTCACCTTATTCTGTAGATAGTATTATAAACAATACTAATAAAGATATCCCTGATTTATTGACACAACTTAATAATTTAGATTATCAAAATTCTGTTTCGTTAAACGATTTAGATAATGAATTAGACAAAATTTCTAAACAACTTAATATTCCTAAAGAGAAAATTCTTTCTATTGCTAAAATAGATAATCCATCTATTGAAAATAATAATGAAAAGGATTCTGATAAAAATAAAATAAAAATAAAAAATACTTCTAAAAAAGATGCTGTTAAGAATAATGAACAAAAAAATAATCCAAATATCAAACAAGAAACTGATTTAAGTCAAAAAATAAATGATAAATATACTTTAGGTGACGTTTTAGGTGTCCCTGACAATGGAAAACTTGTATGCGTATATTCTGATGCTGTTGAAGACAATCGAAACTCAACAAGATTTACATTTTTAATTGAAGATAAAGATGGAAACTTTTTACCATGTGACAATTTAGTTCAAACAGCAGGAACACTTCCAACAAACAATATTTATGCATCGAATTATGATGGCTCAGATGTTAAAAAGACTCAAATAAATTCGATGTACAAAATAAAGAGCCCATATGCAAATGAAAATTATATTTTAACATGTGATATTGGAGCTATGGGAACAATTGATTTAGGATTTGGACAAGCTCCTGTAACTCAAGGTACAAATTCAAAAGAAACATCTATAGTTACTGCACCTTTAAAAACATCTAGTACATATAATACAAGACCTGAAGTTAAAGAGACTCTTAATTCCTACAAAGCCGGAAAATATCATGCTGATCAAAAATCCGCCGAAGCTGACACTCATGAAAATTGCAATCATAATTTAACAGTTGATGACGTTGATGGAAATGACGAAACAGGTAATCACAATTCAAATATTGATGTCGACGATAAAATAAATCATGATACTTCAGATGATGATAAAATTTTAATTGAATATTATAATGATAATAAAGAACTAGAACAACAATTCTTTACTGATGAAAATTCTTTTGTAAATTACATAAAAAAGATCTATCCAAATAAAACACCTGAGGAAGCTCTAAAGTCATATGAAAATGAGCATGATTATTCACGCCAGCATTCTCATGAAAGATCTCTATATAATTAGAAAAAAGTGCATTTTTCAAAATGCACTTTTTTAAATATATAACATAAATTACGTGGTTTTTACATAATTATAACATTATTCTCGATATATTATCTATTTTAAAAATTTTCCAAGTAACCCCTTACTTTTTTCTTCTCCTTTTCCGTGTTTTCCTTTAGTAACTTTTTTTGTTGATTTTGAATTTTGATTTTTTTCATCATCCCATGGATTATCTCCATTTTTATATCCTATAATTTGATTCATATTTTGCTTTTTAGCTTTATCAACTTTATTTTTTAAATCTTCTTTATCTTCTAATTCATAATCATCGTCAAAATCATAACTCGGATCTTTCTCATTTTCTTCAGATCGTATATCTTCATCATTCCAAAAATCATCTTCGACCAATTCATCCTCTTTGTTATTTTTATGAATTTCTTTTTCATTCCATTCATCATCGTCTTCATATTCTTCGTCATCCCAGTCAGTACTTTCATCATCTTCGTCATCCCAATCATCGTCATCTAAATCTGAAAGATCAATATCATAATCATCCTCATCTGCATTTATTTCTTTATCATCTTCATCTTTATCTTCTTTTCCAAATCCCAAGATCATATCAATTTTTTCATCGAATTCATCTTCTTCATCATCTACATCTGTTATTTTTTCTTTTTTATCGTCAATATGTTCTACTTCATTTTCTTTTGATTTTTCATCTTTCTGATTATTGATGTTTTCACCATCTTCCTGATTAATTATTTTATCTTCTTTATTCGTCTCATCTATCTTAAATTCTGAAAGATTTCTTCCATAAACGTCTACTACATCATTATAGAAAACCTTATAAATCTTTTCCATTCCTTCATTTCTCCAATGATTTGGATCAATTACAGTACCCATAAGATTAAGTTTACTTATTTGTTTTTCAAACTCTATAGAATTCTGTTTTAGTTTATTCAAATATTCGACATCATACAATTCTTTGTACATTTTTTTTGTGGCCTTTCCGGCAATTTCTCTTAGTAATAATTCATACATATTATTAATTTGTACCAAATCACTTTCAAAATTTTTACATGCTTCTTTCATCATTTTTTTATGTTCTTGTTCACCATTTACTGCTGATAACCTTTCATTATCTAGATATTGTATCAAATACTCTTTTAAAGCATTCAAAAAATCTAGCTTACTTTTTGCATCTTTTATTTGTTTTTTATGTCTTTCAATCTTGACACTATTATTTTTTATTTCTGAAAATAATCTAGTGGTTTTCTCATATATACTATATAATATTTGAATTTCTTTTTTTCTTATATTAATTGCTAAATCAATAGCATTTTTCATTACATTTGAATCAAAAGCTACTTTTTCTTTAAGACCATTTGCTTTCATTTTTTCATAAAGTTCTTTTTCAATTTGGTTAAAGTCTCTTTGTTCAAAATCTCTTGCAACTTTTAAATTTTCTTTATCTATATTTTTATAAGTTTCTAAAGCAGTATTTAATGCTTTACTGTACTCTTGTTCGACTATTTTTCTTTCTTTTCCTAAATTATTTCTTTCTTCGCTCTTTTTAGAAAAATCAGATATTACATTAATAAATTCTTGCTCAATTTGCTTTATTTTTTTATTATTTTCTTCTGTATCATTATCGATCTTTTCAAAACGTTTTTTTATTTTTTCATATTCTTCTGCAATGTTTTGAAAAACGTCGTATCTTTCATCTTGAATTTCAGCGCTTTTTTTACTTAATATTTCTTGATTTTTTTGAATTTTTTTTATTTTATCTGCTACTTCATCATATTCTTTCATTATTTTATCTTCTGACTCAGTAGCTATTGTGTATTTTTCAGAACATTCAACTAATTTCGCATAATCTTTATAGTTTTCTTTTAAGTTATTCTTTTGTGTATACCCAAATAGATTTTCAAAATACTTATCAAGTATTATTGCGCTTCTTTCATACATAATATACCTCCACTTTATGAATTAAAATTTACTTTTCTTCTATCTATGGCATAACTACTTCCCATTACGCTTTTAGCAGCATGTTTTACTTGGGCAGCAACATCTCCTATTTCCAGAATATTACCAAATCTATTATTGTCAGCAACAACAACTGCTACTGAAATAGATGTTAATGGGAATTTTTCTATTATTCCTTTTCTGTTTGCTACCTCAATATAACCTTTTTCATTATCTACGTCGGTAAAAAATCTTGTTACTTCGTGATCAAATCTTGCAATAATTTCTTTGCATAATTTTTCTGTATCTTTATATGGAACTATACATACAAAATCGTCACCACCAATATGTCCAACAAAGCCTGTACCAAACTTTCGTACTGAATCAACTATAACCTCTGCTGTAAATCCTATTATTTGATCCCCCTTTAAAAATCCATATACATCATTATATGCTTTGAAATTATCTAAATCAACATATAAAACTGAAAACTCCTCTTTTTTTAATAATCTTTTTTTCATTTCAGCATGTATTTGAACATTTCCAGGTAAACCTGTAAGTGGACTAATTCTTCTATTTATTGTAAGCAATCTTGTTAAATTTTTAACAGTATAGTATAAATATCCTTCATCTACAGGTTTTTTTATAAAATATTCTATTGATTCATTAAGCAATTGTAGTCTATGCTCTCTAGATCCATTTGATGAAACAACAATTACTGGTGTTATTGTATTATCCTCATCTTTTCTAATTTGTCTACAAAGTTCAACAGAATCTCTATCTATAGCATCTTCATTTATAACAATTAATGATGGAATATTTTTTAGAGCAATATCTATCTCCTGTGTTTTAACACTTATAAATTTGTATTCTTTATCATCTCTAAATAATTCTCTAAATATAACTATAGATGTTTCATCATCATCAATTATATATACTTCGTTAATCATTGCTTACTCCTTTGTCCATTTCAATTTTGTTTGTTTTGTTACACCACTTTTATTATATACAGTAACTATTATTCTATTTTCTCCATTACTTAAAGGAACTTTCATTTCAAATTGTTTTTGACTTAATGTCTTTCCCTTTTCTGTTCCATTCAAATTTACAACTATTTTAGATAGCTCATCTTCATCTGAAGCTCTTATTATAAAATACTGATTATCTGTTGTAACCTTTAATTCAGGAGCTTTAACTACTTTTATTTTCTTAGTTTTAGTTGCTTCATTTCCTTGATCATCGACTGCTGTTATATTTAATTCATGCTCACCAGTTTTATTAATTTCAAATGTTTTTTCTGTCTTTGGAGCATTTATTTTTTCTTGCTTTGCCTCTTCATTATCCCAATAATAAGATATATTTGATATATTGGTCTTGCTTGTAATTGCAACTTTTATAGCATTTTCTTCAGAAGATAACTTTATATATGGTCTTTCTGGAGAAGTAAATTCTTTCTCATATTTTATTTCTTGATTATTTTCGTCTATTACTAATGCATGTATTGTATTTGTTCCAGGTGGTACTTCTATATTCTCTATTTCAACATAATTTGAATATTTTTTTACTTTTGGCTCTATTACTTCATCATTATTCCAACTATATTTTATTGATTTTATATTATTTACATTTGAAACAATAAGTTTTATCTCTCTATCAGAAACCATCTGCAAAGTTATTTTTTCTTCCTCAGAAGTTGTTGGCGCATTTCCTAAATTCTCTTGGTTATCTTTCTGTTTGTTTTTATACATTGAATATGCACCATTCCCTATAATAAAAATACCAAAAATTATTAAAATAATGCAAAAAAGTATGACAATAGTTTTTATATCTGCTTTTTTTCCACTTCCATATCCTTTATTATTTTTATAATTATTGCTACTATTATTATTATCAACTGACAATATTTGATTCATATTTTGGCCCCTCTCTTAATAATTAGTGTAATTATATCATAGTCATTTTTAGTTGTAAATACATTTTTTGCAAATCTTTTACATCTTGATTCCTTGATATTATGTATGTTTTTCGCATTCTTATTCACATAAAAATATTGATAAATAATTTTTCTTTATATTATTAAATTTTTATAAATATATTTATCAATACTTAATTATTTTAAAAAAATCACTATATAGATTTTTTTCTATATAGTGATTTGTCTTTATTTATTT